>JAJTGU010000182.1 GCA_021297985.1 Rubrivivax sp.
CGAGGCCCCCAGGTTCAGCCGCACCCGCACGCCGGGGTGGGCGGCCTCGAAACGCGCAGAGACCGCCCGCATCGCGTCACCCAGGCTCGAAGCAGCCGACACCGACAAGGTCTGCTGCGCGGCGACGGGCAGCGCCAGAGCCACCAGCGCACAGCCTGCCGCGGCGATGAACCCACGGCGCGAGCGTGCGGCACCCGGTGTCATGGCCACTTCAGCGCACGGGCGGCTGCGGCGCGAGCAGCCGGTTGGACAGCAGCAGGATCGCCACCGACAGCGCGGAGATCGCCAGCGCCAGCAGGGCCGCCACATCGTCGCGCCCCGCCTGGACCGCGTCGTAGACCGCCATCGCGGCGGTCTGCGTCTGGCCGGGGATCGAACCGGCCACCATCAGCGACGCTCCGAACTCACCCATCGCGCGGGCAAAGGCCAGCAGCGTGCCCGCCAGGATGCCGGGCCAGGCGAGTGGCAGCGTGACGCGCAGGAAGACCGACAGCGCGCTCTGGTTCAGCGTGCGCGCGGCGTCTTCGAGCGTGCGGTCGACCTGCGCAAAGGCGGTGCTCGCGCCCTTCAGCACCAGGGGCAGCGCGACGAGGGCCGAGGCCAGCACGGCACCGTGCCAGTGGAAGATGACGCTGTAGTCGAAGTGCTCGTGCAGCCAGGCGCCCACCACGCCGCGGCGACCCATCACGACGAGCAGTCCGTAGCCGAGCACCGTGGGCGGCAGCACCAGCGGCAGCATGCACAGCGCCTCGAGCACGCTGCGCCCGGGCAGCCGCGTGCGCGCGAACAGCCAACCCAGCGCGACGCCCAGCAGCAGCGCGATGGCGGTGGCGAACACCGCCACGCGCAGCGTCAACGCCAGCGGGGCGGCATCGAAATCGCGCAGCAAGGGCAGCAGCGGCATGGACTCCATGCCGCGTAATGTAGTGCGCTACATCACGCCTTCAGCGGCCGACGTCGTGCAGGGCTTGCAGCAGCAGGCGGTGGAACTGGTGGGTGCCGCTCTCGTGGCGGGCCGAATAGCGGCCGCGCCGCGCCAGCCGCGAGGCCAGGCCGCGCTGCACGCCCAGCACGGCGGCCTGGTCCTCCTGCTCGACGGCGTCGAGCGCGCCGCCGGCGCCGCCTGCGGGCTGTCCCGCCAGCGCCGCATCGGCCACGAAGCCGCGGAACAGCACCCGCGTCCGGCTTGGCGACACCGGCAGCGCGACGTTCAGCGACAGGCCCCAGGGGTAGAAGTTGAGCATCAGGTTGGGGAACAGCCAGAAGTAGTACGCCGCGATGCGCTGGCCGTATTCGGGCGAGTCCGCACCGGGTTCGAACGCGGGCTCGCCGGGGGCCGCCAGACCGATCTGCAGATTCGCCCGCGGCCACAGCTCGTAGCGGTACTGCATCCAGTCCAGCGTGCCCGTCAGGCCGGGGTGGACAAAGGGGATGTGCAGGCCTTCGAGGTAGTTGTCGACATACAGCGCCCAGTGCGCGTCGAAGGCGAAGTCGCGACTTCTCGCAGGGTCTGGCACGAAGTCCGCCAGCGGCACCGGGTACAGACCGGACAGCCGCGGGGCGATGGCCTCCAGCGTGGGCGCCAGCGTGTCAGCCCGTGGTGCGGCACCCGGCAAGGCCACGAACAACTGCCCGGCCCATTCGTGCAGCCCCAGCGCTGGCAGGTGGTCGGTCGGCGACGGAAAGTCCAGCACCCCTTCGAAGCCGGGCATGAAGTGCATTCGTCCGTCGCAGGCAAACCGCCGGCCGTGGTACGGGCAGCGGATCGGCGCCGGGCCGGCTTCAAGCGCCAGCGGTGCGTCCACCAGCAACCGGCCGCGGTGGGTGCAGACGTTGCTGAACGCGCGCAGCGTGCCACCCGGGTCGCGCAGCAGCAGCACGGGCTCGTCGAGCAGGCCCGGCAGCAGCACCTGTGGAGCCGCATGGCCCGCGCGCGGGGCTGCGGCGGCGTCGCAAAGCCAATGCCACTGACGGGCGAACACCGCGTCGCGGACGGCTGCAAACGCGGCGTCGCTGCGGTAGAACGACGGGGGTGGCGTCTGCGCCCGCGCGACCTCGGGGTGGATGTCGAAGTCGGGCTGCCAGGTCACGTCGGCACCGACAGATCGAAGTCCGATTCGGCCAGGGACCGGCCGTTGACGAGCAACTCGATGCGGTGGCGGCCGCTGAAGTAGCGCCGGGTCGTGATCGCCTGCACCTTGTGGCGCCTGACGAGCCGGCACTGCTGGCCGGCGGCAAGTTCGAGCGTCCAGCCCTTGAAGACCTTGGCGCTGCTGCCGCCGTTGGCCTTGATGTGGTGCACGGCGTAGTCCAGCACCAGGCGTTGCGGTCGGCGGGCGGTGCTGCTCAGGTTCACCGTCAGTTCGACCGCGTCGCCCAATGCGATGCGGCGTGGCGCCAGTTCCAGCGTGGCGTTGCCCGCGAGCGCGCGTCCCAAACCCCAGGCTTTCAGCACGGCGGCGTCGCCGGCCTTGATCAGTGTCCGGCTGGCGTGCCTGAGCAGGGCGCGCCGCGCGTTGCCGGCCTCCGGCAGGTGTTCGGCCAGCCACTGCGCGACGAGTCCCGGGTGGTCCTTGGCGATGTCGTTCAGGTGGTTGGCGACACTGCGCCGGACGTAGTCGCTGGGGTCGTCCTGCAGGGCGCGCAGCAGCGGCAGCGTCGGCGTCGGGTCGGCGACCAGGTGCTTGAGCTGCATGCCCCAGGGCAGGCGCGGGCGGCTGCCCTCGCTGACCAGGCGGCGCACGTGGTCCGAAGGATCCCGGGTCCAGACTTCCAGCGTGGGCCAGACCATGTCGGGATGCGTGGCGATGAACGGCCGGATTGCAAACTCGGCGCTGAAGCGCTGCGTCAGCGCGTGCAGGCAGCGCAGCGCCCGCTCGGGCGCACCCAGGCCGCGACGGGCGACGTACTCGCCGAGCGGCCAGCCGACCCAGCCCGCCAGTCCGGCCGGGCTGCTGCCGTGCCCGGCGACACCCAGCACGGCCACCGGCGGCGCCAGCGCGGCTTCGATCCAGGTTGCGGCGGTGTCGAAGTCGGCCGGCAGGACAAGCTCCAGCGCGTCGGCGATCTGCATCGCACGCGCCTTCATCTCCAGGCCGTCCAGGCCGTCCAGCGCCGCGCGTTCGAAGGCGGCCTTGTCGAATCGTCGTCCGCCGGCCCGCGCCAGGTGGGTCGCCGCGGCGTGCACGACCTCGGCGTTCAGCAGGTTCTTGAAGGGTTCGGGCATGGGCGGCGATGTCAGGTCAGTTCGACCGGCAGACTCTTGAAGCCGCGGAAGCGCAGCCGGCGGTCACGGACCTCGGTGCCGGTCAGGGCCAGCCTCGGGAAGCGCTGGAACAGCGCCAGCAGCGCGATGCGCGCCTCGAGTCGTGCGACGTTCATGCCCGAGCACGCGTGGGCACCCTGGCCAAACGCCAGGTGGTGGTTGGGCTTGC
This sequence comes from Rubrivivax sp., assembly GCA_021297985.1. Lineage (GTDB taxonomy): Bacteria > Pseudomonadota > Gammaproteobacteria > Burkholderiales > Burkholderiaceae_C > Rubrivivax. The sequence continues at coordinate 3,435 of JAJTGU010000182.1, forward strand.
GCGCGATGTCCATGTGTTCCGGATCGGCAAACACCGCCGGGTCGCGGTTGGCCGCACCGACGGCCAGGTTGACGTAGCTGCCCGCGGGCAGGGTCGGTCCGCTGGGCAGCGTGATCGGTTCGAGCAGCCGCCGGTTGTTGAGCTGGATCGGGCTTTCCAGTCGCAGCAGCTCTTCGACCGCGGGGTCGATCAGCGTCGGCTCGGTCAGCAGCCGCGTCAACGACGCCGGGTCGCGCATCAGCAGCCAGGCGCCGTTGCCGATCAGGTTGGTCGTCGTCTCGTGGCCGGCATTGAGCAGGAAGATGCAGTTGTGCAGCAGCTCGTGTTCGTCCAGGCTGCCGCTGGCGTCGCCCTGGATCAGACGGGTCAGCACATCGACCTCGGGGTCGCCGGGGTGGGCGGTGCGCTGTGCGACCAGGCCTCGCAGGTAGGCCAGGAACTCGGCCACCGCACGCTGGCCGGCGTCGACCATCGCGGCGCTGGGTGCCGGCTCCAGCGCCGACAAGGTCGCCAGCGACCACGCGCGCAGCGGACCGCGCTCGTGCTTGGGGATGTCGAGCAGGTTGCCGATCACCTCGACCGGGATGCTGGCCGCGAAGTGCTCGACCAGATCCGGCGCCGGCTCGTCGTCCAGGCGGTCCAGCAGGCCTGCGACCAGGCTGCGCACGCCCGCATCCATGCGTGCGATGGCGCGCTGGTTCATGGCCCCCATCACGATGCGGCGCAGTCGCGTGTGCAGCGGCGGATCGCTGAACACCTGGCTGGTGGTGTGGTGTTCGTACAGCGGTGTGCCGACGCCGAACCGTGGCGCGAACTCGGCCTTCTTGTCGCTGCTGACGACCGCGCTCCGGTAGACCGCCAGCACGTCGGCATGGCGGGTCAGGTACCAGGCGCCGTTGCCCAGGTCGTGCACCGGCGAGTGCTCGCGCAATGCGGCCCACACGGGCGCCGGATCGTCGGCAAAGCCGGCCGGAGGGGCGGCGAGCGAAAACGCCAGGGCTGGGTCGCGGGGGCGGGTGTCGGTCATGCGACAAGTCTAGGCAGACCGGCGGCCCGGCGCTGCGGGACAATCCAGGGCATGTTCACCGGCATCGTTCAAGGCGTGGCCCGCGTGGCCCGGATCGAGTCCCTCCCGGGGCTGCAGCGCTTGTGCCTGGCGCTGCCAACAGGTTTCGACGACGGCCTGGCGATCGGCGCCAGCGTCTCGGTCGACGGCGTCTGCCTCACCGTGACGGCACGGCAGGACGGCGGGCAGGCGCACTTCGACGTGATGATGCAGACCCTGGCGGTCAGCACATTGGGCGGCCTGGACGTGGGCAGCGCGGTCAACGTCGAGCGCGCCGCGGCCGAAGGTGCAGAGGTCGGCGGCCACGTGCTGTCGGGGCATGTCGACGTGCTGGCGCGTCTGCAGGGCATCCGCACGCCGGAGAACAACCGCGTGCTGCGCATCGCCGTGCCGGCGCCCTGGATGCGCTACGTCTTCGCCAAGGGCTACATCGCGGTCAATGGCGCCAGCCTCACGGTGTCCGAATCGCACAAGGCGGCAGACGGCAGCGGCTGGTTCGAGGTCTGGCTGATCCCGGAAACCCTGCGCATGACCACCTTTGCCGACAAGGTCGAAGGCGATCCGCTGAACCTCGAGATCGAACGCCAGACCCAGGTCATCGTCGACACCGTGCGCGATGTCGTCGAGGCCCGGCTCGACAGTCTTCTGGGTCCGCTGCGGCCGGCGCTGGACGAACTGCTGGCCCGTCACACGTGAACCGGGCGCCCCTTGCCGGCCGCCGCGCGGTGCTGGGCCGCGGCCTCGCTGCCGGCCTGGCGTGGCCGATGCTGCTGCGCCACGGTCGGGGTCATGCAAACGAGGACCGCTTCGCTCTCGGGGTGGCCAGCGGGCAGCCGCAGCCGGCCGGCGTGGTGCTGTGGACACGGCTGGTGGGCGCTGGCCTGGGCAACCGGGTCCCGGTGCGCTGGGAAGTGGCCGAGGACGAGGCCTTCAGCCGGATCGCGGCCCGTGGCGCCGACGTTGCGCTCGCCGACGATGCGCACAGCGTGCATGCCGAAGTCAGCGGCCTGGCCAGCGACCGCGTCTATTGGTACCGCTTCGAGGCCGACGGCCAGCGCAGCCGGGTCGGCCGCACGCGCACCGCGCCAGCGCCGGATGCCACCGTGGCGCGGCTGTCGTTTGTCGCCGCGAGCTGCCAGCGTTGGGACGTGGGCCACTACGCCGCGTGGCGCGATGCCGTGGCCGGCGAGCCGGACCTGGTGCTGTTCCTGGGCGACTACATCTACGAGTACGCCTCGCGACCCGATGCGCCGCGTCGCCACGCGGGCGGCCTGACCCGCACGCTGGCCGACTACCGGCTGCGCCATGCCGAATACAAGACCGACCCGCTGCTGCAGGCCGCGCACGCGGCGGCACCCTGGCTGCTGGTCTGGGACGACCACGAGGTCGACAACGACTACGCCGGGCTCACCGGCCAGAGCCTGCAGGCCGACTTTGCGGCCCAGCGCAGCGCGGCCTACCGGGCCTACTGGGAGCACATGCCATTGCCGCGGTCGGCCCGGCCGGCTGCAGACGGGACCATGCCGATGTTCGGCCGGCTCGACTGGGGCCGGCTGGCGCGCATCCACCGCCTGGACAACCGCCAGCACCGCGACGTCCAGGCCTGCCCGCGTCCCGGCCGGGCCGGCAGCAACACCCTGCCGCTGGCCGACTGCCCGCAGATGGCCGACCCGTCGCGAACGATGCTGGGTGCCGCCCAGGAACGCTGGCTGGCCGACGGCTGGAGCCTGGAGCGGCCCTGGAACCTGCTCGCCCAGCAGACCTTGCTCAGCCGCTTCAGCTGGAGCGCCATCGACGCGGCGGCGACCGGCACGACGGGCTCGACGGGCACGTTCTGGACCGATGGCTGGGACGGCTACCCGGCAGCCCGCCAGCGCCTGCTGGACGTCGTGGCGCAGCGTCGCGTGCCCGGCCTCGTCGTGCTGGGCGGGGACGTGCACTGCCACTACGTCAGCCAGGTCCTGGAGGACTATGGCCGGCCGGGTGGTCGCGTGCTCGGCGCCGAGTTCGCGGGCACCTCGATCTCCAGCGCCGGTCTGGCGCAGGACCGGGTGAGCCGGGCCCAGGGCTTCAACCCGCATGTCCTGCATGCGCGCAGCGACCAGCGCGGCTGCCTGCGCGGAACGCTGACACCGGACCGGCTCGAGATGGACCTGCGCACGGTCGCCGACGTTCTGGACCCGTCGAGCCCGGCCACCAGTCAGGCCCGTTTTGTGGTCGAGGCGGGCCGGCCTGGCGTCCAGCGCGCCTGACCGGTCTCCAACCCCAGACACGCCCCCACGCATGCCCGACTTCCGACTCCTGGGGCTGGCCGATGCTGCGGCACTGCTGCCGTTGAACACCGACAGCTACAAGCTCAGCCACTTCGCGCAGTACCCACCCGGCACCGAGCGCGTCTTCAGCTACATCGAGGCGCGTGGCGGCAGCGCGCCGGACACCCCGGGCCATACGGTCTTCTTCGGCCTGCAGATCCTGCTGAAGGAGACCCTGTGCCGGCCGGTGGCGGCCGACAGCCTGGCCTACGCCGCCGAGCTGGCCGCGGCGCACGGGCTGCCGTTCAACGTTGCCGGCTGGCAGCACATCGTGCAGCGCCACGGCGGTCGGCTGCCGGTGCGCATCCGCGCCGTGCCCGAGGGCAGCGTCGTGCCCACCGGGCAGGTGCTGGCGACGGTCGAAAACACCGACCCGGCCTGCGCCTGGCTGACCAGCCACCTCGAGACCCTGCTGCTTCGCCTGTGGTACCCGACCACGGTGGCGACCTTCAGCCACGCCACCAAGGCCACGCTGGCGCGAGCGCTTCGAGAGACCGGCGGCGATGCCGCGCTGGCGGGGCTGCCGTTCAAGCTGCACGACTTCGGCGCCCGTGGGGTCTCGTCCTACGAATCGGCGCTGATCGGCGGCCTGGCGCACCTGGTCAACTTCCAGGGCACCGACACCCTGGCGGCGCTGCTGGGCGCGCGGCTGTACTACCAGGAGCCCATGGCCGGCTTCAGCATCCCGGCCGCCGAGCACAGCACCATCACCGCGTGGGGCCGGGACGGCGAGGCCGAGGCCTATCGCCGCATGCTGGACCTCTACGCCCGACCCGGTGCGCTGCTGGCCGTGGTGTCCGACAGCTACGACCTCGAGCACGCGGTCGCGGCCTTGTGGGGCGGGGCGCTGCGCGAGCAGGTCATCGCGTCCGGCGCCACCGTCGTCATCCGCCCCGACAGCGGCCACCCGCCGACCGTCGTGCTGAAGACCGTGCAGCAGCTGGCCGCCGCTTTCGGCACCCAGGACACTGCCCAAGGCTATCGGCTGCTGAACCACGTGCGCGTGATCCAGGGCGATGGCATCACGCGGGCCAGCATCGGCGCCATCCTGGAGACGCTGCAACGCCACGGCTTTGCCGCCGACAACGTCGCCTTCGGGCAGGGCGGTGCACTGCTGCAGGCGGTGCACCGCGACGACCTCGGCTTTGCGATGAAGGCCTCGGCCGTCTGCATCAACGGCCATTGGCGCGACATCCGCAAGGATCCCGCCACCGACCCGGGCAAGCGTTCCAAGGCCGGCCGCATGACGCTGCTGACGCTGGGCAACGGCGACGCGGCCCGCTGGGCCACGGTGCATCTGGGCAGCCCTGAACAGGCCGTGCTGCAGGCCGAAGGCTGGGCCGACGCGTTGCGCACCGTGTTCGAGGACGGCGTGCTGCTCGTCGACGACTCGCTGGCCCAGGTGCGCTCCCGTGCGATGTCCGGGCTCGGCCTGGGTGCCACCGCAGGCTGAAGGCGGCGTCCCCGATGCAGGCCATCCTCGCCGTCACGGTCCCGTTTTTTGCATTGGTGCTGGCCGGCTGGTTGGCGGCCGAACGGCGGCTGCTGCCGGACGAGGCGATCCCCGGGCTGAACGCCTTTGTCCTGTACTTCGCGCTGCCGTGCATGCTGTTCCGGTTTGGCTCATCGACACCGGTGGCGCAGCTGCTGGACCCGGTGGTGCTGGTGGTCTACACCGCATCGGCACTGCTGATCGTGTTCGTCGTCGTGTCGCTGTCGCTCAACGCCCGTGTCGGCTTGAAGGACGCCGCCTTCGGCGCCCTGGTCGCGGCCTTCCCCAACACCGGCTTCATGGGCATCCCGCTGCTGGTGGCCTTGCTGGGTCCTTCGGCCGCCGGACCACTGACGAGCGTGCTGCTGGCCGACCTGTTCGTCACCAGCAGCCTGTGCATCGCATTGGCCCAAAGCGAAGGTGCCGCGGCGGCCGGGCGGCGCCAGGCGCTGGGGCGGGCATTGAAGGGTGCGATGTCCAATCCGCTGCCCTGGTCCATTGCCGCGGGAGCGATGGTGGGGGTGATCGGCTTGAAGCTGCCCGGCCCGGTCGACACCATCGTGCAGATGCTGGCCAGCGCTGCGACACCGGTGGCGCTGTTCACGATCGGCGCGGTGCTGAGTCGCGCCGGGCGCGCGGCCCACGGCAAGACGCCTTACCGCGACTTCGTGCCCGTGGCTGCCGTCAAGCTCTTGCTGCATCCGCTCCTCGTCGGGGTCCTGGCACTCTCGGCGCTGCGAATGGGAGCGCCGCTGACCGTGTCGCAGATCACCGTGATGGTGCTCGCGGCGGCGCTGCCCAGTGCCAGCAACGTGTCGCTGCTGGCCGAGCGCTTTGGTGCTGACAATGGCCGCATCGCCCGCATCATCATGACGAGCACCGCACTGGCCTTCGTCACCTTCACCGCAACGGCCTGGCTGCTCGGGGCGCGGCCCGTGGGCTGAAGATCCCGCACCCCCGACGTCCATGACCGAACCCCACGATTCCCGAACCGAGTTGCTGGACGACACGATGCTGCGCGCGATGGCAGCGCATGGCAGCGTGCGCAGCTTTGCCGCCAACACCGTGCTGGTGACCGAAGACGACCGGTCCGATGCGCTGTTCATCATCCTGAAGGGCCGGATCCGTGCCTACGGGTCGGACCGCGACGGTCGCGAAGTGGTCTACGGCGTGCAGGGCCCGGGCGAGTACTTCGGCGAGATGACGCTGGACGGTGGCCCGCGCTCGGCCAGCGTGATGACGATGGAGCCGACCACCGTGGTCGTGGTGCCGGGAGCCGACGTGCGCGACTTCCTGGCGCGCCATCCGGACTTTGCCGTGCACCTGGTGCACAAGCTGATCGGCCTGGTTCGCAGCAGCACGCAACAGGTCAAGAGCCTGGCGCTGGAAGATGTCTACGGCCGTGTCGTCCGACTCTTGCGCAGCCAGGCGCAGGACGTGCCCGGTGAACCGGGCGTCAAGCGCCTGCCCGACAAGCTGACCCAGCAGCAGCTGGCCGACCGCGTCGGCGCCTCGCGAGAGATGGTCAGCCGGGTCTTCAAGCCGCTCCAGGAAGGTGGCTACATCGAGATGCGCAGCGGGCACATCGTGCTGCTGAAGAAGCTGCCCGCGCGCTGGTAGCGCGGCGCCTGCGGGCGATGTGAATCGTGCACACGCCCGGTGTGCACTGCGGCGCTGCGGCGCGTGGTCCGGGTCGGCACAGTTCATCCATGGCAACGACACGCCCCTCTACCCCCGGCAAGGCCTCACGGCGGCGCCCGGTGGACGGTGCGGATCGAAGCCATGTCGGACTCGTCACTCAACCCCTGCTGGAGATCGCATCATGACCAAGACCTCGACCCGTATCGCCCTCGCTTTCCTGGCCGTTGCCGCGATGGGCGCTGCCCATGCCGGAATGGAAAGCATCGTCGTCACCGCACCGGCGGCCGCGGCCCTGCCGAGCGTGGACCCGACCGATCGCCAGGCGATCGGCGGCACCTACCAGATGGCCGACGGCCGCACGCTGGTGCTCCGGTCGCGGGGCACCCAGGCGATGGTGGCCGAGTTGGACGGCGTGCCGAGCACGGTGCTGCGGGTGCAAGGCACGACGCTGCGCTCGGCCGACAAGAGCATGGCGATGCGTTTCAACCGCGACGGCGACACCGTGATCACCACCGTGACCCTGGCGGTGGACGGCCAGGTGCA
>JAJTGU010000057.1 GCA_021297985.1 Rubrivivax sp.
ACCGCATCGTCCGGAGCGTGGAAGCGGTGGTACATCGCCGAGGTCAGGCGCAAGGTGACGTACTGCCCGCCCTCGAAGGCGGCAGCCGATTCGGCATCGCCAAACAGGTCGGCGGCCGCATAGGGCATGCCCTTGGCCTGGTAGACCTGGCCCCGCTCGACGGCTCCGCAAGCGCCGACGATGCCATCGCAGGGGCTGGTCAGGATGCCGGGCGTGGCATCCACCGGCCGCGCCCCGGCCTTCAGGCGCCGCGTGAAGCAGTGCCGCAGGCTGCGCCAGCGTTCGGGCTCGGCCTCGCTGAGGTCGAGATCCGTGAACAGCCGCCAGACGGCGATCGACAGCCGGGTCAGGCCGGGACTCTCGATCCGCGCGAAGCGGCCGACCCACCGCGTCAGCGCCAGACGCGGTATCCGGTTGGTGAGCACGAAGTTCAGGCCCTCGTTCGCCAACAGCCGCGACCACAGGCCTTTCCGTGCACTGTCACGCGGCTGTCGCGCCGCCTTCACGCCTGCGTCAACGCCCTGACTTACATCTTCCATCTTCGACTCCATTGACGTTCGCCAACCCGGACCGATCCGACATGACCGAGAGCCCCACACCCACCACCCTGGCACTGGCCGCGATGGCCGCCCTGGCCGGCGCGACGCTGCTGCCGCGTGCGATCCGCCGCGTGCAGCTGTCGCTGGCCAAGCACCGCTCGCTGTCCGGCCACTCCAAGATGGCACTGCGTGTGGCCCGCTGGCTGCCCGGGCTCCGCTACGACGAGGCCGGGTTCTTCGACCCCGACGGTGCGCCGGGCGACGTGCTCGCGCGCCGACGCGCCGGGTTTGCACGGCTGGCGGCGACGCTGAAACAGCGCCACGCAGGCAGCATCGAGTTGACCCGGCAGACGCGCACCGGACTGAGCGACCTGCAGTTCACCGGTGCCTACCGGGTGCCGCCGCCGTTTTCGGCCTACCTGCGCGAACACCTGTCGCTCGGCAGCTTCGTGCAGTCCAGCGCCGGCGTCGGCTTCACCGATCTGGACGGCGAGCGCTTCTTCGATCTGACCGGCAGCTACGGCGTCAACCTGTTCGGCACCGACTTCTACCGCTCGGCCATCGCCGAAGCGACCCGGCGGTCCGCCGACGTCGGCCTGGTGCTGGGCCAGTACCACCCGGCGGTGGCCTACAACGTGCAGCGACTCCGTGAGGTCTCGGGCCTGGACGAGGTGTCGTTCCACATGAGCGGCACCGAGGCCGTGATGCAGGCCGTCCGGCTGGCGCGCTACCACACCGGCCGGCGCAAGCTGGTGCGCTTCACCGGGGCCTACCACGGCTTCTGGGACGACGTGCAGCCCGGCCCGGGCAACCCGATGCCGGCACGCGACACCTACACGCTGAAGGAACGCGACGCCGACACGCTGCGTGTGCTGCGCAGCCGCCGCGACATCGCCTGCGTGCTGGTCAACCCCTTGCAGGCCCTGCACCCCAACCGGGCCGCGCCCGGGGACAGCGGCCTCGTCGATGGCGTGCGCAGCGCCGGTTTCGACCGCGCCGCGACGACTGCCTGGTTGAAGGCCCTGCGGGAGGTCTGCACGGCGCGCGGCATCGTGCTGATCTTCGACGAGGTGTTCATGGGCTTCCGCCTGGCCCCGGGCGGTGCCCAGCAGTACTTCGGCGTGCAGGCGGACATGGTCACCTACGGCAAGACGCTCGGCGGCGGGCTGCCGGTGGGCGTCGTCTGCGGCAAGGCCGCGCTGATGAAGCGCTGGCGCGACGAGCGCCCGGCAGACATCTGCTTTGCACGCGGAACCTTCAATGCCCACCCGACCGTGATGTGCGCGATGCAGGTCTTCCTGGAGCGCCTGGCCACACCCGAGGTGCTGTCGCTCTACGACGGAATGGACGAGCGCTGGCACGGCCGCGCTGACCAGCTGAACGCCCGGCTCGAGGCCGCCGGCGTGCCGGTGCGCGTGGCGGCGATGGGCACGGTCTGGACGGTGCTCTACACCCAGCCCGGTCAGCACCACTGGATGCTCCAGTTCTATCTGCGCGAGAAGGGCCTGGCGCTGAGCTGGGTCGGCTCGGGCCGGATGATCTTCAACCTGGCCTGGACCGACGCCGACTTCGAGGAGATGGCACAGCGCTTCGTTGTCGCGGCGCAGGCGATGCAGGCGGACGGCTGGTTCTGGCGCGACGAATCGCTCAGTGCCCAGTTCAGCGCCAAGGCCATCCGCCGCCGCCTGCTGGTGCAGGTGCTGCGCACCAAGCTCGGGCTGTCGGACGGCCGGATCACGGCCGCCCAGCCCAGCGTGCTCAGTCACCCGCAGCCGAACGCGGGCGCGGACGCTGCTCCAGCACATGCTCCATCGGGTCGATGAGTTCGCCCTTCAACAGCGCCAGCGGCGCATGCCGGTACAGCATCGCGTCGTGGAAGGGGTCGGTCACGATCTTGGTGGCCCAGGCCAGCGCCGTGACGGGGTCGCGGACGAAGAACAGTTGCAGCGTCCGGAACACCAGACCCGCGACGCCCAGCGCCAGCCAGGCCATCCCGACGTCACGCAGATAACCCGTGAAGTCGGTGGCCGGGGCGATGGTGCCACCCAGCGTCGGGCTCAACCAGAGCGCCAGCGGCGCTGCAACCCAGATCGCCATCAGCACGACCTTGCGCCGGATGTTGTAGCCGACCTTGATCTCCTCCTTGTGCGCATCGGTGGCCTGGTTGACGTGGTCGTAGCCGCGCGGCTCGAAGAAGAAGTGCCCGGCCTGACGGGTCGTCATCGACACCGTCCACGCAATCCAGGCCGCCCAGGCCGGATCGATGAACAGCATGCCGTAGGCCGCCAGGAAACTCAGCGCGCTGACGAAGTGCAGCGACTGGTTGATGCGGCTGTGGTGGTAGTAGCGGTGATCGTCCCAGCGCAGCAAGGCGAGGGTGTCGAGGAAGCGGCCGAGAGTGGGGCGCATCGAGGGCTCCGGAAGTGGATGTGCAGCGGAGAGGTCACCGAACCGTCGCAGGACTTGACGCGAACCTTGTCGCAAGACCCGCAACGGCGATCCTTCCGGCTCTGGATACTGGGTCGGTTCGGTGAACATGCGTTGAAGCTGCGATGACGGATCGGTGAACACCCTGCCGTTCGGCGCCTTGTCACGGATCTGTCGACAACCGGGGTCAACATACCCTTCATGCGCACGTCCGAACCCGAAGCCTTCACCGTCGACGAGGTGCTGCCGGCACGGCGCTCGCTTCGAATCGCGGTGGTCACCGAGACCTGGCCTCCCGAGGTCAATGGCGTCGCCGCGACGATCGCCCGGGTCGTGGAAGGCCTGCGCGACAACGGCCACAGCATCCAGCTGGTGCGCCCGCGCCAGGGCTCGAACGACCGGGCGCCAGGGTTCGACCCAGAGGGCGGCAGCGGGCTGCACGAGGTGCTGATGCGTGGCCTGCCGATCCCGCGTTATCCGCAGCTGAAGATGGGCCTGCCGGCCAAGCGTGCGCTGACCGAACTGTGGACCTTGCACCGCCCGGACGTGGTTCACCTCGTGACCGAAGGTCCGCTGGGCTGGTCGGCCCTGCAGACCGCGACGCGCATGAAGCTGCCGACGGTGTCGGAGTTCAGGACCAACTTCCACGCCTACAGCCGCCACTACGGCATGAAGTGGCTGACCAACCCGATCATGGGCTACCTGCGCAAGTTCCATAACCGCACCGCCTGCACCATGGTGCCCACCGAGGCGCTGCGGGCCGACCTGGAAAAGCAGGGCTTTGACCGTCTGCAGGTCGTCGCGCGGGGCGTCGACACCCAGCGATTCGACCCGTCACGGCGGAGCGCGGCACTGCGCGCGAGCTGGGGCGTCGATGAGTCGACGATGGTGGTGCTCTACGTTGGACGCCTGGCACCGGAGAAGAACCTCGACCGACTGGTCGCGGCATTTGGCGCCATGCGGGCCCAGGACCCGCGATGCCGGCTCGTCCTGGTCGGCGACGGCCCCTCGGCCGCGTCGTTGCGGCTGCAGTGTCCCGATGCCGTGTTCGCCGGTGTGCAGCGGGGCATCGCCCTGGCCGAGCATTACGCCAGCGGCGACGTGTTCGTCTTTCCGAGCCTGACCGAGACCTTCGGCAACGTCGTGCCCGAAGCGATGGCCAGCGGCCTGGCGGTCCTGGCCTTCGACGAGGCCGCCGCCGGCCAGTTGATCCGGCATGGCGTCAACGGACTGCTCGCGCCTTCAGACGATGGCGAAGGCTTCGTTCAGCTGGCCGCCCACTTGGCGGCGCATCCGCAGGAGCGGATGCCGCTCGGTGCGGCTGCCCGCCGGACCACCGAGGCGATGGACTGGGAGCGCATCGTCAAGCAGGTCGAGCAGCATCACCTGGCTGCGGTTCAGGCATCGATGCGTCGCCTGTCCGGCGCCATGTCGCTCGCCAGCACCCTGCCACAGCCGCCAAGGACAGCGTGATCCAGCCGCCGAGCACGACCATCGTCAGCGTCGTGCTCCAGCCGCAGGCCAGCATCACGGCATAGGCGGCAAGCGTCAGCAGGACGCTGGCGTTCTCGTTGAAGTGCTGCACCGCAACCGACCGGCCCGTGCTCAACAGGACCTGGCCGCGGTGCTGGAGCAGCGCGTTCATCGGCACGATCAGCCAGCCGGCACAGATGCCGCACAGCAGCAGCGCCGGGACCGCCAGCGTCATCGTGTCGATCCAGGCCACCGCCGGCACGAGAACCCCCAGCACGATGCCCAGCGGCAGCCAGCGGGGTGCCGAGTGCAGGCGCACGAACCGGCCCGCACCGGCGGCCCCCAGCACGACACCGACCGCGACGATCCCCTGCAGGACCGCGGCTTCGTCAAGACGCAGGTCCAACGCATCCTGGGCCCAGCGCAGCACGACGAACTGCAAGGTCGCCGCCACGCCCCACAACAGCACCGTCACCGCCATCGACAACCCGGCCTGGGGATCGCGCCACAGCCGCGTCTGGGCCTGCACATGGTCACGCAGGAGCCCAGTCCCCCACCGCCAACCGGACCCGACCGCCGCGATGCGGTGGCGCACGCCGCTGTCGGGAACCACCAGGTTCAGCACCGCGGCGATGGCATAGAACTGCAGCACCACGAGCAGCGCCGCGGGCAAGGCTTCGAAGCCCGCAGGGACCGTCCAGCGCGCGAAGTGCGGCCCGATCAGCAGGCCGCCCAACACCGTACCCAGCAACGCGGCGCAGACCGTCAGGCCCTCCAGCCAGGCGCTGGCCGCCACCAGGCGCGACGGCGGCACCAGCTCGGTGACGAGGCCGTACTTGGCCGGGGCGTAGGCCGCCGCACCGAGCCCGACAAGCAGCATCGCCACCGGCGCGTTCACGAGGCCGGCAAACAAGGCCACCACAGCTGCCGCCTTCAGCGCGTTGGTCAACATCATCAGGCGCGGCTTGGCGATGGCATCGGCCAGCGGTCCGACCCAGGGCGCGAACACGACGTAGGCGACGACGAGCGCGATCTTCAGCGCCGGCGTCCAGGCCTCGGACCAGGCCTGCTGCACCAGCAGCGCGATCGCGACGATCAGCAGCACATGGTCCGCGAGCGCCGAGAAGAACTGCGCCGCCAGCAAGGCGGCCAGGCCGCTCGACCTCGCGATCGGGGCCGTCAAGCCCGTCGTCTCAGTCGGCGAGAGCCGACTCGCGGCGCGGGACCTCGGTCAGCGCCACCCGATGCGGCGTCGACGCGCCACGGCCGATGCCGTGGTACTCGATGCCCATCGCGGCCAGCAGACCGGGGTCGTAGAGGTTGCGACCATCGAAGACGATGGGCTGACGCAGCGTCGCCCGCAGGTGGTCGAAGTCCGGGTTGCGGAACTCCTTCCACTCCGTCACGACCACCAGTGCATCGGTGCCGGGCAGCACGTCGTGGGCATGGTCGCGCAGGTGCAGGCGCCGGCGCGTGGTCATCGGCAAGTCGCGCAGCCGCTCGTCGAGCGCGGCCCGCCCAGTGGCCTGTGCCACCGGGTCGTAGGCCAGCACTTCGGCCCCGCGAGCCAGCAGGCCGTGCACCAGGTCCAGGCTCGGTGCCTCGCGCATGTCGTCGGTCTCGGGCTTGAACGCCAGGCCCCAGAGCGCGAAGCGGCGGCCTTGAAGGTCGTCACCGAAGCGCGCCGCGATCTTGTCGGCGAGCACCTGCTTCTGCCTGGCATTGGCCTGGTCGACGGCGGCCAGCACAGCCAGCGGGACCTCGGCCGCGCGTGCGGTGTGCAAAAGCGCCTTCACGTCCTTGGGGAAGCAGCTTCCGCCGTAGCCGGCACCGGCATAGAGGAAGTGCGTGCCGATGCGCGGATCGCTGCCGATGCCGCGCCTGACCTGTTCGATGTCGGCGCCGAGCTGCTCGGCCAGGCCCGCGAGTTCGTTCATGAAGCTGATGCGCGTGGCCAGCATCGCATTGGCGGCGTACTTGGTCAGCTCGGCGCTGCGGGGGTCCATGACCTGCAGGCGGTCGTGGTTGCGCATGAACGGCATGTACAGCGCGCGGAGCAACAGGACGGCCCGCTCGTCGTCGGCGCCGACGATGATGCGGTCGGGCCGCATGCAGTCCTCGATCGCCGCGCCCTCCTTCAGGAATTCGGGGTTCGACACGACGGCAAAAGGCAAGTCGGCCATGCCACGCGCGCACAGCGCTGCATGCACGCTGGCCCGCACGCGTTCGGCGGTGCCCACCGGAACCGTGCTCTTGTTGACGATGACCTTGTAGTCGGTCATGGCGGCCCCGATGGCACCCGCCGCCGCCAGCACATGCTGCAGATCCGCGCTGCCGTCCTCGCCCGGTGGCGTGCCGACGCCGATGAACTGCAAGGTTCCGTGCGCCACTGCGGCGGCGATGTCGGTCGTGAACTGCAGTCGCCCGGCCGCGGCGTTGCGCCGCACCACCGCCTCCAGTCCCGGCTCGTGGATCGGAACCTGCCCGGCCCTCAGCAGCGCGATCTTGGCCTCGTCCACGTCCAGGCCCAGCACGTGATTGCCCATTTCCGCCAGGCAGGCCGCCGTCACCAGACCGACATAACCCGTCCCCACTACGGTGACCTTCATCGCCTCATCTCCGTTTGGTCGTGACGGAAGGCGATGGTCGATGCAGAGCGTGACGGTGTCATGAACGGGCAAAGCGTGTCTTGCCGAGACGTTCGCAACGACACGCTCCTGCGTCCGGTCGCGCCTGGCCACTCGGCCGTGGCGGCTGCCGTCCGGAGATGACCACTGCAAGACGTCGCCGCCCGGCCTCGAGTGGCCGACTCCGGACCCACGGCTCCGGGCATGCTGCGGCTCCCGCAGGCGCCGCGAGGCGCAGCGGACAAAGAAAAACGGGCCAGACGCCGAAGCATCTGACCCGTTGTTCTAGAACGCAATTGTTCTGGTGCGGCTGGCAGGAATCGAACCCACGACCCCTTGGTTCGTAGCCAAGTACTCTATCCAGCTGAGCTACAGCCGCGCGAAGCCCAAGACTATAGCACGGGCAATGTCGGCCGCTCTGGCCGGCATGGACGGGGTCGCGCAGTCAATCCAGCGCCGCGGCCTCTTGTTCGCAGCGGCGGGCGGCATCGGCCTCGCCGCCCTCACGGGCGATTGCCGCGAGGACCCGCCAGGCGCGGCGACGCAGGGGCCCGGGGAGACGCGGCGAGGCGGCCGATTGCTCCAGAGGGCGACGCGCCTTGCCAAACAGCTGGCGATCCGCGAGCACCAGGCCTGCCGCGGCCTGCACCGCGGCGTCCTGCGGCCAGGCCTCGGCGGCCGTCTCGATGCGGGGCAGCCAGTCGCTGGCGATGCCAGGTGCTGCATCGGCCACGGCCAGGGCGACCTGCTCGCGGCTGTCCGCGTCCAACTCGCTCAAGCCCTCCCAGAACGGCCGCAACCACTGCCGGGCATGTTCGTTCGCACCCAGTGCCACTGCACGCCGCGCTGCGTGCACGGCGACCGCGGGGTCTCGTCGATCGGCCGGTTCGAGCTGCTGCCAGATGCGTTCGAGCTGATGCACTTCGCGGGCTGGATCCAGGGACTGCGTGGCCAGGCTGCGCAACATGGCCTGGGCGGCGGTGGTCGAAAACGCCCCGTGGTTGGCGAGTTGCCGAGCCAGGTGCAGGGCCTGCATCGGCTCGTCGGCCTGGCGCGCGGCCTGCAGACGCAGCCGAAGCGCCTGCGTGCGCCGAGCCAGCCCGGGTGGCAACGACGCCAGCAAGGCCTGAGCGGCCGCGGTGTCGCGGTCCTCCAGTGCCCATTCGGCCGCCAGCAACGGCCGCATCGCGGCGTCGCGGGCGGCTCGGTCCTGCAGCCGGTGCAGGGCGGCCGCCTCCAGCAGGCGCGCCAGGATCATGAATTCACCGGCCTCGCCGCCCAGCACCGGCGCATCGCCCTGCAACGCCTGCGCCCGCTGCGCCGCCTTGCACGCCCGGCCGTAGCGTGCCGCCAGCAGTTCGGCCAGCGCCTCGCGAAGGGCCGACTGCGCCGCCCGCTCGCGCCGCAGTGCACGCCACTGACTCGCGCGCCGCGGCAGGCTGAGCATCGAATCGATGGCGTTGATGGACACCACCAGCACGGCCACCCCGAACACCGCGAGGATCACGAACAGGTTCAGCGACAGATCGGTGCGCCAACCCGACCAGTAGAAGGTCACCAGCCCATCATTGCCACCGAGCGTTGTCGCCGCGACCACGGCGACGACAAACAGCAGAACGAGCCAGACGACGCCGCGCATCGCGCCCGCTCAGCGGCCCGCCGACGCGGCCGCGATGGCCGACAGCGTGGTGTCGGGTCGTGGCACGTCGAGCTGACGGGCCTGGGCCGCCACCTGGCGCAGCAGTTCCTGGGTCAGCCCGACCCGGCGCTGACTGGCATCGAAGAACCGTGCCAGCGTGGCCTGGGCTTCGCGCAGATCGGTCTGGGCGGTGTCGAACTGGCGCGACAACAAGGCCAGCCGTGCGTTCAGCAGCCTCAGCTTGAGGTTCTCGCGCAGGAAGAACGCCTGCTCCGGCGCCACCAGCAACGGGTCGATGCCGTCGATGCGGGTCACGCGGACCAGTCCGCGTGCCTCGGCCCAGATGTGTCCGAGCATCTCCTGGGCTCGGTCGGACCAACCCGTGGCGGCCGACGCTGCAGCCGCAGCGGGCGCCGTCGCAGCTTTGGCCTCACTCCGGCCGGCGGCACCGCGCGACGGCTGGGCCAGCAAGGGCAACTCGTCGACGCTGCGCACGGCTTCGTCAAGCCGGATGCTCAGGATCGCGACATCGACGCCGGCCACCGCACGGGTGCGCTCGAGGTCCTGGGCCACCGCGCGGCGCACCCGTTCGAGGCGCGGCTGGTTCAGCCGGGCCAGCCGCTCGTCGGCCTGTCGCAGCGTCACCACCAGGGGCTCGGCGCTGCCGGTGATCGCCGACTGCTGCAAGGCAACGCGCACGGCCGCATCCAGGTCGGCGAGCACGTTTTCATCACGCGAGCGGGCCAGCGACTGCAGCAGTTCCTCGAACTGACCGCGCTGCAAAGCCGTCTCCGCCACCCGGGCCTCCAGCAGCGCCAGTTTGGCGACCGCCTCACGCGCCGACACCTCGGCCTGGCGGGCCAGCGTGCGGGCCTCGGTGGCCTGGGTTCCGCTGTCCTGCTGACGGCGCACCAGTTCGGCTTCCAGCGACTTGACCCGCTGCTGGGTGTTCCAGGCCATCACGAACGCGGCCGTGGTGGCGGCCAGCAACAAGGCGGCAGCGGCCAGACCCCAGGGGTTGCCGGCCGCCGCCCGCTTCAAGCCGGACGATGTCGGCGCCGAAGCCGCCGAAACCGACACCACGTCGGGCGTGGTGTCGGCCGCAGGATCGCTGGGAGGGGGGGTTTGCGCCGGAGCGGGCGTCGCTTGGGGGTCGGTCACGGCGACTGAAATTCTAGGTGGCGCTGCCGACCGTGCCCGGCATCGCCGCTGCGGCGTCGGCCACGGCCTGGGGCGTTGCGACCACCAACGCCACCTGGCCGAAGCCCAGCGTACGCACGGTCTCGGCGATGCGCTCATGGGTCGCCAGCGCCCGGTGCAGGTGCCAAGGCGACTCGCCCAGGCCCGCCGCCGCCGCGAGTGGCCGCAGGTACGCCGCCGCTTCGCTGCTGCTGAACAGCCAGACCGGCACTGAGCCTTGGGCCTGCAGTCCACGCAGCACGCCCAGTGTCGTCGGGTCGGCCTCGGGCCCCAGACGACGGTAGGCCGCCAGGTGCTGCAACTCGGCCCCGGCTGCGCGCCACTGTTCGGCCAGCCAGTCGCGCCCGTCTTCACCGCGCACGACCAGCACCCGGCGTCCTTGCCAGTCCTGGTCCTTCAACTGCTGCCAGAGGGCCTCGCTGTCGAAGCGACCGGCCTCCCCGTCCGGCTCGACGATGGCCGACCTGGGCACGCCATGCGCCAGCAGCGCCGCCGTCGTGCCGGGGCCGGTGCTGGCCGCAGACAGGCCGGCCGGCCAGGTGTGACCCACCGGTGCGGCAGCAAAAAACGCCGCGACCGCATGGGCGCTGACGAACATCACGGCCGAGGCTTGCGGCAGCGCCTGCCAGGCCCGGACCACGGCCGAGTCATCGGCCAAGGGGGCGATGCGCAACAGCGGAAAGGCGACCGCGGCCACCGGACCGGCCCGCAGCGCACCCAGAGCGGCAACCCACTCGTCGGCCTGCGGCTGCGGCCGGGTGACGATGATCGCCATGCCTTGACGGGGCCGATCAGCCCTGGAGCGCCTCGGCCACACGCTGGCCCAGAGCCTCGGCTGACCCCTCATCGGCAACAGCGGCGGTCTCGCCGGCGCGCCGCGGTGGGCGCAGCGGCTCGTCGGCGTCGCCCAGCAGACCGGCGAGCTCCAATTGGCCGTCGGCCGTCCAGGTGGCGTGGGCGGCCAGCGGCATCGAACAACTGCCGCCCAGCGTGCGCGAGACGGCACGCTCGGCCAGTGTCGCCAGCCAGGTCGGCCGGTGCCGGGTGCCCGCCAGCAGACCCGCCAGCGCCTGGTCGTCGCTGCGGATCTCCAGGCCCAGGGCGCCCTGCCCGGCCGCGGGCAGCATCTGCGTGCGGTCGAAGCGGCTGCGGATGCGTGCCGCCAGGCCCAGGCGCATCAGGCCGGCCGCGGCCAGCACGATGGCGTCGTACTGCCCTTCGTCAAGCTTGCGCAGCCGGGTGTCCAGATTGCCGCGCAGCGGCTCGATGCGCAGATCCGGCCGCAGCGCCAGCAGCTGCACGACCCGGCGCAGGCTGGAGGTGCCGACGACCGCACCCTGGGGCAGATCGGCCAGGCGCTGGTAGCGCGGACTGACGAAGGCGTCGCGCGGGTCCTCGCGCTCCCAGACCGCCACCAGTGAGAAGCCCTCGGGCATCTCCATCGGCACGTCCTTCAGCGAGTGCACGGCCAGCCGTGCCCGCCCTTCTTCGAGCGCCGTCTCCAGTTCCTTCACGAAGAGGCCCTTGCCTCCGACCTTGGACAGGGCCCGGTCGAGGATCTGGTCGCCTCGGGTCGTCATGCCCAGCAAGTCGACCGCGAGGCCGAACCGCGAGCGCAGCGCGTCGCGCACGTGTTCGGCTTGCCACATGGCAAGGCGGCTCTCGCGGGTGGCGATGACGACGGAGCCGATGTCGGCGGCGGCTTGGAGGGCAGTCATGTGTCGCATTGTGCCGACGCGCCAACCGCCGGCCCGGTGGTAATCTGGTTACATCGAATCGGAGCTCCCGCATGCCCACCATCCGCCCACGAACCAAGTCCCCCAAGGCCCCATCCACCGGGCCGGGCACCAAGGCAGCGGCCCGTGCGGTCGACAAGAACCGACCACTGGTCGAAGACATCCGGTTACTTGGAAGGATCCTCGGCGACACGATTCGCGAGCAAGAGGGCCACGAGGCTTTCGAGCTCATCGAACGCATCCGCCAGCTGGCGGTGGCCGACCGGCTGAAGGCCGATGCCAGCGCCGGCCGCGTGCTCGACCGCCTGCTCAAGAACCTCTCGGCCGACCGCACGGTGACGGTGATCCGCGCCTTCAGCTACTTCTCGCACCTGGCCAACATCGCCGAAGACCGGCACCACCTGCGCCGGCGCGCCGCGCATGCGCACGAGGGCCACCGGCAAGAGGGCTCGCTGGCGCTGGCGCTGGAACGCCTGCACGACGCCGGTCACCGCGGCAGCGACATCGCCGATGCCCTGGCCCGGGCCTGCGTGCAGCCGGTGCTGACCGCTCACCCGACCGAGGTCCAGCGCAAGAGCATCCTCGACGCCGAGCGTGCGATCGCGGCACTGATCGCCGAGCGTGAGGCCCTGGTGGGCGACCCGGGGGCGCTGGCCGACAACGAATCCCTGATCCGCGCCCGCGTCACGCAGCTCTGGCAGACCCGGATGCTCCGCCTGGCCAAGCTGACCGTGGCCGACGAGATCGAAAACGCGCTGTCCTACTACCCGGCGACCTTCCTGCGCGAGATCCCGCGGCTGTACCGCGAACTCGAACGCGCGCTGCCCGGCCAGGCCGTGCCGCCCTTCCTGCGCATGGGCCACTGGATCGGCGGCGACCGCGACGGCAACCCCAACGTCGGCGCGGCCACGATGCGCCACGCGCTGTCGCGCCAGTGCGAGGTGGCGCTGCGCCACTACCTGACCGAGGTCCACACGCTCGGCTCCGAGCTGTCGATCAGCGGTTCGCTGGTGCCTTGCACGCCGGCGCTGCAGGCCCTGGCCGACGCCTCCGGCGACCCGAACGTGCACCGCCAGGACGAGCCCTACCGCCGTGCGCTGATCGGCGTCTACGCGCGGCTCGCGGCCACGCTGAACGACCTGACCGGCACCGAGGCGCTGCGCCATGCGGTGGCGCCGAGCGTCGCCTATCCGACACCGGAGGCGCTGCTGGTCGACCTGCAGACGGTGGCCGACTCGCTGCGTGCCCACCATGCCGGCTCGATGGCCGGGCCGCGCCTGGCGCCGCTGATGCGGGCGGTGCAGGTCTTCGGCTTCCATCTGGCAACGCTGGACCTTCGACAAAGCTCGGACCGCTACGAGGCCACCGTCGCCGAGCTGTTGCAGGTCGCCGGCATCGAGGCCCACTACTCGAAGCTGACCGAAGACGCCAAGCGCGAGCGCCTGCTGGCGGTGCTGGCCGACCGGCGCACGCTGGGCGTCCGCGGCGCCGCCTACAGCGAGCGCAGCCGTGGCGAGCTGGCGGTCTTCGACACCGCCCGCGAGGCGCTGGCGCGCTACGGCCGCGAGGCGATCCGCCACTGCATCATCAGCCACACCGAAGAGGTCAGCGACCTGCTTGAAGTGCTGGTGCTGCAGAAGGAGGCCGGGCTGCTGGTCGAAGGTCGAGCCGCGCTCATCACCGTGCCGCTGTTCGAGACCATCGGCGACCTGCAGCGGGCCGAGCCCATCATGCGCGAGTACTTCGCCCTGCCCGGCATCGCGGCGCTGGTCGCGGCCAGCGGCGGCGAACAGGAGGTCATGCTCGGCTACAGCGACAGCAACAAGGACGGCGGCACCTTCACCAGCCACTGGTCGCTGTACCGCACCGAGATCGCGCTCGTGGCGCTGTTTGCCGAGCTCGGCGCCCGTCACGGCATCGTGCTGCGCCTGTTCCACGGCCGGGGCGGTACCGTCGGGCGAGGCGGTGGTCCCAGCTACCAGGCCATCCTGGCCCAACCGCCCGGCACCGTGAACGGCCAGATCCGCCTGACCGAACAGGGCGAGGTCATCGGCTCCAAGTACGCCCACCCGGACATCGGCCGGCGCAACCTCGAGACCCTGGTCGCGGCGACGCTTGAAGCGACGATGCTGACGCCCACGCGACCGGCACCGAAGGCCTTCCACGACGCGGCCGAGGCGCTCAGCGAGGCCAGCTTCGCGGCCTACCGCAAGCTCGTCTACGGCACGCCGGGCTTCACCCAGTACTTCTTTGCCGCGACGCCCATCCGCGAGATCGCCGGCCTGAACATCGGCTCGCGCCCGGCGGCACGGCCCAAGGACGGCGCCCAAGGCCCGAGCATCGAAGACCTGCGCGCGATCCCGTGGAGCTTCTCGTGGGGCCAGTGCCGCATGGCCCTGCCGGGCTGGGCCGGCTTTGGCAGCGCGGTGGCAGCCTACGTCGGCGCCAGCGGCAGCCCCCAGCATGCCCAGAGGGTCGAACTGCTGCAGCGCATGCACCGCCAGTGGCCGTTTTTCAGCACCCTGCTGTCCAACCTGGACATGGTGCTGGCCAAGACCGACCTGCGCATCGCGGCGCGCTATGTCGAACTGGTCGAGGACAAGGCGCTGGCGCGGCGCATCTTTGCAGCGCTGAAGGCCGAATGGCAACGCACCGCCGATGCGCTGACGCTGATCACCGGCCAGCCCGACCGTCTGGCCGGCAACCCGGCGCTGGCGCGCTCGATCGCCCACCGCTTCCCGTACCTCGACCCGCTGAACCACCTGCAGGTCGAACTGCTGCGCCGCCACCGCAGCGGCCGCGAGTCGCCCGAGGGCATGGCGCGGCTGGAGCGTGGCATCCACCTGTCGATCAACGGGATTGCGGCGGGGTTGCGCAACACCGGCTGACGGCGGCGGGCGCCCGTATCGATGCGGCTTGATCGGCCGTAACATCGCCGGACCCGGCCAGGCCCAGACTGGTCAGGTCCTACCGACGATGCACGGAGGTGCCGCGATGGAACTGCGATACGACCCGAATCCACGTCCCAGGCGGGGCCGCGCGTCGGCACGTGCCTTCTGGGGACGCGCCTGCCTGTCCGCTTCGACGCTGGCCCTGCTGGCGGGCTGCGCGCTGGAGGTCCAGAACACCCAGCCCGCACGCGAGCTGGCCGCCGCGTCGCAACCGAAAGGCAGCGTTCACACCGGGTGGCGGGTGTACCAGGACAAGTGCGCCCAATGCCATGGCGCATCCGCCCAGGGCACGGACCGCGGCCCGGATCTGTTGGCGCGGGCACGCACCATGGGACCACGCCGCTTCATCGAGTTCGTGTTGCTGCGCTACGAGTGGAACCTGCCACCCACCCCGGCAGGCAGCGCGGCCCGCACAGCGCAGGTCGACGACGTGCTGCAACGCCGGGCCCCGACCGTGCTGATGCCCGACTTCGGCGCCGACCCCCGTGTGACCGCGCACATTGCCGATCTCTACAGCTACGTTTCGGCCCGTGCCGAAGGCATACAGGGACCGGGGCGGCCCGCCCCCTGATGCCATTCGGCGTTCCCGGATTCAGAAGTCGTTCCATTGAAACGGGCCATCGACTGGGTCGGTACCGGGTGCTCGCCGACGAGGTGCTTTCGCTCCAGCTGAAGGAGATCCCATGAAGATCCGCTTCCTCGGCGCCGCAGACACCGTCACCGGCTCGCGCCACCTGGTTGACACTGGCACGACGCGCGTGCTGCTGGACTGCGGCTTGTTCCAGGGCTACAAGACTCTGCGCGAACGCAACTGGGCGCCGCTGCCGGTGGCGCCCGACAGCATGGACGCGATGGTGCTGAGCCACGCCCACCTGGACCACAGCGGCTGGCTGCCGGCTCTCGTCAAGCAAGGCTTCAAAGGGCCGGTGTATGCCTCACCGGCCACGCTGGACCTGGCCCAGGTGCTGCTGCTGGACAGCGCGCACCTGCAGGAAGAAGACGCCCGCCGCGCGAACCGAGGTGGCTGGTCGCGCCACCAGCCGGCGCTGCCCCTGTACACGGTGGCCGATGCCAAGCGGGCACTGGCCAGGATCGTGGCCATACCCGCTGGGCGCAGCGTGTCGGTGGGCGATGCGCACATCCGCCTCACGCCGGCCGGGCACCTGCTGGGCGCATCGTCGGTCAGTGTGCAGGCGGCCGGACGCACCCTGGTGTTCTCGGGCGACCTGGGACGCGACGACGACTTGTTGATGCCCGCGCCGCAGCCCGTGGAACACGCCGACGTGCTGCTGGTCGAGTCCACCTACGGCAACCGCCGCCACCCCACCGAAGACGTGCAAGCCCGCCTGGGCGAGATCATCCGCGCGACCACGCGGCGCGGCGGCAGCGTGCTGCTTCCGTCGTTCGCGGTCGGCCGCGCGCAGGCGCTGCTGCTGGTGTTGCAACGGCTGAAGGCGGCTGGTGAGATCGCTGCCGACATGCCGGTGTTTCTGGACAGCCCGATGGCCAGCGCGGCCACTGCGCTGTACCAGCGCCATCGGCGCCTGCTGCGCATCCCGGACCGCGAAACCGGGCAGCTGACCGACGGCGTGACGCTGGTGGCCACGCCAGCCGAGTCGGCCGGCTTGGTCCGCTCGCGCTGGCCCAAGGTCGTCATCTCCGCCAGCGGCATGGCGACCGGCGGGCGCGTGCTCCATCACCTGAAGGCGATGGCGCCCAATCCGCGCCACGCCATCGTGTTCCCGGGCTTCCAGGTCGGCGGCACGCGCGGCGCGGCGCTGATCGGTGGTGCCCGCGAGGTCAAGATTCACGGCGAGTACGTGGCCGTGAAGGCGGCGGTCAGCCACCTCGAAGGCTTCTCGGGCCACGCCGATGCCGACGGCCTGATGAAATGGCTGGGCGGCTTTCGGGCGCCGCCCGAGCACACCTTCGTCGTGCACGGCGAGCCCGACGCCGCCGACACGTTGCGCCTGCGCATCCAGGACGAACTGGGCTGGCGCGTCTCGGTGCCCGAGCACGACGCCATGGTCGATGCCTGAAGCGTCCGGCATGGCGCTGCTGCAAGCCCCGCCACTCGGGCTGGCGGTGGCGCTGGGCGCGGGGCTGTTGATCGGCATCGAGCGCGAACGCCGCAAAGGCCGTGGCGACGACCGCCAGGCCGCGGGCCTGCGCAGCTTTGTCGTCGCGGCCCTGACCGGCGCCCTGGCGCAGGCGCTGCCCGTGCCCGGGCTGGTGGTCATCGGTGCCGCGCTGGTGGCCTTGTTGGCGGCCAGCGCCTACTGGAAGAGCCGCTCGCGCGACCCCGGCCTGACCACCGAGCTGGCCTTGTTCGCGACCTACCTGATCGGCGTGCAGTCGGTGCTCTCGCCCGCACTGGGCGCGGCTTGCGGCGCCGGGCTGGCGGCGTTGCTGGTCGCCCGCGCGCGGCTTCATCACCTGGCCACTGCACTGCTCAGCGATCAGGAGCTGCACGACGGCCTGCTGCTCATCGCGCTGGCGCTGATCGCCCTGCCCCTGGTGCCGGACGCGCCGATTGCCGCGCTCGGCGGCATCCAGCCACGCCCGCTGGCCGCGCTGGTGCTGCTGATCATGGCGATGCAGGCCGCCGGCGAGGTGGCGCTGCGCTGGCTGGGGCCGCAGCGCGGCTTGATGGTGTCGGGCTTCCTGGGCGGCTTCGTCTCCAGCACGGCCACGGTGGCGTCCCTGGGCGGCCGCGCCCGAGCCGACCCCGCTCGGGTCGGCGTGCTGGCCGGCAGTGCCGTGCTGTCGGCAGCCGCCACCTGGGTGCAGGGGCTGGTGATCACGGTCGCGTTGTCGCCGGCAGCCGCCGCGGCGCTGTGGCCGACCGCGCTGGCCGCTGCGCTGGCCTGTGCGGCCGCGGGCGGGTGGATGGCGCGGCCGCACGGTGCGGCCGCAGCCGAAGTCGCAGCGGCACCGGCGGCAGCGGAGGAGGAGGCGGAGCCGGCCCCCGCCGCCGATGCCGACGCTTCACCCGCCCGCAGTGCCTTGCGACCCCGCGAGGCGCTCACCGTGGCACTGCTGCTGGGCGGCGTGGCCGTGGCGGTGGGACTGTTGCAGCAGCGTTTTGGCGACGCCGGCCTGGGCCTGGGCGTGGCGCTCGCGGGGCTGGTGGACGCGCACGCGCCGATCGCGTCGCTGGCCTCACTGCACGCGGCCGGCACGCTGGACGCGTCGGCGGTGGTGGCCGGCGTGCTGCTGGCGGTGGCGTGCAACACGCTGACGCGCTGCGGCGTGGCGCTGGTAGCCGGTGGCCGCCGCTACGGCTTGCGCGTCGCCGTGCCGTTGGCCGGGAGCCTGGGCCTGGCGGTGATGATGGCCGCGTGGACGGTGGGGTTCTGAGCCGGGCTCGGCTCCGTCAGCGGTCACGGCCGGGTGCGGCAACCGATGCCGACCCCTGCAAACAGGGGGGGGTCGGCGGGCCTTCACGGTTGAGCTCGCGCATCCAGTGCGCCGCCGGTGCGTATGCCCGTGCGAGCCCCGGCAAACGTCGGGGCCACCACCGCATCGCAACCCGAGAGACCGCCAGGAGCCCCGCATGAAACGCATCCCCTCGCTCACCCCTTCGACCGCACGTGCCGCAGCACTTGCCGCCGCGCTGGCCATCGGCGTCACCGCCGCCCACGCCGTGCCGATGATCGGCCTGACCAGCGCCAACGAGCTGGCAATGTTCGACAGCAGCACCCCCGGCATGTCCAGCCGCGTCGCCGTCACCGGCCTGGCCGCCGGCGAACGCCTGGTCGGCATCGACCTGCGGCCCGGCAACGGTCTGGTCTACGGCCTCAGCACCGCGAGCAAGCTGTACACCCTGAACCCGGGCACCGGCGCCGCCAGCCTGGTGGCCACCCTGTCCAGCCCGGTGATCGACGGCTCCAAGGGCTGGGGCATGGACTTCAACCCGGTGGCCGACTTTGCCGGCGCGACCTCATTCCGCGTCGTGTCGTCCACCGGCAACAACTACGCCATCAACGCCAACACCGGGGTCGTCGGCAACCTGGCCGGCATGATCGCCCCGAGCTTCGCCCAGGTGGCCTACACCAACAGCCGGCTGTTCCCGTCAGCAGCACCGGCGTCGACCGCGCTCTACTACATCAACACGGCAACGGATACCCTGGCGTCCGCGCCCGGCAGCTTCAACAGCCCGACGGTCACGACCATCGGCGCGCTGGGCATCGACGTGCTGCGCGGCGGTGGGTTCGAGATCCTGGGCAACGGCATGGCGCTGGCGGCCTTGAACGTCGACGACGGGTCCCTCGGCACCGGCCTGTACACCATCGACCTCGCCACCGGGAGCGCCAGCTTCGTCGGCACCTTCAACGGGACCTTGACCGGCCTGACGGCGGCGGTGCCCGAGCCGGCGACTGCCGCGTTGCTGTCGCTGGGTGGTCTGGCACTCGCAGCGGTGGCCCGTCGCCAACGGAAACGGCAGCGCACGATGTAACCCGACTGTGCAGAAGGGCGAATCCAGCGGCACCATTGCCAACTTTTCCGGAGATCGTCTCGATGACCCGCCGCGGTTTCGCCCAACTCATGTCCATGCTCGGTATCGGGGCCACCGCCGGGGCCACCACCGCCGGTAGCGGCACCGCCCATGCCGCCAGCACCCCGACGCGGGCCGACCGCGTCGTGCTGACCGACGCCGAATGGCGCAAGCGCCTGAGCCCGGCCGCCTACCAGGTGCTCCGGCAGGAGGGCACCGAACGCGCCGGCAGCAGCCCGCTGAACGACGAGAAGCGGCCCGGCACCTACCACTGTGCCGGCTGCGACCTGCCGTTGTTTGCCCACACCACCAAGTTCGACAGCGGCACCGGCTGGCCGAGCTTCTGGGCCCCGCTGCCCGACGCGCTGGGCACCAGCACCGACTACAAGCTGATCCTGCCGCGTGTCGAGTACCACTGCGCGCGTTGCGGCGGCCACCAGGGCCACGTCTTCGACGACGGTCCGCGGCCGACCGGCAAGCGTTACTGCAACAACGGAGTGGCGCTGCGTTTTGCGCCGTCGGCATGAAGCGCCGCGCGCTCTTCGGGTTGACGCTGGGCGTCCTGGTCGCGCTGGCCGTCGGCGTCGGCACCGCGCTGTCGCAGGGCAGTTCGCCCGCCAAGCCGGCGCCTGCCGCCGGCGCCCCCCTGGCGCCCGGCCTCGCCAGGGCGACGTTCGCGGGCGGCTGCTTCTGGTGCGTCGAGTCCGACTTCGACAAGGTGCCGGGAGTGGTCTCGACGACCAGCGGCTACATCGGCGGTCATGTCGCCAACCCGAGCTACGAACTGGTCTCGGCCAAGCTCACCGGCCACGCCGAGGCGGTGGAGATCGTGTTCGACACGACCAAGGTGAGCTACGCCCAGCTGCTCGAGAAGTTCTGGCGCAGCATCGACCCGACAACCAAGGATCGCCAGTTCTGCGACAGCGGCAGCCCGTACCGCTCGGCCATCTTCACCCACGGGCCCGAGCAGGCAGAGCAGGCCCACGCCTCGAAAGCCGCACTGGACAAGAACAAGCCGTTCAGCGCCCCCATCGTGACCCAGATCCACCCGGCGACGGCGTTCTACCCCGCCGAGGAGTACCACCAGGACTATCACCTGAAGAATCCGGTGCGCTACAAGCTGTACCGCAACGGCTGCGGGCGCGACGCCCGGCTGGCCGAGCTCTGGGGCGCGGCGAAGTAGGCGTTGGCTCGGGGTGACACGTGGCTTCCCCGGGGGCGGCGGGTGGCCGGGCTGATTACACTGCGCGAGCCTCGGGCCTGGCCCGACGGTTCTTCGCAGTCTCCCACCACCTGAGCCGCCGCGTCATGACGAACTTCCTGCCCGCCCTTTCTCTGGCCTGCTGCGCCGCCTTGCTGGCCACCACCGCCCAGGCCGAAGACCCGAAGAAGATGGCGGGCAACAAGCGTCTGATGGATCACTCCAACAAGCTGCTGATCGCCGAGGCCGATGCGATCAAGGTGATGGACGAGAACATCCCGGCGAGTGCCTGGAAGATCACCAAGGGCAGCCAGTACGTCTGGGTGAGCCAGGTCGAAGGCGGCATGAAGGGCACGACCTGCGTCATCGCGGCGCGCGTGATGGTGCTGCCGCTGACGACGACGCTGAACGTGCCGCTGTTCCGCCCGCGCCAGACCGCCACGGCCTACGACGCCGCCGCGAACAGCAGCACCGAGGCCTGCAAGACGATGGCCAGGGACAAGCTGAAGGAAGCGACGCAAGCCGTCGCCTCGTCGATCGTCAAGACCTGAAGTCGCGTCACAGGCAACGCGCCAGCCTGACGCGCAGCCCCTCGCGCAGCACATACACCTGCGGCTGAGCACGGCCCTCCGGCAGCACCTCGAGCCGCAGGGCCCCACCCGAGACGATCTCGCCGCGGAATCGCGCCGCGGGCGGGCGTTCGGCATCGTTGGCGCGGGCACTGCCCGGCCCGTGGGTCTCGAAGGTCCCCTGGGCCTCGAATCGACCACCCGGTTGCCACGGCACCGCGCCCGGGATGTAGCCCGTCGCACAGTCGAGTTCCAGTCGCGTTCCTTCGGGTTCGACCACGAGTTGCGCCCGGTCGCCGCCCCATGTCCCTGCCAGCGCCGTGCCCGCTCTTGGCGCGGCGTCGATTGCCAGCGACACCCAAGGTCCCGCCAGCACCAGCAGTCCCGCCGCGATCCTGGCCGCCCCACGCCGTGGAATGTCTGTGGGCCGGGTCATGGCGGCAGCAAGGCGTTCTTCACGGTTGCCAGCTGGCGCCGCGACACCGCCAGCCATTCGTCAGCGGCACCCGGCACCGCGACCCGCAGCGACCAGGCACCGGCTTCGCCGGCTTCGTCGCCGGCCTCGTCGTCACCGCGCAACGCCAGTTCGCGCATCAGCGCCTTGGCCACCAGGGCATTGCGATGAATGCGCACAAACGCATGCCCGCTCAGTTGCGACTCCAGCTCGGCCAGCGACTCGTCGAGCACGTGCTGCCGGCCCGTGGTGCGCAGCGTCACGTACTTCTGTTCGGCCTTCAGGTAGACGATGTCGGTCAGCGGCACCCGCAGCATGCGCCCACGTTCGGCGAAGGTCAGCGCCGGCGCATCGTCTGGTGCCGCGGCGGCCCGTGCCTCGTCGCGGGTCAGGCGGACGGCCAGCCGCTCCTGCCAGCGCTGGCGCGCGCGCAGCAAGGTGGCGTGCAGGCGCTCGCGGGGCACCGGCTTGGTCAGATAGTCCAGCGCCTGGACCTCGAAGGCCGCCAGCGCATGCTCGCTGTGCGCGGTGACGAAGACCAGCAGCGGCAGATCCGGCAACGCCTCCAGCTCGGCCGCCAGTTGCAGGCCACTGGGCCCCGGCATCTGGATGTCCAGCAGCGCCAGATCGATGCCACCGGCCTTGACACGCGCCAGCGCTTCGTGGGCGTCCTGGGCCTCGGCCACCACCGCGGCCAGCGCCTCGCCGTCGTCGGCCCGTGCCGCTTCGACCAGGGCCTTCAGCCGCCAGCGTGCCGGTGCTTCGTCGTCGGCAATCAGCACCTGCAAGGGCCGCGACGCTGTGGACGTCACGGCATCGGCACCAGCAGGCGGACATGGAACTGCCCGGGCTCGCGCTGGATGTCGCACTGCCCGGCCAGGTCATGCAGCAGTCGCAGGCGCTCGCGAACGTTGGGCAGGGCCATGCCCAGGCCCGGCGGGCCGGTGCGGTCGCCGACGGTGTTGCTGACCCGCAGGTCGACCTGGCCGGCACGCACGGTGGCGCGGATCCACAGCTCGCCGCCACGGGCGTTCGGTTCGACGCCATGGCGAACCGCATTCTCGACCAGGGGCTGCAACACCAGCGGCGGCACCCGTGCGCTCGCCACCTTGGGGTCGATCTCCCAGTGCACGACAAGCCGGCTGCCGAATCGGACCTGCTCGATCGCCAGGTAGCGCCGCGCAAGATCGATCTCTTCAGACAGGGGCACCGAGGACCCCGCCTCCGCCAGCGCGGTGCGGAACAGCTGGGCCAGGTCTTCAAGCACCGCTTCCGCACGTTCGGGCGCGACACGCACCAGGGCCATCGCCGTGTTCAATGCGTTGAACAGGAAGTGCGGCCGGATCCGCGACTGCAGCTCGGCCAGCCGGGCATGGGCATCGGCCGGCCGGCCGGCGCGTGCGCGCAACTCAAGCCAGATCCAGACCAGCCCGGCCAGACATCCACCGCCCAAGGCCACGGCCAGGCCCTGCAGCGCGGGCTCCGCGACGCGAGCGCCATCGCCGCCACCGACCAATCCGATCCAGACCAGCCCCCGCGAGACGCTCCACGCCAGCAGGGCCCCCAGGCCCACCACCAGCGCCGCGCGCACGGCGCCGGCCTGGCGTTGCAAGGGCCCCTTGGCGGCGCAAACCACCACCAGCCAGAGCAGAGTCGCCGCCAGGCCACCGAGCGCCAGCGCCGCCTGGCGCTGCGCCCAGTCGGTCGCCGACGCGGCATCGGCCAGGGCCAGCACGGCACACACGCCCTGCACGAACAGCAGCGCACGCAAGGCCAGCGCGGGGTGGCAGACATCGAACGCGGCGGTGGCGCTCAGCCGTTCTCGCTTTTCGGCGCGACGCCCGGCCTCGACAGCCCCAAAGCGCGAGACCTCGAACTGCATCGTCGAATACTCCGACACGCGCGTCGACTCGGGCCAAACGCTGGCCGGGCGGCTGTCGGGAGCGTCAGGCGGAGAGGCGGCGGGCATCGTGGCGGACGTCGGGCAAGGGTGCGGGGGATCATAGTGATTTACCCTCCCGGCCATCGCCAAGCTTCCCTGCCCCATGACCCCCGAGCCCCAAGCCCCCGATGCACGATCCGACGACCCGCTGGCCAACAAGGCGCAGGCCTGGTCGGCCTTGTTCAGCGAGCCGATGAGCGCGCTGGTGCAGCGCTACACCGCCAGCGTCGGCTTCGACAAGCGGCTGGCCGCCGCGGACATCGCCGGCAGCCTGGCCCATGCCCGCATGCTGGCGCGACAGGCCGTCATCACGGCGGGCGACCTGGCCGACATCGAACGGGGCATGGCGCAGATCCAGGCCGAGATCGCCGCCGGCCGCTTCGAGTGGCAGCTCGCGCTCGAAGACGTGCACCTCAACATCGAAGCCCGGCTGACCGCCCTGGTGGGCGACGCCGGCAAGCGGCTGCACACCGGCCGCAGCCGCAACGACCAGGTCGCCACCGACGTGCGGCTGTGGCTGCGTGGCGAGATCGACCAGTTGGCGCCCCTGCTGGCCGACATGCAGCGCGCGCTGGTCGAACTGGCGGCGCAACACGCCCACACCGTGATGCCCGGCTTCACGCACCTGCAGGTGGCGCAACCGGTGAGCCTGGCCCACCACCTGCTGGCGTACGTGGAGATGTTCGCGCGAGACGCCGAACGCCTGGCCGACGTGCGCAGGCGCACCAACCGGCTGCCGCTCGGCGCGGCGGCACTGGCCGGCACCAGCTACCCGCTGGACCGCGAATCGGTCGCCACCGAACTCGGCTTCGACGGGGTCTGCCAGAACAGCCTGGACGCCGTCAGCGACCGCGACTTCGCGATCGAGTTCTGCGCCTTTGCGGCCATCACGATGGTGCACGTGTCGCGGCTGGCCGAAGAGCTGGTGCTGTGGATGAGCCAGAACTTCGGCTTCATCGACCTGGCGGACCGCTACTGCACCGGCTCGTCCATCATGCCGCAGAAGCGCAACCCCGACGTCGCCGAACTGGCCCGCGGCAAGAGCGCCCGCGTCATCGGCCATCTGCAGGCCCTGCTGGTGCTGATGAAGGGCCAGCCCCTGACCTACAACAAGGACAACCAGGAGGACAAGGAGCCGCTGTTCGACACCGTCGACACGCTGGCCGCGACGCTGCGCATCATGGCCGAGATGGTCAGCGGCATCGTCGTCAAGCCCCAGGCCCTCCGCGCCGCCGTGACCCGCGGCCACGCCACCGCGACCGACCTCGCCGACTACCTGGTCAAGAAGGGGCTGCCCTTCCGCGACGCCCACGAGACCGTGGCCCACGCCGTGCGCCTGGCCATCGAGCAAGGCGTCGACCTCGCCGCACTGCCGCTGGCCACGCTGCAAGGCCTGCACCCGGCGGTCGGCGAAGACGTGTTCGAGGTCCTGACGCCCGAGGGCTCGATGGCCGCCCGCAAGGTGCTCGGCGGCACGGCGCCAGAGCAGGTGCTGGCGCAGGTGGCGCGGCATCGGGGGCGGTTGGTGAAGGTCTGACGCCCGAGCCCGAAGCCGCTGTGAACGAGGCCGCCATGACCACCGTGCGCACGATGTGCCCGATGAACTGCCACCCGACGCTGTGTGGCATGTTGGTCGAGTTGCAGGACCAGCGGCTGGTGGGCGTGCGTGGCGACCCGGACAACCCGGACAGCCGCGGCTTCCTTTGCGTCCGCGGCCAGGCGTCGCGGGAGGTGTTCGACAACCCGGCGCGCCTGTTGCACCCGCTGCTGCGCGACCGGCGCGACCAGCCGTTTCGCCGCGCCACCTGGGACGAGGCGCTGGACCGCATCGCCAGGGCCATCGCAGACCAGCCGCCGCAGGCCACCGCGATCTGGCCCGGACACGGCAGCTTCACCACCCACTACGGGACGCGCATCAACGCACAGCTGTTTGCGCGTTTTGCCAACCTGCACGGCAGCCAGTTCTTCAGCCCGACCATGATCTGCTGGGGCCTGGGCGCCTTTGGCCTGGCGCTGACCGGCATGCTGGAAACGCACACGAAGGAGGACATGGGCGAGCACTCGCGGCTGATCCTGCTGTGGGGCGCCAACTTCGCGAGCCAGCCCAACACGGCGCGCTTCGTCAACGCGGCCCGTTCGCGTGGCGCGCGGGTGGTCGCCATCGACGTGCGCCAGACCGAGGCCACGGCCAAGGCACACGAGGTGCTGCTTCTGAAACCCGGCACCGACGGCGCGCTGGCGCTGGCGCTGATGCATGTCATCTGCGCCGAGCGCCTGTTCGATGCCGACTTCGTCGAGCGGCACACCGTCGGCTTTGCCGAGCTGGCCACTCAATTGGAGCGTTACTCGCCGCAGTGGGCGGCAGGGGTGACCGGCATCGCGGCCGAGCGCATCGTGGCGCTGGCGCGGCTCTACGCCGGCACCCGGCCGGCGATGATCGTGCTCGGTGGCAGCTCGATGCACAAGGGCGACAACGGCTGGCAGGCCTCGCGTGCCATCGCCTGCCTGCCGGGGCTGACCGGCCAGGTCGGCGTGCCCGGCGCCGGCTTCGGGCCGCGTCACGGCGCCGCGGCCCACGGCCGCGGGCTTGCGAACGTCAGCGAGCCACAGCGCCGCCCGCCGGGCACGGCGCTGCCCAACCAGATGTCGGGCGTGATCCAGGCGCTGAACGACGGCCGCATCGCCAACCTGCTGCTGATGGGCACGAACATGCTGTCCTCGTTTGCCGACGCCACCCGCGTGGCCGAGGGCCTGGCCCGCACGCGCCTGGTGGTCAGCCACGACCTGTTCCTCAACGACACGGCGATGCGGTTTGCCGACGTCGTGCTGCCGTCCACCGCGTGGCTGGAGGAGCTGGGCTGCAAGTCCGCCTTCACGCACCTTTACCTGATGGAGCCCGCGCTGCCCCCCGCCGGCGAGACACGGTCGGCCAGCGACCTGATGCGCGCGCTCGCGGGCCGACTGGGTCTGCACGACTTCTTCCCGTGGGCCGACGACGAAGCCCTGCTCGACGCCGTGCTCGACCACCCGGCGACCGGGCACGCGACGACCGCGTCGCTGCGGGCCCAGGGCGGCATGGCCGAGTTGCGCATCTCGCATGTCGCCAACCCGACGCTGGACTTCGACACCCCATCGCGCAAGATCGAGTTCTTTTCCGAGGACGCTGCCCGCATGGGCTTGCCGCCCTTGCCCGAATGGCAGGCCCCGGCCGGGCACGACCCGGAAAGTCGCTACCCGCTGGTGTTGACCCAGGGCCGGACGCTCGCCCACTTCCACGCGTTCTACAACAACGGCCGCGAGCTGCCGACCCTGGCCCGCCGTGAATCCGAGCCCCGGGTCTGGATCTCGCCCGCCGACGCTGCCGCACGGGGCCTGGTCGACGGCGCCGCGATCCGCGTCCACAACGCCCTCGGCGAGCTGCCGGCGCGGGCCCACGTGACCGACCGCATCCCACCCGGCACGCTGTGGCTGCGCGACGGCTGGCCAGGCCTCAACACCTTGACCGACAGCGCACCGGTCCTGCCCGACGCGGCGGTCGACCGCTTTGCGTTTTCGGCCGGGCAGTCGAGCTTCGATGCGCGGGTGGAGGTCGAAGCGGCTGAAGCCATTGCGTAGTTCGAAGGCTTGAGTGCGTCGCTTGATGCGTAGCGACGACGCGACGGCGTCGTCAGGCCAGCACCCGCGCCCGCGTCGTGCCCCCGTGTTGGATGAGTTCGAGCCGACCGCCCGCCGCATCCAGCAGCCGCTGCACGATCGCCAGGCCAAAGCCGTGGCCGGCTTGCGGAGACTCGGCATCCGGGTTGGTGATGCACAGCGCCTGGTCGTCGAAGTCGACACGCACCTGGCCTCCGGCGCGCCCGTGGACAAAGGCGTTGCCCAGCAGACTGGCCAGCGCCAACTGCAGCACCGGTGTCGGCAGGCGCAGCCGGGCCTGGCGGTCGAGTTGCACGTCCAGGCTCAGCGCCTGCCGGTCCAGCCAGTCGGCATGGGCCAGCACCCACTGCTCCAGCAGCGGCAGCACGGCCACAGGCTCGTGGGTCTTGCCGGGGTTCGACTCGCCTTCGCGCGCCAGCACAAGCAGTGTCGAGACCGTCTGCTGCATCCACAGCGTGGACGCGTGCAGCGTGGCCAGCGCGGTCTGCAACGAGGGCGCCATGGCCGGATCGGCCTGCAGCCTCTCGATGCCCAGCAGCAGCACCGCCAACGGCGTTCGCAGTTCGTGACTGGCGTCGCGGGTGAAGGCCTGCTCGCGGACGATGAAGTCGTGCGTGCGCGCCAGCAGCGCGTCAAAAGCGCGGGCGACCTCGCCGACTTCGTCTTTGCCCAGTCCCTGCGCCACCGAGACCGGATGTTGCCCCGGCGACGCCGCGGCCACCCGGCCGGCCAGCGTCTCCAGGGGTGCAGTCACGCGTCGTGCCAAGACCCAGCCCAGCACCAGCGCCAGCGCCACCATCGCCAGGCCCCAGCCGGCCAGCCAGGTCAGCAGCTCGGTGCGGATCGGCCGCACGATCAGCTGCTGGCTGACCTCGGCCACCAGCCAGGGTGCACGGCCGGGCTGCTCGAGCGGCAGCAGGTGGTAATGGCGGCCGTTCATGCCCGCCATCTCGAGCCGGTTCGGCTCCCGGGACAGCACCTCGGCCACCTCCGCCGGCAGGGTGGCCGCCGACTCGTGGAGCACGATGAAGTCGGCCCCCGTGCGACCCCAACGGCCGTGCTGCTGCCGGTGGGCCTGCTGGGCGCTGGCCTCCTGGATCAGCAGGCGGTCGAGGAATCGGTCTTCGACGGTGTAGACAAAGGCCATCGCAAACAGACCGAACAAGGCGGTCACGACCAGCGTGAAGAGCGCCAGCGCCAGCATCCAGCGGCGGTGCAGGGTCATGGCAGCGTTCTCGGGTGGGGCGCGCCTTTGTCGGCCGCGACCTGCAGCCGGAGCCCGACCCCGTGCACGGTGTGCAGCATCGGAGTGGCGAAGGGCTTGTCCAGTTGCTGTCGCAGTTGGTACAGGTGGGTGCGCAAAGGGTCGGACTCGGGCGGGTCATCGTCCCAGAGGCGGCGGATCAGCTCGCTGCGGGTCAAGGCACGCGGCCAGGCCTCGGCCAGCAGCAGCAGGATGGAAAGCGCGGTGGGCGGCAGCGCCAGGCGCTGGCCTTCGCGCCAGGCCTCGCGCGAGCGGCGGTCGATGGCCAGCGGGCCGATGTGCAGCCGGTAGTCCTGCCCGGCGCCCGCGCGCCGCGCCAACGCCTGAACCCGGGCCAGGAGTTCGTCGCCGGCAAAGGGCTTGACGAGATAGTCGTCGGCACCGGCGTCAAAGCCCGCCAGCTTGTCGGGAAGGCTGTCGCGCGCGGTCAGCATCAGCACCGGGACCGGCTGCGCGGCCTGGGCCCGCAAACGGCGGCACAGCTCCAGGCCGCTCAAGCCCGGCAGGCCCAGGTCCAGCACCATCACATCGGGCGGCGAGTCCAGCGCCAGCTCCAGTGCGATGCGGCCATCGCTGGCCTCATCCACGCGGTGCCCCGCCGCCAGCAGCAGCGAGGTGATCTGCTCGCGCAGCGGTGCGTGGTCTTCGACGACCAGCACGCGGGTCGGGAGCGGGCGCAGCGGGGACGCGGCTGCCGGGTGGTCAGCGTTCATGGGGCTTCAGGTTGAGGTCGCCAGAAGATCCCGCACCGAGACCTTCAGGCTCTGACGGCAGGCGATGTAGCCCACCACGCACACGGCTGCCACCATGGCAACCACCATCCCGGCCACCCACAGCACATCTGGGTTGTAGCTCAGCCTGAACTGGGAGCGGTAGATCAGCAGTCCCGCGATCCAGGTGCCGGCAACAGCACCCGTGGCGGCAATCAGGGCCGTCACGCCCCAATCATAGAAATTCAGCCGCAGGCAATCGTTGTGATTCAGTCCCATGCTCATCAGCAGCCCGTTCTTCTGGCGGTCATCGGTGCTGAAACCGCTCACGGAGGCTGCGAGCACAAAGAGCGCCAACAAGAGCACCATCGCCGCGTAGCCGCTGGTCACCTTCGTGACGATGCCGAGCGTGCGGTCAAAACGTTCGGTCAGCTCCCGCAGCGGCACCAGCGAGAGCGTCGGGTGTTGCTGCCACAGGCCCGCCAGCGCATCCCATGCCGGTGCTGGCAATTCCATACTGCCCATGTAGCGCGTTGGGGCATCCAGTTGTGCCCGGGCCGACCGCGGCACCTGGAACCAGAAGGTGATCGAGCTGCCGCCCGGCTGGTAGGCGTGGCTGGCCACCAGTGTGAAGTCGTAGGACTTGCCGTCGATCTGGTAGGTGAGCGTGTCGCCATGGCTCAGGCCCAAGTCGGTCATGACCTCGGACTCGGCGGAAATCTGCTGCCAGCGCTCGGTGCCTGCGGGCCACCATAGGCCGCCGACAAGGCGGTTGTTCGCGGGCAGGGTGTCGGTCCAGCTCAGCCGGATCGGATCCGCGAGGCTGGCCATCGTGTCGCTGGGCCTCGGGCTGTGCTCGGCAAGGGTCTTGCCATTGACGGCCACCAGCTGTGCGGACACGAATGGGCGCAGGGTGCGTACGCTGCTGCCGGTCTCCGCCGCCCAACGCTGAAGCGCGTCGATCTGGCCGGCGTGTGCTTGCGCGATCAGCAGATTGCCATCATGGCTGCGGCCATGTCTTTCCATCGTCGCGCCCAGGTCCCGCATCAGCATCAGCGTGAACAGAAGCAGGAGCCCGCACAGGCCCAGCCCCAGAACCTGCGCCGATTTGGCGAACAAGCGCTGGCGCATGATGAAGAAGGCGAAAGGCAGCAGGCCGCTGCGTCGTCGCCCCCACAGATCCCCCAGCCGGATGACGGTCCAGGTCAGGGCCACCATCAAGGCCAGCGCCACCGCGATGGCCGCGAGCGTCATGCCCGTCAACTGCCAATTGTCGGAATAGGCCGTGGTCAGCTTGGTGGCTGCGGTGATGCTCCAGAACAGCCGATGCCAGACATAGCGGCCCTCAGTCGGATTGCGGATCAGCGACAGCAAGGAGGCGCGCGACAGCTGGATGAAGCTGGGAACCTGCAGCGCATACAGCAGCAAGAACGCCAGGCCGACCGTCTTCAAGGCGGGTCCCCAGTGGCCTGTCGCTTGAAGCCCCGGGAAGTGGTCTTGCAGCTGGGCGACGATCAGGCCGTACGCCAGCGTGGCCAGCAGGCTGGCAACAAGGACGGACAGGATGAAGCCGATCAGCCACTCACCCAGCGCCATCAGCATCCCCGTTCGCGTGCGGGTTCCGAAGCTTGCATAGATCGCGAGCCGGTAGCGCATCTTTGCAAGCCAGCGGCGGTTGGTCATGTCCAGGGCCACGGCGCCCATGAAGAACAGGATCACGGAGGCCAGGCCGAGGAAGTTCTCGGTTCGCTGCCAGAAGCTTGCAAGCGGGTGCTGACCACCGTTCTTCTGGATCAGCTTCGCGCCCGGCAAGGCCGTTTGCACCCAGTCCTCGATCGCCTGTTGCCGGCCTTCATCCGCGGTGACGAGATAGCGCGTGCGGACCTGGCTGCCCTGCAGCGATTCACCCTGCAGGCTCTGGGTGTGCACCATCGCGCGCAAGGCCGTGCTGTGGCCTTCCATGAGGCGGTCGGGTTCATGAAACAGGATCGCGCCGAGCCGAAGCTTCGTGCCAGCGACGCTGAGGGTGTCACCCACCTGCGTTCGCAGCTGGATGGCAAGCCTCGAATCAAGCCAGATCTCCCCGACCTTCGGGCCCTGGCTGACCGCACGTTGCGTGGCCGCCGGTGTGTCGCCCACCTGAAGCTGTCCCTGCAGCGGGTAGGCGTCATCGACCCGTTTCAGGCGCACGCGGGCCCACACCTCGTGGTGCGTGAGGGTGATGTCGCTCAACTGCGTGACCGACTGGCGCGGCGCCAGCGATCTGAACGCGATCTCGTCCTCACCCTTCAGCCGCGCATGGCTCTCGAGCACCAGGTCGGAGCCGAGCATCTGGTCGAGGTTGTGTGCCAGGTAGCTCTGGATCGACGCGCTGGTCAGCGTCAGCGTCAGCAGGAAAAACAGCATGGCGACTTGCGTGGCCATGCTGATGCGGCCGTCACCTTCCTTCAGGTCCCGCCAGCAGTTCTCGAGGGTCAGCAGAACCAAGTTCATGCCACGGGCTCCAGACGCCCGTTCGCCAGAAGCAGGCTCTTGTCGGCACGCAAGGCCAAGGGTTTGCTGTGGGTGACGATCACCAGGCCGGACCCCGTCTCGCGGGCGCAGTCGAACATCAGCCCGGCCACGCTTTCCGAGGTGTGCATGTCCAGATTGCCGGTGGGCTCGTCGGCAAAGATGAAGCGCGGCGCGGTGACGAAGGCCCGAGCCACCGCGATGCGCTGTTGCTCACCGCCGCTCAGTTGGTGGGGGCGGTGCCGGGCGCGGTCCTTCAGCCCGACCTTCTCAAGCCAGCGAGCGGCAACGTCGAACGCGTCGCGATGGCCCTTCAGTCGAAGCGGCAAGGCCAGGTTGCCGATGGCATCGAGCTCGGGCATCAGATGAAACTGCTGGAAGATGAAGCCGGAGTTGGCGCGCATCGTCAGCGCGTCGACCGAGGCCCCGCCGATGGTGAAGCACACCGTGCCGCCCGCCGGCTTCTCCAGGCCCGCGGCAATCGACAGCAGGCTGGACTTTCCCGCTCCTGACGGGCCGATGATGGCCAGGGTTTCATCGGCACGGACCGTGCAGGACAGCCCACGGAAGAGCTCGATCCGCTCGCGGGCCGTATCGAAGTGATGGCTGATGCTCCTTAGCTCGATCGTGTCGGGCATGACTTGCTCCTGTCGCTGGGCGACATTCACCCTCGATCAGCCCGGTGGCAACGTGGCCAGCAGCTTGCCGGCTTCGCTCCGCGCCTTGTCGTCGTTGTGCCCGGGGGCCATCACCTGTGCGATCAGCGCGCGGGCGCGGGCCGTGTCGCCTTGCCCGGCGTGGGCCCGCGCCAGCACGACGCGGAACTGGGGGTGCGCGAAGTGCGGCGCGGCCAGCTCCATCACCGAGATCGCCTGACGACGGGCGGCGTCGTCGGTGGCGGCACCATGCTGGTAGTGGCCCAGCATCGCGATCAGGTCGGTCTTGTAGCGCTTGGCGTCGGCCTGCAGCAGCGCGCGCACGGCCACCTGTTCGCCGGCCAGCCACAGCTGCACGAGCTGCATGCTGGCCTCTTCGCGGAACGGGGTGCGTGCGACCGGCACGCGACCCAGCGCCCGCACCACGGCCTCGGCGGCCATGGCGGTCGAGAACGGGTTCTGGCCCGTGATCAGGCGGTCGTCGACCACCAGCTTGGGCATCATCAGGTTCGCTTCTTCCCAGCGCGCGCCCTGCTCGCGCAGCCGCCGTTCGATCCAGAACGGGTACTCCTGGGCCCAGCGCTTGCCGAAGACGGTCTCTTCTTCATCGGTGAAGCCGGTGACGCGGCGGCCCGCAACCAGCGGCTGGCCATCGGGCAGGCGCACCGACGCGAACACCGCCGGGCCGTGGCAGACCGCCGCGAGCACGCCACCCCGCGCGTGGTGCGTGCCCAGCAGCGTGGCCAGCGCCGTGTCGCGCGGCAGGTCGAACATCGCGCCCTTGCCGCCGATCACGAGGATCGCCGCATGCTCGCCGGGCGCCACGTCCTGCGTGCGCCGGGTGGCCTTCAGCGCGGCGACGGCCTGCGGGTCGGCCTTGAACGCGCGGATGCTGTCGTCGGCGGCGTCGTAACGGTCGGCGACCGGTGCCCCGCCGGCCGGGCTGGCCACCTCGACGCGCAAGCCGTTGGCGCGCAGCACCAGCCAGGCCTGGGCGAGCTCTTCCATCTCGAAGCCGGGCCGCTCGTGCTTGCCGGCGGCGTCGAGCCGGCCTTCACCGCTGACGACCAGCAGGACCTTGGGGGACTCGGACGCGGACGCGGATGGCGCCATGGCCGTGGCGGACAGCAGGGCAAGAGCGGGGAGCCCGCAACGGCGGGCCACAGCAAACAGTGCAGACATGGGGTTGGGCCCTTTGGGCGTTGGACAAGGAGACACGACTGTGCCGGGCCGGCATCAAGAAACCTTCAAGACCTTCGGCCTCGACAATGGGCGATGCCTCCAGCCCCCAAGCCGAGCGCCCTGCCGACCGGCACGACCCGCACCCGCGACCTGCGCGGCGCCACGCGCCTGGCCCGCGACGCCACGCTGGGCCTGGCCGATCTGGTGGAGGCGATGCACGAGCGCATCGCCCGCCTGCCGGGTCTGCCAGCGCCCGCCCAGGCCGGCCGCACAAGTGGCATCACCGGCTGGGTCTACCGCAGCGTGCGCGGCGTGACGCGTGTGGCCGGTGGCAGCGTCGACACCCTGCTCGGCCTGCTGGGGTCGGCCCTTGAGCCGGCATCCGGCGCCGAGCGTCCACCACTGCCACAACGCGAGGCGCTGGTCGCCGCGCTGAACGGTGTTCTCGGCGACCACCTGGCCGCCACCGCCAATCCCCTCGCGACCCCGATGTCGCTGCGACAGGACGGCCAGGCCCTGCCGCTGGCCGATGCCGCGGCGCTGGCGGCGCGTCTGCCCCAGGCCAAGGGCGACGTGCTGGTGCTGGTCCACGGCCTGTGCATGAACGACCTGCAATGGACCCGCAAGGGCCACAACCACGGCCTGGCGCTGGCGGCGTCGCGGGGCTTCGTCCCCGTGTTTGCCCACTACAACAGCGGCCAGGCGATCACCGACAACGGGCTGGCACTGGCGCAGCAACTCGAGCAACTGGTGGCCCACTGGCCAGGGTCGGTTCGCCGCCTGCTGCTGGTCGGCCACAGCATGGGCGGCCTGGTCGCACGCAGTGCGCTGCACCAGGGCCAGGCCACCGGTCAGGCTTGGCCGGCGCTCGTCAGCGACCTCGTGACCCTGGGCACGCCGCACACGGGCGCACCGCTCGAGAAGGCCGGCCACTGGATCGACATCGTGCTCGGCGC
The DNA here is from genome assembly GCA_021297985.1 of Rubrivivax sp. Taxonomy (GTDB): domain Bacteria; phylum Pseudomonadota; class Gammaproteobacteria; order Burkholderiales; family Burkholderiaceae_C; genus Rubrivivax. Next base: position 34,190 of record JAJTGU010000057.1, read on the forward strand.
GACGCCGTATGCCGCACCGCTGGCGCGCATCGGCCGCGTGCGCAGCGCCGGCATCGTCGACCTGCGCCACGGCACCGTCCTGCGCGACGCGACCATCGCCGTACCGCTGCCGCAAGGCGTGCGCTGCTTTGCCATCGCCTCCACACTGGGCCAGCAGCCGGGCAACACCAAGGGCCGTCTTCTCGGCGACGGCCTGGTGCCGCTGGCCAGCGCGCTGGGCCGGCACCGCGACCCCGCCCGACGCCTGGCCTTTGCCCCCGAGCGGCAATGGACCGGCCAGGGCATCGGCCACCTGGATCTCCTGAGCGACCCCGACGTGGCGGCGCAGCTGCACGCGTGGTTGGCCTGACACCGCCCTGCCTATGATGGCGGCGCCCTGCCGCCAACCGATCCACGAATGAGCGCCCCCCGCCGATGAGCAAGACCCTCTTCACCGCTTGCCTGGGCACCGAGACCAACTCGTTCTCGCCGATCCCGACCGGCATGGATCTGTTCCGCCGCACGCTGCTGGTCCGCGACGGGGCACACCCCGCAAGTCCGCACTTCTTTGCCTTGCCGTTGATCGTCTGGCGCCAGCGCGCCCAGGCGCTGGGCTGGCGTGTCGTCGAGGGCCTTGCCGCCTTTGCGACCCCGGCCGGGAACACCACGCGTGCGACCTTCGAGCAGCTGTGCGACGAGATCGTGTCCAAGCTGCACGCCGCGATGCCGGTGGACGCGGTGCTGCTGAACCTGCACGGCGCGATGATCGCCGACGGGTACCCCGACGCCGAGGGCGAGCTGATCCGCCGCGTGCGCGTTGAGGTCGGGCCGACCGTGCCCATCGGCGTCGAGCTCGACCTGCACTGCCACCTGACAGAGCAGAAGCAGGCCCACGCGACAGCGATCGTGATCTACAAGGAGTACCCGCACGTCGACGTCACCGAGCGGGCCGAGGAGCTGTTCACCCTCATCGAAGCGACGCTGTCGGGCCGCCTGCGTCCGGTCATGGCCGTGCACGACTGCCGGATGCTCGGCATCTTCCCGACCACGCGCGAGCCGATGCGCGGCTTTGTCGACCGCATGTCGGCACTCGAAGGGCGGGACGGCACCATCTCGGTTTCGCTGGCTCACGGATTCCCCTGGGGCGACACGCCCGAGGTCGGTGCCCGGGTGCTGGTGGTGGCCGATGGCGACCGCGGCCAGGCACAGTCGCTCGCCGCCCGGCTGGCGGAGGCGTTCTGGTCCTTGCGCCGCGAGGTGTCGCCGCCCTTCGTGTCCGTCGACGCCGCCGTTGCACGCATTGCCGGGCATCCGGGCGGCAAGCCGCTGGTGCTGGCCGACACCGCCGACAACCCCGGCATCGGCGCCGCGGGCGACTCGACCTTCCTGCTCGCCGCGCTGCTGGCGCGCCAGATCGGTGGCGTCGCCATCGCGCCGTTCTGGGACCCTGTTGCGACTTCGCTCGCCTTCGAGGCTGGCCTGGGGGCCTGCCTGGACTTGCGGCTGGGGGGCAAGCTCGGCCCCGCTTCAGGCGTGCCGGTCGATGTGCGGGTGCATGTCCGGGGACTGGTTCACGATGCCCAACAGCCTTTCGGTCCGGCGATGGCGGGCATGGGCAACATGGCCTGGCTGCGCATCGGCCTTGGCCGCGAATGCAGCGACTGCAGTGACCGCAATCGCAGCGGTGACCACTCCGACTTCATCGACGTCGTGGTCAACGACTTCCGCACGCAGGGCTTCGCCCCGGCGTGCTTCACGGCGGCGGGCCTCGAACTGGCCCGCTACCGCGGGCTGGTCGTCAAGTCGACACAGCACTTTCATGCCGGCTTCCTGCCGGTTGCGGCCGAGATCCTGTACGTCTCGGCGCCTGGCACCGGCGCGATGGACATGCGCGCCTTGCCGTTCAGGCACGTGACCCGCGCCTTGTGGCCGCGGGTCGACGACCCGGGATCGGCGGGCTGAGGGCGCCGCTGAAGGCGCCGATCAGCGCACCAGCGGGACGCTGCGTGCCGGCCGTCTGAGCGTCAGCTTGGCCTGGCCCTGGGGCCCGGCCACCTGCACGTCGATGCGCTTGATCCGCCGATAGGCGTCGAACAACGCCACGTCCAGTTGACGAAGCGCCGCGGGCTGCGCGCAGCGGTACTCGTAGCGCGCGTCGAGGTCGGCATGACCCCCCTTCGGCGCTGGGCTTCCGGCCACAGGCTCGAGCACCGGAGCCTTGACCTCGGCCAGGCTCAGGCTGCACTGCGCCGCGGCATCGGCCGACCACAGCGGCGCGGCCATGTCCGGGCCACGCAGGCGTGCCAGCACGTCGGCCGCGGCCTTGCGCTCGGCGTCGTTGCGTGGTGCGCGCTCAAAGCCCAGCAGGTTGTCCAGCGGGGTCTCCAGTGCGATCACCAGGGTGTTGCCGTCGACCGCCACGTCGAGCTTCATCGCGCCGTGCTCATGCGCCTTGCCCGACGCCCAGGCGGCGCCAGCGGCACCCAGACAGGCCGAAACACCGACCAGGGCCAGCGCCAGGGCCAAGGTCAGGGTCGGCCGGAAGATGTCGTGTCGGGTCATCTCGGAATCTCCAGATCGGGTTGGCGGACGGCCGTTCAGGCCTGCAGCGCCGTGACGATGCTGCGGGCGTTGTGTTCCATCAGGCGGAGATAGGTTCCCGCCGGGCCGTCGGGCGCCGACAGCGCGTCGGAATACAACGTGCCGCCGATGCGCACGCCCGCCTCGCTCGCGAGCCGCTCGATCAAGCGCGGGTCGCTGATGTTCTCGATGAACACCGCACGCACGCCCTGGTTGCGGATCTGGCGGATCAGGCGTGCCACCGCGGCGGCGGACGGCTCGCTGTGCGTCGCCCAGCCCTGCGGCGCCATGAAGTCCACGCCGTAGGCGGCGCCAAAGTAGCCGAAGGCGTCGTGCGACGTGATCACGCGCCGCTTCTCGCGCGGCACGGCCGCCAGTTGCTCGCGCACCTGCCGGTCCAGGCGGTCGATGCGCGCGATGTAGTCGGCCTCGCGCGCCGCAATCGCCTCGCGCTGCTCGGGCCAGCGCTGGGCAAACGCCGCGCTGATGTTGACGGCATAGCGCCGCGCCATCGCCAGGTCCTGCCAGGCGTGCGGATCGGTGCCGTGGTGTCCGCCTTGGCGTGGCTTGATGCCCTGCGTCGCGATGGCAACCCGGCCGCGGTAGCCCGACACCTTGATCATGCGTTCGATCCAGCCTTCGAAACCCAGCCCGTTGATCACCACCAGGTCGGCCTGGGCGAGGCGGCGGCCATCGGCGGGGCTGGGTTCGTAGACATGGGCGTCGGCATTGGGCCCGACCAGGGCCGTCACCTGCACGCCAGCAGGCGCCAGTTCCTGTGCCATGTCGGCCAGGATGGAAAAGCTGGCCACGATGCGCGAAGTCGGGGTCTGGGCCCGGGCCGCGATGGGTTGCAGCGTGGCCCATGGGGCACAGGCCAGGGCCAGGGTCTTGCGTCGGGTGATGGGCATGGGATTCAACGGGCTCGATGGGAATGGGCCTGAAGGCGTCGCACCACGATGCCGTCACGGGCACCGAAGAGGACCGACACGATGTAGCTGGCGCCGCAGACCAGCACGATGCAGGGCCCCGAGGGCAGCTCGGCGTGGTAGCTCAGCAGCAGGCCGACGGCGCCCGAGACGGCTCCCATGGCGACCGCCAGCGCCGCCATCGCAGGCAGGCTGGTGACCCAGAAGCGGGCCGACGCCGCGGGCAGCATCATCAAGCCGACGGCCATCAAGGTGCCCAGGGCCTGGAAGGCGCTGACGAGATTGGCGACCAGCAGGACCAGCAGCAGCATGTGCACGCGGGTGCCAGGACCACCAACGCTGCGCAGGAAGCCGGGGTCGAAGCTCTCCAGCACCAGCGGCCGGACCATCAACGCCAGCGCATACACCGTCAGGCTCGCCACCGCGGCGATCTGCAGCAGGGCGGCGTCGTCGACCGCCAACACACTGCCAAACAGCATGTGCATCAGATCGACCTGACTGCCGCGCAGGGACACCAAAAGCACGCCGAGGGCCAGCGCGATCAAGTAGAACGCCGCAAAGCTGGCGTCCTCGCGCTGGGGCGTGGCGCGGGTGACGAACCCGGCCGCCAACGCCACCGCCAGCGCGGCGACAAAGCCACCCAGGCTCATCGCGGGCAGCGACATCCCGGCCAGCAGGAAGCCCGCTGCAGCGCCAGGCAGCACGGCGTGGGCCATGGCGTCGCCCACCAGGCTCATGCGGCGCAGCACCAGGATGCAACCGATGGGCGCGCAGCCCAGCGACAGGGCCAGCGTCGCCACCAACGCCCGACGCATGAACGCAAATTCGGCGAAAGGCTGCCACAGGATCGTCTCCAGCAGGCTCATGCCGACCGTTCGCAAGTCGGTGCCGACTCGTCCCAGGACTCGGCCATCTGGCGTGCCTTGAACAGATGCTCGGCCTTCAGCACCTCGGCCGTCGGGCCCCAGGCGACCCGCTCGCGGGCCAGCAGCAGCACCTGCTCGAAGTGCTCGCGCACCTGCTCCAGGTCGTGCAGCACGGTGATGACGGTCCTGGCCTCGCGCTTCCAGCGCTGCAGCAGCGCCAGCAGGTCGGCCGTCGTGCGCGAGTCGATGGCGTTGAACGGTTCATCCAGCAGGATCAGGCCCGCGTCCTGCATCAGCACGCGGGCGAACAGCACCCGCTGTGCCTGGCCGGCCGACAGCTCGCCCAGCCAGCGGGCGCCGAATCCGCTCAGGCCCACGGCAGCCAGTGCCTGGTCGACGCCAAGGCGGTCTTCCGGCCGCAGCCCCGCAAAGCTGCCGATCCGCGACCACAGACCCATCGCCACGACCTCGTGCACGCGCACCGGGAAGCTGCGATCCAGCGCCGAAGCCTGCGGCAGGTAGGCCACGCGCAGGGCGGGGTCGCGGTCGATGCGCCCCTCGAAGCCACGGATCGTGCCGCCCATGGCGCCCAGCAGGCTGCTCTTGCCGGCCCCGTTGGGCCCGACCACCGCCGTCAGCGTCCCCGCCAGGAAGGTTCCACTCAGGTGATGCACAGCAGGGTGGCCGCGGTACGCCACCGTCACGTCCCGCAAGGTGACCGTCCCCGCGCGGGTGGCACTCATGTCAGGGCCCAGGCCACGGCCAGCCACAGCACGGCCAGCACGGCACTGGCCAGCAGCAACCGGCAGCCGACCCCTGCGGTCAGCATGCCAACCCCAGCGCCGTCAACAGCGACGAGGGTGCGTGTGCGTGTGGCCGCCCGGCTCGGCGGTCTTGCGCCTGGCAGGCTTGTCGTTGGACGGAACACAGTCCTTGCAGCGCCCGTACAGCGTCAGGTCGTGGTCCTCGACCGTGAAGCCCTGTGGCGCCAGGCCTCCCAGGTCGCCCGGACAGGCGTGCACATCGAACACGCGCTGGCATTGCCGGCACTGGAAGTGGTGGTGGTGCCGGTGGCCCACCAGCTCGAAACGAGGGTTCTCGCCCGGCAGGTTCACCGGCTGAAGCGCGCCTTCCTCGACCAGCATCTTGAGGTTGCGGTAGACCGTGGCGATGCCCAGGCCCGGTACGGCCTGCTGCGCGGCGTCCAGCACCTCCTGCGGCAGCAGCGGTCGGTCGGCCTGGGCGATGGCCTCGCGAATGGCGCTGCGCTGGCGGGTATTGCGTTCCATGCATCGAGGTTACCGGACTTGCGAAGGTTCTAATGATAATGCCCTACCATTATTGCGACGCCCGACCCGATTCGTGTCGTTAGACCCCACTGCGCCATGCACTCCAACCGACTCCCCGCCACCGTCCTGTCGGGCTTTCTTGGCGCCGGCTGCACGCTGCACGAAGACCTGCTGACCGAGCAGATCGAGTTTGCCGACGGGGTGGTGGTCAACAAGATCGACAAGGTCGATGCCGCGAGGCAAACCGCCGCCTGAACGCTGGCATCACCGGAGACCCGCATGTCCCTCATCCCCGTCACCATCCTCACCGGCTTCCTGGGCAGTGGCAAGACCACACTGCTCAACCGCATCCTGAAGGAGCAACACGGCCACCGCATCGCCGTCATCGAAAACGAGTTCGGCGAGGCCGGCATCGACAACGAGTTGCTCGTGCAGGACCGCGACGAGCAGATCGTCGAGATGAACAACGGCTGCATCTGCTGCACCGTTCGTGGCGACCTCGTGCGCATCCTGGGCGAGCTGCACGCCAGGCGGTCAGCCGGCGAACTGAACTTCGACCGGGTCGTGATCGAGACCACCGGCCTGGCCGACCCGGCGCCAGTGGCGCAGACCTTCTTCGTCGACGACGCCATCAGCGACCACTATCTGCTGGACGCCATCGTCACCATGGTCGACGCCAAACATGCCCCGGCGCAGCTGGACGAACACCATGAGGCACAGGAGCAGGTGGGCTTTGCCGACCGCATCCTCATCACCAAGACCGACGTCGTGCAGCCCTACGACGTGGCCACGCTGCGCCAGCGTCTGGTGAAGATGAACCCACGCGCCAAGATCGGCGAGGCCCACCATGGGGTGGCGGCGATCGACGACCTGCTGGACATCCGTGGCTTCAACCTCAACGCCATCCTGGAGATCGAGCCCGACTTCCTGACCGATGTGGACCACGAGCACGACGACGACGTGACCTCCTTCGTCTTCCGCGAAAGCCGGCCGCTGAGTCTGGAGCGCGTCGAGGACTTCCTGAGCGGCATCGTGCAGGTCTACGGCACGAAGCTGATGCGCTACAAGGGCGTGCTCAACATCCGCAACGTCGAGCAGCGCATCGTCTTCCAGGGCGTGCACATGCTGATGGGATCGGACATCGGCAGCGCCTGGAAGCCGGGCGAGAAGCGCGAGTCCAAGATGGTCTTCATCGGCCGCGACATGCCCAAGGACGTGCTTCTGGACGGGCTGGCGCAGTGTGTGGCCGACACGACCCCACGGAGCCCCACCGCCGGCCGCCTCTAGAATGAAACGAGATGCCGATAGCCCGAGCTCCACGTCGCTTCTGCTTGTGGCTTGCCACATTCGCGATGCTGTTCGCGATGCTGGCGCCTTCGCTTTCGCATGCGCTGGGCTGGGCCACCGGATCGACGACCTGGATCGAGGTCTGCACGGCGCAGGGCTCGCGGTGGGTCGCAACCAGCGATGCCGACGATGTTGCACCCGGCGCGCCAGCCGATATGGCGTCGGGCCACCTCGAGCATTGCCCGTTCTGCCATCTCGGGGCCAACCCGTTGGCGCCACCACCGGCAGACATCTGCCCGCTGTCACGGGTCCCCATGCGCGAAGGCTTGCCGGAGCGCTTCTTTGCGGCGACACATGCCGCGCACGTCTGGCGCGCGGCAAACCCGCGGGCTCCGCCGTTCCTTTCCTGATGCACTGACCGTTCTCCGGGCGCGACGCGCGGGCTGAAGCCTTGCTGCGAGCGCTGCGGAGCGTGTGAACCGTGCCCCCACGTGGCCGCCCATCGGGCGCAGCGCGTCGGCACGCGTCAGGAGTTCCTTCATGCCGTTCTTCGATCCGGTCCTGCGTGCCCCGCAGCGACCCACACTGCCACGTCGCTGCTTCGCGAAGCCCCTCCGCACTGTCGCCTGGGCCGCCTCCGCGGTCTGCACGGGCGCCGGCGCACAGAGCCCGGCGCCGCAAGGTCCCCAGACCATCGTCGTCACCGCCTCCACCCGCGCACAGCCCATTGCCGACGTGCAGGCCGCGGTGCAAGTGATCTCCCAGCGGGAGCTACAGCGCTACGCCGGCACCAGCCTCACCGAGGCGCTGCAACTCGCCACCGGCGTCGACGCGCGCCCCAATGGCGCCAACTCCACGTTGGCCATCCGCGGCATCATCACCAACGCCGGCTCGCCGGTGCTGGTGCTGGTGGACGGCCTGAAGCGCACCGCCAAGTACGCTGGGACCAATCTGAACTTGATCGCGCTGGAAGACGTCGAGCGCATCGAGGTCGTACGCGGACCGATGTCGGCCCTCTACGGAGCCGACGCCACGGGCGGCGTGATCAACATCATCACCAAGCCCGTGGGCAGCGCGCGAAACGGCAGCGGCAGCGTGCGCGCCACGTTGGGCCAGACGCGCGGCGGCCAGCGCGAGACATTCACGGGCGGCGCGACGCTGAACTTCGGCCTGGCCGGCGCCAAGCACCGCGTGTCGGTGGAGCAGCGGGAACGCGGGCTGTTCCGGTTCGACCCCGACAGCCCGACGGCCGACCTGGGTGAAATCGACCAGGCCTTTGCCAGCTACAGCGGCGAGTTCGACCTCACACCCGACCACCGCCTGGGCTGGACGGCGGAGTACTTGCGCCAGCGTGACACCAGCCCCGGCCTGCTGGCCGCCGCGCCGCCCGCGCGGCCCACGGCCACCGTGTTCGAAGGCGTGGAAGAAGAACGCCGCAGCTTCCAGGCACTGCGCTGGCGCGGTGCGCTCGGCAGGGGGCAGTTCTCGGCCGACGTGTCGATGGGCCGGTCGGTGGGCTCCACCACGCGTTCGTTCCCGACCCTCGAGACCACCGACTTCCGCCAGCGGCAGGCCCAGATTCGCTATGCGCTGGAAGCTGGATCGCACCAGTTGCTGCTCGGGGTGGGGCGCAGCCAGGACGACCTCGCCATCAGCATCACCAGCCAGCGCAGCGAACGCCACAACGACCATGTGCTGGTGCAGGACGAATGGCGCCTGGGCGCAGGCTTCAAGCTGCTGGCCGGAATGCGTCGCGACCGTTTCAGCGACCTGGGCTCCGTCGACACGCCAAGGCTGTCGCTGAGTTGGAGCGCAGGCCCCTGGACGCTGCGCTACGGCCATGGCGAGGCCTTCCGCGCACCCAGTGTGCTGGAGCAGTACTCGCGCTTCTTTCGCAGCCGCTTCCTGATCATCGGCGACCCGGCACTCAAGCCCGAAGTGAATCGCACCGACGAGATCGCGCTGTCCTGGAACGGCCGCGCGGGTTCGGCCGAGCTCACCGTGTTCGACAGCCGCGTCGACAACCTGATCCAGAGCGTCACGCGACCCCGCCAGCCGTCGGATCCGGCCAGCGTCACCTTTCGCAGCCAGTACGCCAACGTGGCGCAGGCGCGCATCAAGGGAGTCGAATTGCAGGGGCACTGGCGCGTGAACGGCGCGTTCAGCACCCAGTGGGGTCTGGACCACCTGGACGCAACCGACGCCGGCACTGGTGCGAAGCTGACGCAGCGCTCGCGTTGGCTGGCCCGACTGGGCGCGCGCTACAGCGTGGGCACGGTTGCGGCCGAACTGCGCACGCGCCAGTACCGCGGTTACTGGAATGCCGACCCCAACCTGCGCGGCAGTGCGCCCTTCGCGTCGAACTACGGCACGGTGGACCTGCGGCTGGACTGGCAAGCCGCACCCGGGCTGACTCTGGCCGCGGGCATCGACAACGTCGGCGACCGCCGCCAGCCCGCGAACTGGAGCAACACCGGGGCCACGATGGATCCGCCGGCACGCTTTGCCCACCTCGGCGGCCGCTACCAGTTCTGAGGCGAGGCAACGTCATGACCACCCGTCGTACCCTCATCCTGGCCGCAGAGGCCGCGGCCATGCTGGCCGACCCGCAGCGTCTGTACGCACGCTGGCGCGCGTTGCTGGCCGAACACCACCACCTGCACGGCCCCGAGGCCGCAGCATTGCTGGGCGTACCCGAGGCAGCGCTGCTGGCCAGCGCCACCGGCCGCGGCAACCAGCCGCTGGCCGGCCCTCTGGCCGACATCCTGGCGCCTGTGGCTGGCTGGGGTCGCGTGCTGCTGGCTGCCCGCAACGGCTTGGGCGTGCACCTCAACGTGCTGGCCCAGGCGCGACTGGGCTGCAGCGGCACCGACCTCGTCCTGCAAGGCCAGCATCACGAGCTGCGCCTGGCCAGCCGCGGCATCGCCCGCATCGACCTGTTCGAGGAGCACGATGGCCATGGCCATACGCTGAGCCTGAACTGGTTCGACGCCGAAGGTCATGCCATCGGCCGCCTGTTCCTGATGAGCAAGGACGGTCGCGAACTGGCACTTGAGCATCTGCGCGCCTATGCGCAGGCCCGGCCGACCGACCAGTGGAGTCCGGGCGTCACCGAGGCGCCTGCGCTGCTGCTGCTGCCGAACGCAGAAGCGTCGCATGACCTGCCAGACACCGCGCCGAGCGTGGTCGGCTGGGCCACCGCGGCCATCCTGTGCTGCGACCATCCGGGCGGCATGGAACTCGCCATGGCCGGCCCCGGGATCGCGGCCGTTTACCGCGGACCGCTGGGCAAGGTCTCATACACGCCACCGACGGCGCATGCCACAGACCTGCTGTGCAAGCTGCATGCACGGCCTGGCGCCGCCACGGTCGTCCACGCCTACGGCGAGCACGGCCTGAGCGTGCGTACGGCCGGCGGCGGCGAGTTGCGCCTGCAGCCACAGGGCGAAGGTGCTTCGGCTTGGCGCGAACGCGTGCGCCAACGCGCATCCACATGGGATTCAACCGACAACCCGGTCCAAGCCGTATGAACCACAACCCGAACCCAGCCCTCTTGTCCCGCCGCCATGTCCTGCGCGGCACCACGGGCCTGCTGGCCGCGCACTTGACGACCCTGAGCCACCGGGCCTGGGCGCAAGGACAGTCCCGCGCTGAACGGCTGATCGTCACCAACAGCTACATCGCCGACATCGTTGTCGCGCTCGGCGGCGCCTCACTCGTCGTTGCAGTGGGCGGCGGCACCGACCACATCGCCACACTGTCCAGGACTCCGCGACTGCCGGGCTTCCGGCAGACCTCGGCCGAGCCGATGCTGGCGATGTCGCCCACGCGCGTGATCGTCAGCAACGAATGGACCGTGCCGCAGACACTGGAGCAACTGCGCAGCGCCGGCGTCAAGGTCGACGTGATCGATGGCGAGCAAAGCCCTGCCGGCGTGGAGCGCCGTATCCGCTTCGTGGCCGGCGTTCTGGGCAAGCCCGCCGAGGGCGAGGTGCTGGTCCAGCGCTTCCAGCGCGAGCTGGCTGAGGCGGCAGCGCTGGTGGCCCGCGTTCAGCGTCGGCCGAAAGCCTTGTTCATCCTCGCCGGCGGCCAGCGGCCCACGCTGGTGGGTGGGCGCGGCACCAATGTCGCTGCGTTGCTGGAACTGGCCGGCGCGCACAACGTGGCACATCAGATCGAGGGCTTCAAGGTGATGAGCCAGGAGGCCATGATCGAAGCCGCGCCCGAGTTCATCCTCACCAACCAGGACGGCACCGTGCCGCGCGACGGCCTGCCGGTGGCCCTGAGCGCACCCGGCGCGATGGCCACCCCAGCGGGCAAGGCTGGGCGGCTCATCACCGTGCCGGGACAGTACCTGCAGGGCATGGGCATCCTGACCCCGGAAGGCATCCGCGTGCTGGGGCGGCAACTGCACCCGGAGTGGTTCCGATGAGCGCGGCATGCGCCTGAATCGAGCCCTGCTGCTCACGGCCGCTGCGCTGCTCTGCGCGGCCACCGCCGTCGTGGCCATCGGTACCGGCGCGGTGCGAGTACCACCGGCACAGGTGCTGGCCGCGCTCTTCGGCTGGCAAGACGACAGCCTCAACGACGCCACGCGCACGGTGGTCTGGAGCGTGCGTGCGCCGCGTGTGCTCCAGGGCCTGCTGGCCGGTGCCCTGCTGGCCACGGCGGGGGTGCTGCTGCAGGCCTTGTTCCGCAACCCGCTGGCCGACCCGGCGTTGATCGGCGTGTCCGCCGGCGCCGCGCTTGGCGCGGTGATGGTGATCGTGCTGGGTGCCACGGCGCTGGCCGGGCTGTCGAGACTGCTCGGCGTCTGGACCCTGCCCGCGGCCGCCTTTGCCGGCGCACTGGGCACCGCGGCGATCGTGTTCGCGCTGGCGCGGCGTGACGGGTTGCTGGACCCGACCACCATGCTGCTGTGCGGCATCGCCATCAATGCACTCACCGGCGCCGGCATCGGGCTGCTGACCTTCCTGGCCACCGACGAACAACTGCGCAACCTGACCTTCTGGACCCTGGGAAGCCTGGGCGCCGCGACCTGGGGCTCGTTGGCCGGCGTTGCGCCTGCAGCGCTGCTGGTGCTGTGCGTGGCGCCGTTTCTCGTGCGGCCGCTGAACGCGCTGTTGCTGGGCGAGAGTGAGGCCTTGCACCTGGGTGTGGCGGTCGAACGGCTCAAGCGCTGGGCCGTGCTGCTGGCGGCCGCCGCCGCCGGCGCGGTGGTGGCGGTGTGCGGCGTGATCGGCTTCATCGGCCTGGTTGCGCCGCATATGGCGCGGATGATCGCCGGGCCCGACCACCGCACGGTGCTGCCCCTGGCCGCGTTGCTGGGGGCCACATTGCTGACCGCCGGCGATCTGGTGGCGCGTACCGCCGTGCGGCCGGCGGAACTGCCCATCGGCATCCTGACCGCGCTGCTCGGTGCGCCGTTCTTCCTGTGGCTGCTGCGCCGACGCGACGGGACCTGGTCGTGAGCGCAGTTCTGATCCTCGAGCAGATCGCGCTGCACCGTCAGGGGCGCGCGCTGCTGCGGGGCATCGACCTGTCGGTGGCCAGCGGCGAGTTCGTTGCCGTCGTCGGGCCCAACGGGGCGGGCAAGAGCACGCTGTTGCGTGCCGTGACGGGTGAGTGGCCTGCCAACGGCGAGGTGCTCATCGCCGGACGGCCACGAGCGCAGTGGCCGCGCGAAGCGTTGGCGCGACGGCTGGCGGTGATGTCGCAACAGCCGCAACTGAGCTTCGCTTTCAGCGTCGCCGAAGTGGTGGCCATGGGTCGCCTGCCACACCGCGGTGCCGGCGCGGCGGCCGACCGCCGTGTGGTCGATGCGGTGCTCGCGGCGCTGTCATTGCAGCCCTTTGCCGAGCGTTCCTATCTCAGCCTGTCGGGCGGCGAACGCCAGCGCGTGCAGTTCGCGCGCGTGGCGGCGCAGATCTGGGAGCCCGACGGCCCGGCGGTGCTGTTGCTGGACGAGCCGACCTCGGCGCTGGACCTGGCGCAGCAGCAATCGGTGCTGGGCGTCGTCGAATGCCTGCGCGCACGCGGCACCGCAGTCGTGGCCGTGTTGCACGACCTGAACCTCGCGGCCCGCTACGCCGACCGAATCGCCCTGCTCAAGGCCGGCCGGCTGGTGACCGTTGCGCCGCCCGATGCGGCGTTCGACCCGCAGCGGCTGCGCGAGGTCTTCGAGGTCGAGGTCGATGTGCAGCGCCACCCGCGCGATGGCCGGCCCTTGTTGGCGGTTCAAGGTCGAGCAGCGTCGGCCCATCAGGCCTGAGCATGGGCCTCATGAACGGACACGGTTCAGCTTGCATCGGGCTGCTCATCAGGCCCAACGACAGGTTGGGCATTCGCTGACCCCACGCATGCGCCCGCGGCCGCTCAGGCCGAGCGGAAACGCCAGGGCAGCATCCGGTCAGCGGCGTCCTGCCGGCGGAAGTCGCGCGGCGACACCCCGGCCTCGCGCTTGAACACCTTCGAGAAGCTGAACGCGTCCTGGTAGCCCACGGCCTGGGCCACGACGTCCAGCGGCTGCGTCGTCTCGCTCAGCAACTGCATGGCCTTTTGCATGCGCAACGTGCGAAGGTAGGCCAGTGGCGTGTCGCCGACCGCCGTACGGAAGCGCTCGGCCAGGCCGGTGCGCGACAGGCCGCAGGCCGCGGCCAGGCTGTCCAGCGTCCAGGGGTGGTCGAGCTCGGCGTGCAGGCAGGCCAGTGCGCGATGGACCGCCGCATCGCGCACCGCGGGGCCCCAACCGGCGCCCTGGTGCCGTGCCATCAACTCGCGCAGCACGTAGGTGAAGACGACGTCGAACAGGCCGTTGAGGACCGTGGCGCTGCCGGGTTCGTCGCGGCCGGCCTCGGCCGTGAGCAGGCCCAGGACCAGGCCCAACGGGCCGAGCGGCTGAACGTCATCGGCACGCAGCACGAACCAGCCCGGCAAGGCCTGCAGAAAGGGGTGCAGCGGCTCGTTCCAGAGCTGGTAGGCGCCGCTCATCGCGGCGGCATCGCCGGGCTGCGGCTGCGGCACGCCGTCCGCGGCCGTGCCGATGGTGGCCAGTGCCAGATCGTGCAGCGTGTCGGGCACCGCCAGGGCATGGTCGCAGCCTCGGGCCATGAACGCGATGTCGCCACGCACCAGCCGCAGCGGCTGCGGCAGGTCCGGTGCGTGCAGGTGCAGCGGGCCTTGGGTCACCACGTGCAGGCCCATGCTCTTGCTGCACGGAAAGCGCAGCGCCACGCCGGCGGCCACGCGATGCGGGCCCAGCACTCGGCGGCGCAGGCCGGCCTGCTGGAAGATGTCGGTCATCAGGTCCATGATTCTCCAAGGATACCGTACTCATGGACATGAAAAATGTATTTGTTGGCATTCCTGGTTCAGGTTCCGCTGCGCAGAATGCGTTTCTTTCCAACGTGCATTGAAAGGCACTTCATGTCCACCTTCCTCATCATCGGCGCCAGCGGCACGGTCGGCGCCCCTCTGGCCCGCCAGCTGCAGGCGGCGGGTCACAGCGTGCGCCGCGCCACGAGTCGTGCGCCGCAGGCCGCCGACCAGGTACAGCTCGATCTGCAGACGCAGGCCGGCACCGCGACCGCCCTGGCCGGCGTCGATGCCGCCTTCGTCATGGCGCCCCCGGGTCACGTTCGTCAGGACCTGCTGATCAAGCCCTTCGTCGACGCGGCGCGCGCCGCCGGCGTGTCGAAGGTGGTGCTGATGTCGGCCATGGGCGCCAACGCCTTCGAGACCGCTCCGCTGCGGCAGGCCGAACTGCATCTCGAGCATTCGGGCCTGGCCTGGAACGTGATCCGCCCGAACTGGTTCATGCAGAACTTCAACACCTTCTGGCTGCATGGCATCCAGACCCAGGGAAAGATCCTGCTGCCGACCGGCCAGGCCAAGGGCAGCTTCATCGACGCCCGCGACATCGCCGCCGTGGCCGAGGTGCTGCTGAAGACGTCGACCTTCGACAACCAGGCCTTCGACCTGACCGGCGCCGAGGCGCTGGACCACGCACAGGTGGCGGCCGTCCTGTCGCGGGTCACGGGTCGCAGCATCGCGTACGAAGAGATCACGCCGGAGGCGTTGCGCCCTGGCCTGCTGCAGGCCGGTCTGCCGGCCGACTATGCCGACTTCCTGTTGATGATCCTGGCCGCCTTCAAGGACGGCCATGCCGAGCGGACCACGGACGCGGTGCAGCGCATTGCCGGCCGCGCACCCGGCACGCTGGAGCAGTACGCGCGGGACTACCGCGCGGCCTGGGTCTGAACACGCCGCCCTCGCCGGACCGGAGCGCTGCGGGCCAACCGCCGGTGGCATCAGGCGGCGGTTGCCGAGGGCAGCGCGTTGTCAGTGCGGTCCGGATGGCGCCGCAAAGTCCGGCAGGGCCGTGAAGGCGGCGGGGTCGAAGGCCTCGTCGCGGAACAGCCTCGGGTAGTAGAACTCGCGCAGTGAGGCATGGAAGGCCCGCACCCGGGCTTCGTAGGCCAGGGACGCCCGCAGATCGGTCCGTGCCAGCGCCTGCAGCGACCGTTCCAGCAGCACGGGCGGAGCAGCCAAGGCCAGCCAGCCGGCCAGGCGGTCGCGCTCCTGGCGTCCTGCGGTGTAGGCCGCCGACAGGGCTTGCGCCTTCTGGTCGCCGACCTGCTGGAACGCGTAGTACCACTTCCACGCGAACGGACGCTCGACGGCGGCGTGGTCGGCCCACTGCGGATGGCGCTCGACGAAGGCGGCCATCGTGGTGCTCTTCGGCAGGTCCCAGGCATCGTTCACCGCCTCGCGCTGGGTCATGATGATGTCTGCGCCCGAAGGCACCGGCACGGCGCGGTCGATGGCCATGCGGCCTGCCGCCGGGACCACCACAGCGAGCAGGATCCACAGTGCCACCAGGGCGGCCAGGATCACCTCGCCGGTCTGTCTCCAGGCCGACAGGCCGGTGCAGACCAGGGCCCAGAACAACAGGTGGGCCATCAGCATCGCGCAGGCCAGCAGCAACGTCGACACGGCGGTGCCGCCCAGGACACCCGCCAGCATCAGCGGCAGCGCAGCGCCAACGAAGACGCCGCTGGTGCGCAGCGCAGCGCGCAAGGGCCACACGCGCGCTCCGTGCCCGGCCGTCGCCACCAGCAGGTCATGGCGCCCCGCCACGCGCTCGCTCGCGCGGAGGTCGTGCAGCAGCGCGATCAGAACCAGTGGCAGCACGAAGGCCGCCAGAAACGCAAAGTCGAAACGGCCCACCAGAGCGAGCACCGGATGCCCGGCATCCCGCTCGTGGATCTGCCCCTCCAGCGCCAGCATGCGCACGCGGTGCTTCCACGCCGCGTCGTCGCGCCGGCCCAGTGCCGCAAACGCGAAGTCCGACGGCGGGTCGAAGGTGAGGTGAAAGCTGTTGTATGCGGCACTGCCCCAGTCGCGTTGCGCCTTCAGCACGGCCAGACGGTCGACACGATCCGCCTCGACCAGACGCGCGATCATGGTCGTCTGCTGCCGGACTTCGGACCACCCCGCCGACACGGCCAGCACCGACAGGAACAGCACCACGCCCCACCAGGCCCACACCGACCGGTCACGCGCCATCAGGACGGCTTCGCGCCGGATGGCGGACCCGCGGGATCGTGCAGACGACCCCGCTGTCATGGCCTGAGCCTGCCAGCCGCAACGAGGCCGGCCGCGACCAGGAGCGCGCACCACACGCACAGCATCCACCACTGCGGCGCCGCCTGCGAGATGCGGCTGGCCGCGGCGTCGGGCTGAAAGCGGAACCGCTCCAGCAGTTGCCAGTGGGTCGCGTCGACACGGGTTCGGCGCTCGGCTTGGGCGTCGCTGCTGCGCCGGATGTCGTCGGCGTAGGCCAGCTTCTCGGCATGCACCCGGTTCAGGCCCTGCACGAAGGCATAGCGCAGCGCCTCGGCCTCGCGCAGGAAACGGTGGTGGTGGGCCAGATCGGTCCCTGACACCGCTCGCGACGCGTCGGCCACCGCCAACAGCGGTGTGAGCCAACCGTATCGGGCCAGCGCTGCGGCCTGCCGGTCTTCAGCCGCCATCTGGGCCTGGGCGTAGGTGTTCAGGGTCCTGGTCAGCTTCTCTTCGCTGTACTGCGCCACCACACCGCGCAGGTTGACGGGCAGGTCTTCAACCCGCTGCACCCCATGCTGGATCAGCAGGTCGGCGCGAAGCCTCGCGAAGGCCGGGTCGTTGGCGTTGTGGCCATCACCCAGCTTGCGCACGTCGGTCAGCAGGGCCAGGTCGGTCTCGAGCTTGCCCGCAATGGGCACAAGCGCCGACGCCGCGCTGACCGCAACGGCCGGCAGGACCAGCGTCAGCGCGATCCACAGCATGGCCAGTGTCGCCAGCACCGCAGCCCGCCGCCTCAGCAACGCCGAGGCGAGCAGGGTCAGCAAACCCCAGACCATCAGGTACAGGAGGTAGGCGCCCGAAAGGGCCAACGCCGCCATCGGCTGTTCGCCCGCGTGCACCGCCAGGCCCGCACTCAACGCCAGAGGCAACAACAGCACGCACACCAGCGACAGCAATGCCAGCGCCTTGCCCACCAGCAGCACGCGACCCGACAGGCCTTGCGCCAGCAGGGTCGCGAGCGTCGCGGCCTCGCGTTCGCGGGCGATCACGCCATGACCCAGCAGGATGATCAGCAACGGCCCGAAGAGCTGATAGACCATGGCCGGGCTCAGCCAGCTCATGCCCCCGAGATCGGCGCTGGCGATGGACGACGCGAACATGGCGGTGTTCTGCCGGTGGCCCTCCAGGAAGATCGACTGGCCGGTGACGGCGTCCAGCCCGGGGTCGAAAACCGCCAGCGGCGCTGGGGTGCGGAACACGTAGTGTCCGTAGTGCACCATGCGGTGCGGGTGCCGGTCGGGCTGGGACAGAAAGGCCGCATCAGCGTCGGTCTGATGGTGCGCACGCTCGGTGGCTTCGCCCTGGATGCGCAGCGCGGTCAGCACCGTGGTCGCCACCAGCAGCCCAGCCAACAGCAAGGCCC
>JAJTGU010000007.1 GCA_021297985.1 Rubrivivax sp.
AGTCCTCGCCTAGGAAGTGCACTGTGCCGAGTGAACCCTTTCGGCCAATGACGACACCTGGCGCCCGAACTTTGCTCTCGTTGTGGAAGCTGGCTATCCCCGATGACGAAACGATTGGTACAGAGCCCTCGACCTGCTGCTCCTTGGTGATATCGAAGCCGCGCTGAAGAGTGATGACATCGCCGAGCGCTACATCGGGGAAGCTCATGTCCGCTCCAGTAGAGCTTCCAGATTCGCGTCAATAAGACCGTGCAAATCGGCTGCTTGGCTGCTCAACTCGACCAACTCCGCCCTACTGGTTTCGAGTAGTTCGACGAACTCCTCTTCAGTCTTGCCGTCCTCCTCGATCACGACCCCAACATAACGCCCCGGATTCAGCGACCAGTCCTGCTCCTCGATCTCCGCCAGCGTCGCCAGCTTGCACAGCCCGGTCACGTCTTCGTAGACGGCCTTCGGGAACCGCTGCTGCAGCCACTCGATGTGCGTGAAATCGCTCTCGGCCAGCTTCACCTCGTCGTGCAGGGCCTGCAGCGCTTCCTTCACAGCCTTGCTCTGTCGGTTGCCGCCGCCCCGCTTGCCTGCTGCCTTTGCAGCCTCGGTCTTGCGCTTGTCGCCGTCGCGGATGGCCTTGTCCAGCGCCTTCAAGCTGGCGTGCAGCTTCTCGAAGAACGGCGCATAGGTGGCACGCAGCGCATGCTGCGCTTCGTTGCGCGCGTCCACGGCCTCGGCCTCGCCGTGTGCAGCAAAGTACGCCTCCTGTGCCGCAGCCAATGGTTCCAATGCCACCCACTGCACCAGCAGGTGGTGCACCGCCGCCAGGCCGGCCGCTGTGGCCTCGGGTGCCTCCGCGGCGTCATCACCCAGCACGGCCCGCAGCCGCTCGGCCAGCGCGGGCAGCGTGGCGTGGCTTGCCTGCAGCTTCTTCAAGCCACTGCGGAAGTAGCCGTCCACCAGCGCGACGAATTCATCGCGCCGGCCCTTGTGCAGGCGGGGGATGATTGCCAGGTTCTGCGTCTGCGCGTCGTTCAGCTCCCGGTGCGCACGGTCGATCTGCGTGAAGACGTTGCGTGCGTCGATGAACAGCACGCGGTCGTCGGCCTTGCCCTTGTCGAAGAACCACAGCGTGGCCGGCAGCGTGACGGTGTAGAACAGGTTGGACGGCAGCGTCAGCATGCCGTAGATCAGGTTGTTCTGAACGAGCGTCCGGCGGATGTCGGCCTCGGAATGCCGCGCGTCGCTGGCCGAATTGGCCATCACCAGCGCGGCGCGGCCGCCGGGCTTCAGTGAGGTGGCAAACAGGTTGATCCACAGGTAGTTGGCGTTGGGCACCGTCTCCAGGCCCTTCTGCTCCGCCTCGTCCTTGTCCTTCCTCTTGGCGCCAGCCGGCTTGCTCTTGTTGCGCGGCACACCGTGGTAGGTGTTGAAGCGCTTGTCGTGGATCACCTGATCCAGCGGCACGTCGTCCACGTTGAACGGCGGGTTGGCCAACACGTAGTCGAAGTTGCCGAAGGCGCCGAACGGGTCTTCGGAGTAGGCGTTGGCCTGTTTCACCTCGCCGCGCAGCCCGTTCACCGCCAAGTTCATCTTGGCCAGCTTCACGGTCTCCAGCGTCTTCTCGGTGCCGTAGACGTAGACGTCCAGGTCCTGCGCGGCGTCCTTGCGGTGCTGCTCGATGAACTGCGCCGACTGCACGAACATGCCGCCCGAGCCGCAGGCCGGATCGAACACCTTGCCGCCGTGCGGCTCGATGATCTCGACCATCAGCCGCACCACCGAGCGCGGCGTGAAGAACTCGCCGCCGCCCTGGCCTTCGCTCATGGCGAAGTTGCCAAGGAAGTACTCGTAGATCTGGCCGAACACATCGCCCGAGGCGTCAAGCGGGATGTCGGAGAACAGCTTCAGCAGCGCCTTGGGGATGCTGCGGTTCTGTGGGTTGCGGCTGAAGCGGTCGTATTCCTGCTGGGGCAGCACGCCCAGGAGCTCGGGCTTGCTGGCCTCGATGCTGGCCATGGCCGAGCGGATGGCCTTCGGGATGTCTTCCTTCTCGGGCAGGTTCAGCAGGTAGTCGTAGCGGGCCTGCGGCCCGAGCGCGAAGCCGCACTTCTCGATGGCGATGTCCTGGAGGCTGCGTTCGGTACGCTTGCCCAGGTGCTTCTGGTACTCGGCCAGGATGGCCGCTTCGTGCTGGCGGTACTTGTTGTCGGCGAACTTCAGGAAGATCAGGCCCAACACTGGCGTGCTGTACTCGCTGGCCTTGAGGTCGCTGTTGGCGCGCAGCTTGTCGGCGGCGGCCCAGAGGTCTCGTTCAAGTTTCTTGAGTTGGTCGCGGTTCATCCTGATGCATCGAGCCAGAGGGAGCGAGCGGCCCGTCGAGGGGTCACGGCTTCCTGGGCTTCCTTTTCGGTGCTGGTAGCTTCTTGGTCTCGGCCTGTACGCGCCGCTCGACCCTCTTGATGTCTTCGGCTGCTGGCAGAGACTCGGGGCGGATGCCACGCTTGCCGAGAAGCTCGCGGACGCCCCGGTTGTTCTTTACATGCTCATGGCTGATGGCGGGCTCATCCGCCAGGCCATCGCGCTTGATGTTGAAGTTGGTGATCTCGTTGGCGAAGTCCTTCGCCTTGATCGTGATCGTAGGCAGGAAGTCAGCGAGTGGTCGGCTGTCGGGCACACCGAGGCGGTTCTTCATGTCCTGCGTCGTGAGTCCACCGAAGAGCGCGACATCACCTTTGCTCCTGATTCGCGCAAAGCTCATCTGATCGCCCACGCGCTCGTAGATGATCCCCGACAGCTCCTTCTCGCTCAACGTCAGCTTCTTTCGCGCGCTGAGGCGCTCGACCTCTGCGATGCGCTGTTCGATGAGCTCTTGCTTGCGGGTCTGAACGGCGAAGTAGGTCTGCGCGAAGGCGATGGCGTCCTTGGACGAGTCGCCGTTCTGCGCAATGAGATAGCAGGCGTAGCGCGTGAGGGCTACATCGTCGATGGCGCGGGTGGCACCGCTGCCGAGGTCCACCATTTTCGTGACGTCAAGAAAATGGTCGTCGGGGCTGTGACCTGCCCCCGCGCTGGCAACGCGTGCCTTCTCAATGACCTTCGCGAAGTTCTCCCACCGCGCGTAGCCCAGCAGCTCCTGGAGATCCCTGGCCAGCCAGAATTCGCCGCCTTCGTCGTCGTGCTGCACCAACTCCTCGAATGTAGCGAGCAGCTTGACGATGACTTCCCTCTTCATGTTCTGCCTCCCTGGCCAACGATGAATCTGGTGGCTCAAGCTTGAGCCTGGCGCTCACACGTCGATGTTCGCCGCCCTCAACGCGTTGACCTCGATGAACTCGCGGCGAGGCTCGACCTCGTCGCCCATCAGCATCGTGAACACGCGGTCGGCCTCGATCGCGTCGTCGATCTGCACCTTCAGCAGGCGACGGACCTTCGGGTCCATCGTGGTCTCCCAGAGCTGTTCGGGGTTCATTTCGCCCAGGCCCTTGTAGCGCTGGCGCCCGACGGCGTTACCGGCCTGCTGCATCAGCCAGGTCACCGCGGCCCGGAAGTCCGCACCGATGCGCTGGTCCTTGGCCTTTTCGCCCTCGCCGCGCTGCACGACGGCCTCGGGGCCGAGCAAGCCCAGGAAGGCCAGGCCGGCGTCTTTCAGTGCCGCATGGTCGGCGCCATGCAGGAAGTCCTGCGTGATCGCGCTGGCCTTGACGTTGCCGTGATGGCGGCGCCCGATGCGCAGCAGGTGCTTGTCGCTGCGGGCATCGAACTGCGCCTGCACCTCGGCTTGCGGCAGCGCCGCCTGCAAAGCCACGGCACTCGCCTCGGCCGCAGCGACGTTGTCCAGGTCCAGCACGAGGCCGGCGGAGATGCAGCGCAGCGCCTCCGGGTCCATCCAGTTCGACAGCCGTTCGACGACGCTTTCGGCGACCAGCGACTTGCGGGCCAGGGCCTCGAGCGCCGGGCCGGTCAACGCAGCGCGGGTGCGGTCGTTGGGGCCGTCGGGCCAGATCGTGGCGCCGTCGAGCGCGACCTTCAGCAGGTAGGCGTCGAGCTCGTGCCCGTCCTTCAGGTACTGCTCGTGCTTGCCATGCTTGACCTTGTACAGCGGCGGCTGCGCGATGTAGATGTGGCCACGTTCGACCAGCTCGGGCATCTGGCGATAGAAGAAGGTCAGCAGCAGGGTCCGGATGTGGGCGCCGTCGACGTCGGCGTCGGTCATCACGATGATGCGGTGGTACCGCAGCTTGCCGACGTTGAAGTCTTCCGCGCCGATGCCGGTGCCGAGCGCGGTGATCAGCGTCACGATGGCTTCGCTGGACAGCAGCTTCTCGTAGCGGGCGCGCTCGACGTTGAGGATCTTGCCGCGCAGCGGCAGGATCGCCTGGAACTTGCGGTCGCGGCCCTGCTTGGCGCTGCCACCGGCGCTGTCACCCTCGACGATGTAGATCTCGCACAGCGCGGGGTCCTTTTCCTGGCAGTCGGCCAGCTTGCCGGGCAGGCCCAGGCCGTCCATCACCCCCTTGCGGCGCGTCATCTCGCGCGCCTTGCGGGCGGCCTCGCGCGCCCGAGCCGCGTCGACGATCTTGCCGCACAGCATCTTGGCGTCGAGCGGGTTCTCGAGCAGCCATTCGGACAGCTTGGCTGCGACGATCTCCTCGACCGGCTGGCGGACCTCGCTGGAGACCAGCTTGTCCTTGGTCTGGCTGCTGAACTTGGGCTCGGGGACCTTGACGCTGATGACGCAGGCCAGGCCCTCGCGCATGTCGTCGCCGGCGATCTCGACCTTGGCCTTCTTGGCGAACTCGTTGTCGTCGATGTACTTGTTGATCACCCGCGTCATCGCCGCGCGCAGGCCCGTCAGGTGGGTGCCGCCGTCGCGCTGCGGGATGTTGTTGGTGAAGCAGAGCACGGCCTCGTTGTAGCCGTCGTTCCACTGCATCGCGACCTCGACACCGATCTCGGTGTTGTTCTCGCTCTGCCGGGTGCCCATGGCATGGAAGACGTTGGGATGCAGCGCCTTCTTGCCCTGGTTGATGAACTGCACGAAGCCCTTCACACCCCCCGCGAACGCGAAGTTGTCCTCCTTGGCGTTGCGCTCGTCGACGAGCCGGATCTTGACCCCGTTGTTCAGGAACGAAAGCTCGCGCAAGCGCTTGGCCAGCACGTCGTAATGGAAGTCGATGTTCTTGAAGATCTCGTCGTCGGGCCTGAAGTGGACCTCGGTGCCGCGCTTCTCGGTCTCGCCGACGATCTTCATCGGGCTGACCTGCACGCCGTCGCGCATCTCGAGCGGTCGGTCCTGGGTGACCCCCCGCACGAACTCGATCTGGTGCACCTGGCCCTCGCGGCGCACCGTCAGGCGTAGCCACTGCGACAGCGCGTTGACGCAGCTGACGCCGACGCCATGCAGGCCGCCCGAGACCTTGTAGCTGTTCTGGTTGAACTTGCCGCCCGCGTGCAGCTCGGTCAGCGCGATCTCGGCCGCCGAGCGCTTGGGCTCGTGCTTGTCGTCCATCTTGACGCCGGTCGGGATGCCGCGACCGTTGTCGACGACGCTGATGGCGTTGTCGCTGTGGATGGTGACGACGATGTCGTCGCAGTAGCCAGCGAGCGACTCGTCGATCGAGTTGTCGACGACCTCGAACACCAGGTGGTGCAGCCCGGTGCCGTCGGACGTATCGCCGATGTACATGCCAGGCCGCTTGCGCACGGCTTCCAGGCCCTCGAGGATCTGGATGCTGCCCTCGCCATAGCCGCCTTCCCGTGTCGGGTCGCCGGGACCGCCGGTCTGCTGCGGCGCGGGCTGGTCCGAACGCTGCTGCTCGGGTTTGGGATCGGGGATGTCGCCTTCGGGCTTGGACTCGGGGGTGTCGCTCATGGTGCGCAAAGAGGACCTGCAAGGCCCGGGCGAAGTGAAGACGGGAACCCCCGCTTGGCGGGGGCAGGGGGTGCGAGAGGGTCGCTTTGGTGACGCTCAGCGGTTCCGGCGGCCGACAGCCGGCTAGATCCGCATCGGCATCACCACGTACTTGAATCCCGGCCGCTCGGGCACGCTGAACAGCGCGCTGGCGGCCGAGTCCTGGAGCTCGAGCTTGACCATCTCTTCGGGTGTGTTCGTCAACATGTCGATCAGGTAGGTGACGTTGAAGCCGATCTCGATCGGATCACCCGCATAGTCGATCTCAAGTTCCTCGCGGGCCTCTTCCTGCTCGGTGTTGTTGGCCGCCACGCGAAGCAGGCCGGGCTCGACGTTGACACGCACGCCCTTGAACTTCTCGGCCGTCATGATCGCGGCTCGCTGCAACGCGGCCAGCAGTGGCGCGCGGCCGAGCACGATGCTGTTCTTGTGGTTCTTGGGGATGACGCGGTTGTAGTCCGGGAACTTGCCCTCGACGAGCTTGGTCACGAACTCCATGCCGGCAAACTGGAACTTGGCCTGGTTGGTGGCAAAGCGCATCTCGATGGCACTGTCGTCGGCTTTCAGAAGGCGCTGCAGCTCGAGCACGGTCTTGCGCGGCAGGATCACCTCCTGCTTGTTCGGCACCGCCGAGGCCAGCGTGCTCTGGGCCATCGCCAGGCGGTGGCCGTCGGTGGCCACCAGCGTCAGCTGGCTGCCTTCGGCGATGAACAGGATGCCGTTCAAGTAGTAGCGGATGTCGTGCACCGCCATCGCGAAGTGGACCTGGTCGATCAGGGCCTTGAGCGTCTTCTGCGGAACCGAAAAGGTCGGCCCGAAATCGACGCTTTCGTTGACGAGCGGGAAGTCGTCCGCCGGCAGGGTCTGCAGCGTGAAGCGGCTCTTGCCACCTTGCAGGGTCAGCTTGTTCTGCGTCGCGCTCAGCGTCACGACCTGGTCGTTGGGCAGCGCCCGCAGGATGTCGATGAGCTTCTTGGCACCGACCGTGGTGGCCATCGGTCCTGCGTCGCCACCGAGCTCGGCCCGGGTGCGGACCTGGATCTCAAGGTCGCTGCTCGTCAGCTCGAGACCGGTCTCGTTCTTGCGCAGCAGCACGTTGGCCAGGATGGGCAGGGTGTGTCGCCGCTCCACGATGCCGGCCACCGCCTGCAAGGCTTCCAGCACCTGGGCTTGCGCTGCCTTCAGAACAATCATGTCGTCCTCTATGTTCTTGACTTCTTTGTTTAAAAGAAGGTGGTGGTAGCAGTAGGCGCCACCCCCGGCTGGGGAAAAGCGCATTTTCGCCTGTTCCGACAAGGGTTTGGAGCCGGCACAACCCTGTGCGCCAGGCCCTGTCGCCGGAAACCGGATTTGGGGAGAACTCGCCGCCTCCGGCTGGCGCTGTGGACAAGACCCGGCTTGTGCCGGATCGCTCCACAGGCTTGTCCAGGCCCGGTTCAGCCCTTCAGGCTCTGGTCGAGCACGTGCAACTGCTGGTTGAGCTCGGTGTTGGTGCGCCGCTCCTCGCCGATCTTGCGCACCGCGTGCAGCACGGTGGTGTGGTCACGTCCACCGAACAGCTCGCCGATCTCGGGCAGGCTCTTCTTGGTCAGGTCCTTGGCCAGGTACATCGCGATCTGCCGCGGCCGGGCGATCGAGGCCGGGCGCTTCTTGCTGTACATGTCGGCGACCTTGATCTTGTAGTAGTCGGCGACGGTCTTCTGGATGTTCTCGACCGAGATCTGCCGGTTCTGGATCGACAGCAGGTCCTTCAGTGCCTCGCGGGCCATCGTGATGGCGATGTCCTTGTGCGCGAAGCGGCTGTAGGCAAGCACCTTGCGCAGCGCGCCCTCGAGCTCGCGGACGTTGGCGCGCACGTTCTTGGCGATGAAGAACGCCACGTCCTCGGGCATCTCGGTGGCTTCGGCCTTGGCCTTCTTGATCAGGATCGCGACCCGCATCTCGAGCTCGGGTGGCTCGATCGCCACCGTCAGGCCGGCGTCAAAGCGGCTCGTCAGCCGCTCGTCGATGTCGAC
Source organism: Rubrivivax sp. (assembly GCA_021297985.1). Taxonomy (GTDB): domain Bacteria; phylum Pseudomonadota; class Gammaproteobacteria; order Burkholderiales; family Burkholderiaceae_C; genus Rubrivivax. Next base: position 7,921 of record JAJTGU010000007.1, read on the forward strand.
CAGGCCCTTGGGGTAGGTGTCGCTGGTCATGATGATGTGGGCCCGCTTGGCCAGCAAGGCCTCGAAGGCGTTGAAGAACTCCTCCTGGGTGCGGTCCTTGCCGGCAAAGAACTGGACATCGTCGATCAGCAGCAGGTCCAGGCTGTGGTACTTCGCCTTCAGTTCGTCGAAGGTCTTGCGCTGGTAGTTGCGGACCACGTCGCTGATGAACTGCTCGGCATGCAGGTACAGCACCCGCGCGTCCGGGCGGTCCTTCAGCAGGGCGTTGCCCACCGCGTGCACCAGGTGCGTCTTGCCCAGACCGACGCCACCGTAGATGAACAGCGGGTTGTAGGTCTCCCCTGGCGCGCCGGCGACGTGCAGCGCTGCCGTACGGGCCATCTGGTTCGCGCGGCCCCCGACCAGGGTGTCGAAGGTCAGCAGCGGGTTCAGGCGGTGCGGGTTGGCCGCAGGGGCCAGGCCGCGTGGGCCCGGGCTCGCGGGTGCGTCCTGGCGGGCGCGCAGCGGCGGGCCCGAAGACGGGTCGCTGCCGCCGGGTGCGCTCGGGTTCAGACCCGACAGCAGGCTCTCCAGCGCCTGACCGGCGGGCTGGGCCTGGTTGCGGTGCACGGCGGGCGTCATCGACAGTGCCGCCTCGACACGCGGCTGAACCGACAGCTCAAGGCGCATCGGCCGCCCGGCGATGCGGCTCAGCAGTTCCTCGATGTGGTGCGCGTACTGGGCCCGGATCCAGTCCAGCTTGAAGCGGTTGGCGACCCGAACGACAACCGTGTCGGGTTGGTCGGGTCCCGTTTCGGCGACGCTGAGCGGACGGATCCAGGTGTTGTATTGGTGTTCGGGCAGTTCGGCTGCGAGTTGGGCGCAGCCCTGCTGCCAAAGATCGGCGCTCATTGTGGACAAGTGTCTTTTCTGGGCTGGCCTGCAAACGAGGTCGAGCCGGGCAGGAGATTGGCGGGTGGCATGTTATCCACACATCGCGCTTCGCCGTCAAGCCATCCGTATCGCTTGCGTTTGAACCCCAAGTGTTTGACCGGGCAGGGCTTTTTTGCTCTAATCCGCGGTTTCCCGAATTCAGGGGCTGCGGTGTCTTGGGCGAGTCCCGGCGCCAAGGCAGGCGGGGCATCCTGCCGGTTCCCAACGGGAAACCTGCTGAACAGCGACCGTCGGCATTGCGGGCAGCCCGCTCGTCGACACCTGCTGAAGTCCGACCCACCGGCCAAGGCGGCCGGTTTTTTTCGCTCTCCACTTTCACCCGACCTGCGACGAGACCGCCATGAAGCGCACCTATCAGCCCTCCAAGACCAAGCGCGCCCGCACCCACGGCTTTCTCGTGCGCATGAAGACGCGCGGCGGCCGTGCCGTGCTGAGCGCACGCCGCTCCAAGGGCCGCAAGCGTCTGGCGGTCTGACCCCCGTTGCGAGCGCCGACGGCGCTTCGCCCGGCACGTCTCCAACGGCCGCCAGCGCAGCGATGTGGCAGCGACTCGTGCACAGCGAGTACTTCGTCGCCCTGTTGGCGCAACCCCAGCGGTGGCGAAGTGCTCACTTCGCGATTCACCACGTGCCGGCAGAGCCCAAGGCTCGGCAGCGCAGCGTCGTCAGGGCCGTGACGACTGAGATATCCACAGCCCCTGTCGAACAACTGGCAGTGCCTGTGGATAACGTTTCAGATCAGGCCACCGTTGAAGCTGCGCCCAGCCTCGCAGCCGCTGTTCCGACCCGCCGCTGGTGGGCCGCCGTGGTGCCCAAGCGCCATGCCAAACGTGCCGTCACCCGCAACCTGATCGAGCGCCAGGTGCTGGCCGCCCTGCAGCGCCAAGGCGAGCGCATGCCGGCCGGCCAGTGGCTGGTGCGCCTTCGCTCGCCGTGGTCGCGCGATGCCTTCCGTTCGGCCGATTCGCTGCGTCTGCGTGCTGCCGTGAGCAGCGAGCTCGACACCCTGTTTGCCCGATGCAGTTCGCCCAGAAGCTCCTGATCGGCGCCGTGCAGGCTTACCGGCTGCTGTTCAAGGCGTGGCTCGGGCCGGTGTGCCGGTTCGAGCCGAGTTGCTCGGCCTATGCGCTCGAGGCCCTGCAGCGCCATGGCGCCGGCGCCGGGAGCTATCTGGCTGCGCGACGGCTGCTGCGCTGCCATCCCTGGTGCGACGGCGGCCACGACCCCGTGCCGGCCATGCCCCCAGGTCTCTTCACGTCGCTGCCCGGCATGTCCCGCGGCAGTCATGCCCCTTCGTCGACCGCGGACCCCGTGTCCGTGGTGGCCCCTTCATCCGATCGTTCCTTGAATTCCTCGTCATGACCGATATTCGCCGCATCCTGCTGGGGATGGTGTTCACGATGTCGCTGGTGCTGTTGTGGGACGGCTGGAACCGCCACACCGGGCAGCCTTCGATGTTCGGTCTGCCGCCGGCGCCTTCGGCCACGGCTTCGCAACCGGCCATGGCTGGCGGTGGCGTGCCGTCGGCTCCCAGCGCTGCCAATGCCGCCAGTGGTGTGCCGGCGCCGGCCACGGTGGCGGGTGCGGTGCCAGCTGCTGCCGGTGCCCCGGCGGTGCCGAACACGCCGGCGGGTGAACTCGTCACCGTGACCACCGACGTCGTCAAGGCCAGCTTCAACACGCTGGGGGGCACGCTCGAGCGGCTGGAGCTGCTGGCGCACAAGGACCTGATCGCCGGCCAGGGCAACGTCGTGCTGCTGGACAACAGCGCCAAGCGCCGGTACATGGCGCAGACCGGCCTCGTCACCGGCCAGGCCGGCGTGACGCTGCCGACCCACCACACGGCATTCGTCCCGGTGCCTGGCGAGCGCACGCTCGCCGCCGATGCCAAGACGATCTCGATCCGCTTCGAGTCGCCGGTGATCGACGGCCGCAGGCTCGCCAAGACCTACACCTTCACACGCGGCGACTACGTGGTCGACGTCAAGCACGAGTTCGCCAACGAAGGCAGCACGGCCGTCACGCCGCATCTGTACCTGCAGCTGCTGCGCGACGGCGAGAAGCCCGAGGGCGAGTCGTCGTTCTACTTCACCTTCACCGGGCCGGCGGTCTACACCGACGCCGCCAAGTTCCAGAAGGTCGAGTTCAAGGACATCGCCAAGGGCAACGCCGGCCATGCCAAGAGCGGCAATGACGGCTGGGTGGCGATGGTGCAGCACTACTTTGCGAGCGCCTGGCTGGTCGGTGCCGCCGGCCCGCGCGAGTTCCGCACCGCGACGGTCGGCAGCAACTACACCGTGGCGATGGTGCTGCCGCTGGGCGAGGTGGCGCCTGGCGCGAGCGCGGTCCACGAGGCCAAGCTGTTTGCCGGCCCGCAGGAGGAAAAGAAGCTCGCCGCGCTGGCCCCGGGCCTGGACCTGGTCAAGGACTACGGCTGGTTCACGGTGTTGTCCAAGCCGCTGTTCTGGCTGCTCTACGAGCTGCACCGCGTGCTCCAGAACTGGGGCTGGTCGATCGTCGCGCTGGTGGTCCTGTTGAAGATCGGCTTCTACTGGCTCAATGCCACGGCGTACCGCAGCATGGCCAAGATGAAGGCCGTCGGCCCGCGCGTGATGGAGATGCGCGAGCGGCTGAAGGACAACCCGCAGCAGATGCAGCAGGAGATGATGCGCATCTACAAGGAAGAGAAGGTCAACCCCTTCGGGGGCTGCCTGCCGATCCTGGTGCAGATGCCGTTTTTCATCGCGCTGTACTGGGTGCTGCTGTCCAGCGTCGAGATGCGCAACGCGCCCTGGATCGGCTGGATCCACGACCTGTCGGCACCCGACCCCTGGTTCATCCTGCCGGTGCTGATGACGGCCTCGTCGCTGTTCCAGGTCTGGCTGAACCCGACGCCGCCGGACCCGATGCAGGCCAAGCTGATGTGGATGATGCCGCTCATCTTCGGCGTGATGTTCTTCTTCTTCCCCGCGGGTCTGGTGCTGTACTGGCTGGTCAACAACATCCTGTCGATCGCCCAGCAGTGGTGGATCAACAAACAGATGGGGGCACTGGGCAAGTAGCCCCGGCCGCAGCCGTCGCCGGACGCTGCGCTGCAACAAGGGGGCGTCCGTGATCGAGTTGACGGCACCCCCTCAAAACCCCCGGCCAAGGGGTTGAGCACAGGGCCCAACCCGCCGACGATTCAGACATGCGGGATGACCCGGCCTCACAGGGCCGGCTCGGGAGGTCGGGACAGCGGAATCCAACACCGCTGCCGCTCCACCCGCGCCAACACCACGACACAGCACCTCCGGGTGCTGTGTTCGTTTGTGGGCCTGGTCTGGGGGTCGCTGCGGATCGTGGTTCCGGGGTCGTCCGGCGGCCGCGGACAATGACGGCCCGATGTCCAGCCGTCACCCGCAAGACCCCATCATCGCCATCGCCAGCGCGCCCGGACGCGGCGCGGTCGGCATCGTGCGCGCGTCGGGCCGCGATCTCGCGCCGCTGGTCGACGCGGTCTGCGGCCGGCCCCTGGTGCCGCGCGTGGCGACGCTGCTGCCGTTCCGCGGTGAACGTGGCGAGACGCTGGACCAGGGCCTGGCGATCCACTTCCCGGCGCCGCACAGCGTCACCGGCGAGTCGGTGCTCGAGCTGCAGGCCCATGGTGGCCCCGTGCTGCTGCAGCTGCTGCTCGCGCGCTGCCTGGCGGCGCTGCCCGGGTCGCGGCTGGCCGAGCCGGGCGAGTTCACCGAGCGGGCCTTCCTGAACGACAAGCTCGACCTTGCCCAGGCCGAGGCGGTGGCCGACCTGATCGACGCCAGCACCGAGGCCGCCGCGCGCTCGGCCGCACGCAGCCTGAGCGGCGAGTTCTCGGCCCGCATCGGCACGCTGTCGCGGCAGACCGTCGAGCTGCGCCTGCTGGTCGAAGCGACGCTGGACTTCCCGGAGGAGGAGATCGACTTCCTCGAGCAGGCGCGCGCCCGCGAGCGCCTGGCCGCGCTGGCGGCAACCGTCGCCGAGGCCCTGGGCCAGGCGCGCCAGGGCGCGCTGCTGCGCGAGGGCCTGCGCGTGGTGCTCGCCGGCCAGCCCAACGTCGGCAAGAGCTCGCTGCTCAACGCGCTGGCGGGCGCCGAGCTGGCGATCGTCACCGCGATCCCCGGCACCACGCGCGACCGCGTCAGCGAGACGATCCAGCTCCACGGCGTGCCGCTGCACGTCACCGACACCGCCGGCCTGCGCAGCGACACCGAGGCCGCCGACGAGGTCGAGCGGATCGGCATCGCACGCAGCTGGCAGGCCATCGCCGCCGCCGATGTCGTGTTGCACCTGCACGACCTGACGCGCCGCGGCGAGCCCGCCTACGAAGCCGCCGACACCGCCATCGCCACCGAGATCGACCGTCGCCTGGCTGGGCTGCCCCGGGTGCAGGTCTTCAACAAGGCCGACGCCGCGCCGGACGCCGTGGCCGGCCTGCCCGACGGCGCCATCGCGCTGTCGGCCCACACCGGCGCCGGCCTCGAAGCCCTGCGCGAGCGCCTGCTCGCCAAAGCCGGCTGGCAGGCCGCGCCCGAAGGCCTGGCGATCGCCCGCACCCGCCACGTCCAGGCCCTGCGCCGCTGCGCCGACCACCTGGCCGCCGCGCAAGCCCATGCCGCGCAACGCGACGCCGCCCTCGAGCTGCTCGCCGAAGAACTGCGCCTGGCCCACCACGCCCTGGGCGAGATCGTCGGCGAGTTCAGCACCGAGGATCTGCTGGGAGAAATCTTCGGGCGGTTTTGTATTGGGAAGTAGGCTTCCACTGGCGCAGCGAAGGAATGGCGAGCATGGACATCAAACCGATTCGCAGCAAAGCCGACTACCGGGCCGCGCTGAAGGCCGTCGAGTCGTTGATGGGGGCCAAGGCGCGCTCGCCTGAAGGCGACCGCCTGGATGTGCTGGTGACGCTCATCGAAGGCTACGAGCGCCAGCACTTTCCGATGGACCTGCCCGACGCCGTGGAAGCCATCAAGTTCCGCATGGAGCAGCAAGGGCTGACGCCCAAGGACCTGGAGCCGCTCATCGGGCGCAGCAATCGCGTGTACGAGGTGCTGAATCGCCGGCGAGGCCTGACGCTCACGATGATCCAGAAGCTGCATGCAGGCCTGGGCATCCCGGCGGAGAGCCTGCTCAGGCAAACCGTGCTGGCACCGGCGGGGCGCTGACCCGCCCTTCAGCTTGTGCGGTGAAAGAAGCCTGCTCCAGGCCCACAACGGCAACGGCGACCCGCTGATGCTGCTGTGGGTGATGCTCGGCAGCGGCGCTCTCGCGGCGTGGCGACTCCCCCGCAAGCCCGGGTCGTCCCGGGGCTGAACCGGCGCCCGGGCAGGGCAGCATCGGGGCGATGACGCCCCTGGACCTCACCGTCATCGCGCTCTACATGGCCGCCACGCTGGGCGTGGGCCTGTGGTTTGCGCGGCGCTCGGCCAAGAGCACCACGGCGGACGACTACTTTCTCGGCGCGCGTGACCTGCCGGCCGGGGCGGTGATGCTGTCCATCGTCGCCACCGAGACCTCGGCGCTGACGGTGATCTCGGTGCCGGGCATCGCGGCCAAGGGCGACTGGACCTTCCTGCAGCTGGCTTTCGGCTACCTGATCGGCCGCATCGGCGTCGCGATCTGGCTGCTGCCCGGCTACTTCAGCGGCCGCCAGCAGACCGCCTATCAGCGGCTGGAAGCGCGCTTCGGGCCGGCGACGCGGCGCATGCTGTCGTCGGTGTTCCTGGTCACGCGCTTCCTGGCCGACGGCGTGCGCATCTTTGCCGGCGCGCTGCCGCTGGCGGTGGTGACGGGCTGGGACGTCGCCACGTCCATCGTCGTGATGGGCCTCGTCACACTGCTCTACACGCTGTTCGGCGGGCTCAAGGCGGTGGTCTGGGCCGACGCGCTGCAGCTCGTGGTCTACGTCGCTGGCGGCATGGCGGCACTCGTCATCGCGCTGGATCTGGCTGGCGGGCTGGGGCCGGTGCTCGAACGTGCGGGGGCCGCGGGCAAGCTGGTGGTCTTCGACGGGCGGTTCTCGCTTGATGTGCCCTACGCCTTCGTCGCGGCGCTGGTCGGCGGTGCGATGCTTTCGGCCGCGAGCCACGGCACCGACCACATCATCGTGCAGCGGCTGCTCGCGACCCGCTCGCTGCGTGCGGCGCAGGTCGCGCTGGTCGGCTCCGGGGTGCTGGTGATCGCGCAGTTCGCGCTCTTCCTCGCCGTCGGCACGGCGTTGTGGGCCGCCGGCCAGGCCGACGAAAGCGTGGCGGGTGACCGGGTGTTCGTGAACTTCATCGTGCAGGCCCTGCCGGCCGGGCTGGCCGGCCTCGTGATCGCCGGCATCCTGGCCGCCGCGATGAGCACGATCAGCTCGTCGATCAGCGCCCTGGCCTCGGCGCTCAGCACCGACATCATCGCCCCCTGGCGCGGCCTCGATCCGGCGCGGCCCGAAGACGCCGCGGCGTTGCTTCGCATCGGCAAGATCTGCTCGCTGCTGTGGGGCCTGCTGCTGATCGTCGGCGCCCTGGGCTTCCACGGTCTGGCCAGCGGGCGCGACACGCCGGTCGTGGTGCTGGCCTTGTCGATCGCCTCGGTCACCTACGGCGCGCTGCTCGGCGCCTACCTGCTGGCCGGCTTCGGCCCGCGCATCCAGGGCCGCCACGTCATCGTCGGCGCGGCGGTGGCGATGTCGACGATGCTGCTGGTGGTGTTTGCCGCAAGGCTGGCGACGCTGCCGGGGCTCGACGGGCTGGCACCGCTGGGCCGGCTGAGCTGGCCGTGGTACGTGCCGCTGGGGACGGGCTTGACGGTGGCGGTGGCCTGGGTGGCGTCGCGCCTCAGTGCCCCTCGAACCCCACCAGCGTGAACACCTGCAGGCCCGCCTCGCGCAGCTTCTGGCTGCCACCGAGCTCGGGCAGGTCGACGATGGCGGCGCCTTCGATGACTTCGGCGCCCAGGCGTTCGAGCAGCTTCTTGCCGGCCATCATGGTGCCGCCGGTGGCGATCAGGTCGTCGATCAGCAGCACGCGGTCGCCGGGCTTGACGGCGTCGGTGTGCATCTCGACCGTCGCGCTGCCGTATTCGAGCTCGTAGGTCTCCTCGACCGTCGTGAACGGCAGCTTGCCCTTCTTGCGGATCGGCACGAAGCCGACGCCGAGCTCGTACGCGAGCACCGAGCCGATGATGAAGCCGCGGGCGTCGAGCCCGGCGACGACCTGCGGGCGGTGCTCGAAGTAGCGGTGCACGAACTGGTCGATCAGGACCCGGAAGACGCGCGGGTTGGACAGCAGCGGCGTGATGTCGCGGAACATCACGCCTTCGGCCGGCCAGTGCGGCACGGTGCGGATGTGCTCGCGGATGTAGGCCGGGCCCAGGACCTCGGGTCGGGCGGGGCGGGAGGTTTGCGGGTCGTGGGCCATCGTGGCCGGCATTGTGTGCGTCAGGCCGGCAGGTTCAAGCGCGCTTCGACGCGCGCGCCACGCTCGGCGTCATGGCGCAGGACCAGCGCCTGGCCGGAATCGAGCGACTCACCGGCCAGGTCGCGCAGCACGAACTGGTGCGTCACCCAGGCCTCGAAGCGCTGCGGCGTCGCACTTGCCCGCGCCAGGGCCTGGCGCAGGGCGTCCAGCCGCTGGGCGTAGGCCGGATGCGTGCCGTCGCTGCGGCTGCCGCCGTCGGCGCGCTGCTCCTGGGCGGGCGATCCGAGCGCCGACCAGCGCTCGACACGCTCGGCACCGAAGGCCAGTGCCGCGGTGTCGACGCAGCGGCACCAGGGGCTGGACCGCACCGCAGCGGGCTGCAGGCGGTGCTGGCGGAACCAGGCGCCGATGCGGCGGGCCTGCTCGCGGCCCTCGTCGCTGAGGTTGCGCTGGGTGGTGCAGTCGCCGAGCTGGAAGCCGGGGGGGTCGAAGGTTCCAGGCGCCAGCGCGTGGCGGAAGGCGACGACGACGCCCCCGCGGCGCAGCAGCTCGATGACGCGGCCGGCATCGGACGCGCCTGGCGCAGGCTGCGCGTGCAGAGCCGTGGCGGCGGCCAGCCATGGGGCGATCAGCAGGGGTCGGCGGCGCAATGTCATGGCGTCATCCTCGCAGTAACTTCTCTTCGGCCAGCGACAGCGGCTCGGGCAGCCCCGACAGCACCAGGGTGTCGCCGGGCGCCAGCACGTGGCCGTCGGACGCCGGCTGGGCGCCGCCACCGGCCGGGCGCAGCGACACGACCTGCACGCCCACCGCATGCAGGGCCTGGTCGCCCACGGTCTGGCCGGCGCAGCGCGCGGCGTCGGGCAGGGTGACGCTGCGCAGCCGCACCTGGTGCAGCTCGTCGGCGGTGTCGTCGTCGGCACCATGGAAGTAGCCGCGCAGCAGGCCGTAGCGGGCGTCGCGCGCGTCGCGGGTGATGCGGATCACGCGCTGCATCGGCACGCCGACCAGGGCCAGCGCCTGCGCCGCGAGCATCAGCGAGCCTTCGATGGCCTCGGGCACGACCTCGGTGGCGCCGGCGGACTTGAGCTTGTCGAGGTCGGCGTCGTCGACGGTGCGCACGATCACCGGCACCTTGGGCGCGTGCTGGTGCACCAGGTTCAGGATCTTCAGCGCCGACGCGGTGTCGGGGTAGCTGACCACCACCGCCGCGGCGCGCGCCAGGCCGGCGGCCATCAGGCTCTGCAGCCGCGCGGCGTCGCCGAAGACCACGCTCTGGCCGGCGGCGGCGGCCTGGCGCACGCGGTCGGGGTCCAGGTCCAGGGCCATGTAGCCGATCTTCTCGGCCGCCAGCAGCTTGGCCAGGTTCTGGCCGCTGCGGCCGTAGCCGCAGATGATCACGTGGCCCTGCACGGCCATGGACTTCCTGGCGATGCTGGTCAGCGCCACCGACTGCATCATCCAGTCGCTCGAGATCAGCCGCGCGACGATGCGGTTGCTGTACATCACCAGGAAGGGCGCGGCCAGCATCGACAGCACCATCGACGCCAGCACCGGGCTCAGCCACTCCGGCGCGACGAGCTTGTTGTCGGCGCCCAGCGTCAGCAGCACGAAGCCGAACTCGCCGGCGCTGGCCAGGTACAGCCCGGTGCGCAGCGCGGTGCCGGTGGGCGTGCGCAGCACGTAGGCGAGCACGAACACCAGCACGCACTTGGCAAGCACCGGCACCAGGGTCAACAGCAGCACCAGCAGCCACTGGTCGAGCACCGGTCGCCAGTCGAGCTTCATGCCGATGGTGATGAAGAACAGCCCCAGCAGCACGTCGTGGAACGGCCGGATGTCGGTCTCGACCTGGTGCTTGTATTCCGTCTCGGCGACCAGCATGCCGGCGACGAAGGCCCCGAGCGCCAGCGACAGCCCGAAGTGTTCGGTGAGCCACGCGAGCCCGAGCGTGACGAGCAGCAGGTTCAGGACGAACAGCTCCTCGCTCTTGCGCCGCGCGACCAGCGTCAGCCACCAGCGCATGACCTTCTGGCCGCCGACCAGCAGCACGGTCAGCAGCGCCACCGCCTTGGCCAGCGCCCAGGCGAGCTCCTGGCCGAGCTGCCCCGTGCCGGCCGCCAGCGCCGGGATCAGCACCAGCAGCGGCACCACGGCCAGGTCCTGGAACAGCAGCACGCCCATCACGCGGCGGCCGTGCGGGCTTTCCATCTCGAGCCGCTCGCTCATCAGCTTGACGAGGATGGCGGTGGACGACATCGCCAGCGCACCCCCGAGCACGATGGCGCCCTGCCAACCCATCGCCCAGACCTGGCCGGTCAGCATCGGCCAGGCCCAGACGAGCAGGAAGTGCCCGGCCACCGTGGCCGCCATCGTCGCGACGACCTGGGCCGTGCCCAGGCCGAACACCAGCGTGCCCATGCTGCGCAGCTTGGGCAGGTTGAACTCCAGCCCGATCACGAACATCAGGAACACGACGCCGAACTCGGCGAGGTAGCGCACGGCGGCGCTGTCCTGTGCAAAGGCCAGCGCGTTGGGTCCGATCAGCACGCCGACGACCAGGTAGCCCAGCATCGGCGGCAACTTCAGCATCCGGCAGGCCACCACGCCCAGCACTGCGGCGACGAGGTAGAGCAGGACGAGTTCGAGGGTGCTGGCCATGGCTGCCTAGAATGATTCGATGCTAGCCGCAGCCCCCGGCACCCCGCCGCACACCCGAGCCGACACGGCCGACGGCCCCATCGACGGCGGACGGGCCCTGGCCATGGCGCGCCGGACCTTCGAGATCGAGGCCCGGGCGCTGCTGGGCCTGGTGGCCCGGCAGGGCGACGGGTTCGTGGCGGCGGTGCATGCCATGCGGGCATGCAAGGGCCGGACCATCGTGATGGGCATGGGCAAGAGCGGCCACGTCGGGCGCAAGATCGCCGCCACGCTGGCCTCCACCGGCACACCGGCGTTTTTTGTCCACCCGGCCGAGGCCAGCCACGGCGACCTGGGCATGGTCCAGCCGGGCGACGTGCTGCTGGCCCTGTCCAACAGCGGCGAAAGCGACGAGCTCGCGGCCATCCTGCCGGCGATCCGGCGCATCGGCGTGACCCTGGTCGCGATGACCGGACGGCCGGATTCGACGCTCGCCCGGCACGCCGACATCGTGCTGTCGAGCGCGGTCGAGGAAGAGGCCTGCCCGCTGAACCTGGCGCCCACCGCGAGCACCGCCGCGCAGATGGCGCTGGGCGACGCACTGGCGGTGGCCCTGCTCGACGCCCGCGGCTTCCGTGAAGAGGACTTCGCGCGGTCGCACCCGGGCGGCAGCCTGGGTCGCAAGCTGCTGATGCATGTGCACGACCTGATGCGTGGCGGCGACGCGGTGCCGCGGGTGCCACCCGAGGCGCGCATGGACACCCTGCTGCGCGAGATGACGGGCAAGGGCCTGGGCTTCGCCGCCGTGGTCGACGCGGACGGCCGGCCGCTGGGCATCTTCACCGACGGCGACCTGCGCCGGCTGATCGAGCGCGAGCACGAGCTTGCCGAGTCCAAGCCGCTGCGCGAGCACCTTGCGGCCGAAGTGATGCACACCGGCCCGCGTCTGGTGCGTACCGACGCGCTGGCGGTCGATGCCGCCGAGGTCATGGAGCGCCACCGCATCACCAGCGTGCTCGTGGTCGACGCCGAGGGCCGGGTCGTCGGCGCGCTGAACAGCAACGATCTGATGCGCGCCAAGGTCATCTAGACAGCATGCCGGCAACGCCCAGGGATCCGCAGCGCCCGGCGCTGAGCTTCGCGCCCGAGCTGCTTCTGCAGGCCCAGGGCTCGGGCCTGGGCTGCAAGGCGGCGATCTTCGACGTCGATGGCGTGCTCACCGACGGCCGGCTCTACATCGGCGAGCACGGAGAGTCGTTCAAGGCCTTCCACGTGCTCGACGGCCATGGCCTGAAGCTGCTGCAACGCGCCGGGATCGCGCCGCTGGTCGTGACCGGCCGCGACTCGCCGGCACTGCGTCGCCGGCTGGCCGATCTGGGCCTGGTGCATGCCGCCTTCGGCGCCAAGGACAAGCGGGCCGCGGCCGAGCCGCTGCTGGCGGCGCTGTCGGTCGGCTGGGCCGACGTGGCCGTGATCGGCGACGACTGGCCCGACCTGCCCTTGTTCGCCTGCGCCGCGTTCAGCTGTGCGCCACCGGGTGCGCACGCCGAGGTGCTGGCGCGGGCCCACCACGTCACCACCGCCGCCGGCGGGCGCGGTGCGGCACGCGAGTTCTGCGATCTGCTGCTGATGGCCGCCGGCCGCTACGCCGGCCTGCTCGACGCCGAGCTGGCGACGCTGGACGGCCGCTGAGCCTGGCCTCGACCCGCGCCCCCGACACGACCATGGCCCCCTCAAGCCCGGCCCTCAGGATGCGCTGGACCTACGCGCTGCGCGAGCGGCTGTCGGCTTACCTGCCGCTGCTGCTGATGGTGGCGCTGGCGCTGGTGACCTGGTGGCTGGTGAAGAACTCGCCGCGGCCACTGGGCGACGAAGCCCCCGCCGCGCAGCGCAGCGATCCCGACTACACGATGAGCGGCTTCACGATGGAGCGATACGACAGCCAGGGCCGGCTCAAGCTGCGCATGGACGGCACCCGCATGCGCCACTTTCCGGCCACGGACCGGATCGAGATCGACGAGGTCCGGATCCGCTCGATCGCCGCCGACGGCCGCGTCACGCTGGCCCAGGCCCGCCAGGCGGTGGCCAACAGCGACGGCAGCGAGGTGCAGTTGCTCGGTGGCGCCGAGGTCACCAGCGAACGCAGCGAGGGCTCGCCGCTGTGGATGCGCGGCGAGTTCCTGCACGCCTTCCTCGTCACCGAGCGCATCCGCAGCCACCTGCCGGTGCAACTGCGTGTCGGCAGTGCCGAGATGCAGGTCGCGGGCCTCGAATACGACCACCCGGCAGGCCGCCTGGACCTCAAGGGCCCGATGCGTGCCGTCTGGCCACCGGGTGGGGTGCGGCGATGAGCGGCGCGAAGCCTGCGCCGCTGGTCTTCATCACCGGCGCGTCCAGTGGCATCGGCCAGGCGCTGGCCGCCCGCTACGCCCAGGCCGGCTGGCGGCTGGCCCTGGTGGCGCGTCGCACCGGCGAGGTCGAGTCCTGGGCCGCGGCTCAGGGCCTGGCGCGCGAGCGCTGGGCGGTCTATGCGGCCGACGTCTCGGTGCTCGACAGCATCGTCGCCGCCGGGGCCGACTGCATCGCTCGCCAGGGCCTGCCCGACGTGGTGATCGCCAATGCCGGCATCAGCGTGGGCATGGACACCGCCCAGCGCGAGGACCTGGACGTGCTGCGCGACACGCTGGCGACCAACAATGTCGGCCTGGCTGCCACCTTCCACCCCTTCCTGCAGGGCATGCTCGACCGGCGCAGCGGCGCCCTGGTCGGCATCGCCAGCGTCGCGGCGATCCGCGGCCTGCCCGGCCATGGCGCCTACTGCGCCAGCAAAGCCGCGGTCGTAGCCTACTGCGAGAGCCTGCGCGGCGAATGCCGCGGCTCGGGTGTCCAGGTGGTGACGCTGCTGCCGGGCTACATCGCCACGCCGCTGACGGCCCGCAATCCCTACCCGATGCCGTTCCTGATGCCGGCCGACCGCTTTGCCGACCAGGCGTTTGCCGCCATCTCGGCCGGCACCTCCTACCGCGTCATTCCCTGGCAGATGGGCGTCGTCGCCAAGCTGCTGCGGCTGCTGCCCAACCCGCTGTTCGACAAGCTGTTTGCCGGGCGTGGCCGCAAGCCCCGGCGCAGCAAGACGGCCTGATCCTTGCACTGACCGACCCGCTGTCGACCTCCGGATGGACACCCTGACCCACGCCCTCTCGGGCGCCTTGGTGGCGCGGCTCATCGCCACCCGCCAGGCGCCGCATGCGGCCACCGCCACCGCGTTCGACCGCCACCCGGCGGCGGGTCGCTTCAGCGCGTTCTGGGACGGACGCCCCGGCGCCCCGATGCCCTGGCAGGCGGTGGTGGTGGGGCTGGTCGCGGGTGCCTTCCCGGACATCGACGCCCTGGTTCAGCTTGCCGGCGACGTGGCCTACCTGCGCCACCACCGCGGGGTCACGCATTCGCTGCTGATGGCGCCCCTGTGGGCGGCGCTGGTGGCGGCGGCGATGGCGCTGATGTTCGGCGCGCTGCGGCAGCAGCCGGGCGGCTGGAAGAGCCTGTACCCGGTCGCGCTGGCGGGCATCGTCGTGCACATCGCGGGCGACTGGATCACGCAGTTCGGCACGATGCTGCTGGCGCCCTTTTCGGACACCCGCTTCGGCCTGGGGGCCATCTTCATCATCGACCTGGTGTTCACCGGTTTGCTGATCGTGGGCCTGCTGCTGGCGGCGCTGCTGCCCCGGCGGCGCTGGCCGGCGGCGCTGGGGCTGGCGGCTGCGGCAGGCTGGGTCGTGGTGGGCTGGGTCGGGCAGCAGCAGGCGGTCGAGATCGGGCGCCAGCAGGCGCGGGCGCAGGGCTGGGCGGTCGAGCGCATCGTCGTGATGCCGCGGCCGGCGTCGCCCTTCAACTGGACCGTGGCGGTCGACGACGGCAAGACCTACCACGTCGCCCACGTCAACACCCAGCGCCAGCAGCGCCTGGTCGCAACCGCCGACGACTCGTTCATCCGACGGTTTTCGGCCGCCTACGTTCCGGCGGCCCAGGCCGAGTGGAGCGCGACCCCGCGCATGGGCGACCCCGCCACCACCCCGGCCTGGGTGGCCGAGGCCTGGCAGCATGAGGCCTTTGCCTTCTACCGCTGGTTCTCGCTGGTGCCGGCGCTGGAGGCCACCGAGGAGGTCGTCGCCAGCGACGGCCGGCGCGAGCGTTGCGCCTGGTTCCGCGACCTGCGCTTCGGGTTCCCCGGCCGCGACGAAGCGCCGTTCCGCTACGGCCTGTGCCTGCTGGGCGAAGCCGGCAACGCCGGTGCCACGGTGTACAAACGCGAAGCCGGCCAGCGCGTGCCGCTGTAGACCCGCGCAGCGCCCACTTCTGTCATGCAACACGTCGACGTCGTCGTCTTCTTCTTTCTGCTGGGGGTCTTCGCCCGGCTCGTCAAGAGCGACCTCCGGCTGCCCGAAGCGCTGTACGAGACGCTGTCGATCTACCTGCTGCTGGCGATCGGCCTGAAGGGTGGCATCGAGCTCAGCAAGCAGCCGTTGATGGCACTGCTGCCGCAGGTGCTCGCCTGCATGGCGCTGGGCTTCGTGATCCCGCTGCTGCTGTTCCCGCTGCTGCGGGCGCTCAAGCTCGCCGGTGCCGACGCAGCGGCGCTGGCGGCGCACTACGGCTCGGTCAGTGTGGTCACCTTTGCCGTCGCGACCGCGGCGTTGCAGCGCCAGGGCATCCCGTACGAAAGCCATGCGCCGTTGTGGGTGGCGGTGATGGAGGCGCCGGGCCTGGTCGCCGGCATCCTGCTTGCGCGCTGGGCCCGCAATCGGTCGAGCGCCAACGCCGGCTCGACACGCCCGGCAACCGCCTGGGGCGAGCTGGCGCACGACGTGCTGTTCGGCAAGAGTGTCCTCCTGCTCGCGGGCGGTCTGTTGATCGGGGCGGTGGCCGGCGAGGCCGGCACGGCGCCGATCCAGGCCGTGTTCATCGATCCGTTCAAGGGCGTGCTGGCGTTGTTCCTGCTCGAACTGGGCCTGGTGGCGGGTTCGAGGCTGGCCGAAGTCCGGCGTTTCGGTGTCGCGGTGCTGGTGGTCGGCCTCGCGGTGCCGCCGGTGTTGGCGCTGGCCGGGGCCGCGCTGGGTTGGGCGCTCGGGCTGTCGACCGGCGGCGTGGCCATCCTGGCGACGCTGGCCGCCAGCGCCAGCTACATCGCCGCACCGACGGCCATGCGCATTGCCGTGCCCGAGGCCAATGCGGCGCTGTCGATCACGGCGGCACTGGGCATCACTTTCCCGTTCAACATCGTGATCGGCATCCCGATGTACATCGCCCTGGCGCAAAGGTTGGTGCCATGACTCCGCTGCACAAGCACCCCAAGACCCTGCTCGTCGTCGTCGCCGAGGCGGTGCTCGAGAAGAGCCTGATCCGCGACGCCCAGCGCCTGGGCGCCCAGGGCTGGACCTTGACCGAGGTGCGTGGCGCCAACCACGAAGGCGTGCGCGAGGGCGCCTGGGAGGCCGACCGCACGATCGAGCTGAAGCTGATCTGCGAGCCGAAAGTGGCCGACGCCATCGCCGAGCAGGTGCTGACTCAGTACGCCGCGCACTACAGCGTCGCGCTGTACTTCGCCCAGGTCGAGGTGCTGCGGCCGGAGCGGTATTGAGTCCCCGCGGGGGCTCTCAAGGACATCGATCGGCCAACAAAAAAGCGCGGGAGCAACCGCCACCGCGCCTTCTTTGTGCCACTCGCCAGACGGATGAACGTCCGGCGAGGTTCAGGATCAGTAACCGCCCTGGCCGCCGCCGCCCTGGCCACCCTGGCCGCCACGGCCACCGCCGTAACCGCCACGGCCACCACCGCCGCCGCCGTAGGGGCTGCGACCGCCGCCGTAGGGGCTGCGGCCACCGCCACCACCACCACCGGTGCCACCGCCGCCACCACCGCCGTAGCCACCACCACCGCCGCCGTAGTTGCCACCGCCACCACCGCCGCTGCCGTAGTTGCCGCCACCGCCACCGCCGTAGTTGCCACCGCCGCCACCGCCGCCGTAGCCACCACCGCCGCCGCCGTAACCGCCGCCTCCGCGGCTGCCGCCACCACCGCCGCCGAAGCCACCCGGACGCTCTTCGCGCGGGCGGGCCACGTTGACGACGATCGCACGGCCTTCGAGCTGCTGGCCGTTCATGCCGTTGATGGCCGCTTGCGCGTCGGCATCGCTGGCCATCTCGACAAAGCCGAAGCCCTTCGAGCGGCCGGTCTCACGGTCCATCATGACCTTGGCAGAGGTCACGCTGCCGAACTGGGAAAACGCTTGGAGCAGAGACTCGTCGCGAACGGAGTAGGACAGATTGCCGACGTAAAGTTTGTTACCCACAGGGGAGCCCTCGATCAGAACACGCTAGGAACACTGGAAACACCGGGTGCGTGGGGCGCACCTCGACTTGGAGCCTTGCGGAGCCTCTACCCTGCATACGACGTCGACGATCAACGGCAACTCTCGAAAAACGGCAAAGGGGGAACCGGCCAGACACGAAATTGCGATTATGTCCCCCGCATGAGACACACTGCAAAGCCGGCACGGGGCGGTGTTGTTTTTGCGGCCCCCGTGCTAACCCTTGAATGGCGGGTGCCGCAACAAGCCCCGCTCAAGCTCTGCACAAGTCCCGCCCTCGCCTGCCGATGATCCCTGCATGGACCTGCTCAAGCCCCTGATCGCGCTGCTGGCGATCGTCAACCCGATCGGCGTGGTGCCGTTCTTCATCCACTTCACGCAGAGCTTCACCCGCGAGCAGCGGTTGCGCACGATCCGGATCGCCTCGTTCACCGCCTTCTGCGTCGTCGCCCTCAGCGCGGTCGCCGGGCTGCGCATCATCGAGTTCTTCGGCATCTCGATCGCCTCGTTCCAGGTCGGTGGCGGCACCTTGCTGCTGATCTCGTCGCTTTCGATGCTCAACGCTCAGCCCGCAGAGAGCAAGCCGGGTGACGTCAGCGACGGCCAGGCCAAGGCCGACGCCGGCGCCAGCATCGCCGTCGTGCCGCTGGCGATCCCGCTGCTGACCGGGCCGGCCACGATCTCCACCGTCGTGATCTACGCCGAAAAGACCCGCCATGCCTGGGAGCTGGCGGTGCTGGTCGGCTACGGCGTCGTCATCGGGCTGGTCACCTTCCTCGCGTTTTCGGCGTCCGGGCGCATCGCCAAGGTGCTGGGCCGCACCGGCATCAACGTGATGACGCGGCTGATGGGCCTGATCCTCGCGGCGATGGCCGTCGAGCTGCTCGCCGACGGCCTGGTCAAGCTCTTCCCCGTGCTCGGCAGCCACCTGGCACGCTGAGATCGCAGCCCGACTTAGCAGGAATGCCCGTGTCCGTGAACCCCGAACTTCGCACGCTCGACATCGACATCCCGGCGCAGCCGCAGTCCCTGGTGCAGTTGTCGCTGCTGCTGGCAGACGACGAGGTCAACCTGCAGGCAGCGTCCGAATTGATCGAAAGCGACATGGCCCTTGCCGCCGCAGTGCTCAAGGCGGTCAACTCGTCGCTCTACGGGCTGAAGGGACGGGTCCAGAGCGTGCAGCAGGCCGTCACGTACCTGGGCATGCGCGAGGTCGCCGCGGTGACCTTCGAGATGGGGCTGCGGGCGGCGTTCCCACCCTCGACGGAGCTCGAGCCGTTGTGGCAACGCGCCGCACGCCGCGGACTGCTGATGGGCCGGCTGGCAGCGCGGCTGGGGCTGGACGGCTGGGCGGCGCACTCGGCCGGGCTGTTCGAGGAATGTGGCAAGGCCGTGCTGTTCCGTCACTCGACCCAGCACTACGGCGCGATGCTGCGCGCCGCGGGTGACGACGATGGTGAGCTCGTGACACTGGAGAAAGCGGGTTTTGGCGTCAGCCACGACGCCTTGGGCGCCGCGCTCTGTGAAAGCTGGGGCCTGGGGGCGGCCGCGGTGGCCAGCGTGCGCCAGCACGTTTTTGCCCAGGCGGGGCTGGGGCTGCCGGAGATGCCCGCCCGGCGCTCGATCTGCGCCTTGTCGGTCTGGGTGCACGTGGCCGACCGGCACCCGGAGGGCCTCGACGACAGCGTCGCCAGGCTGGCACCCGAAGCCGGACTCGACGCGACTCTGGTGCTGCGCGCGCTGCGCCAGGTCCGCCAGCAGCTCGAAGACGCGGCCGGAAACGGGCGCTGACCCGCACGGCCGGGCGCCGCGCCAGCGCGTGCCCGCCCCCGGGGCAACCCTGCCCCCCACCGGAGGGCACGGTGCACCAGCCCCGTGCAAGCCCGATTGGCGCCGGGTGCCGGCGTGGTTAGGCTCGCCCACCCTTTCAAGTCTGTTGCCCCGGTTCCGGGGCCAACCCAAGCGCCATGTCGTTCGCCGCCACCCCCGAAACGCTCGCCCTCCAGCGCCTGTACCACTGGGAGAGGACGATCCCGAACCGCGTCGCCTACACGCAGCCGCTGGGCGGCGGCCAGGTTCGCGACTACACCTGGAAGGAGACGCTCGACCAGGTCCGGCGAATGGCCGCCCACCTGAAGGCCAGCGGCATCGAGCCCGGCGACCGTGTCGCGCTGATCTCGAAGAACACCGCGCACTGGATGTTCACCGACTTCGCGATCTGGATGGCCGGCGGTGTTTCGGTGCCGCTGTACCCGACGCTGGCCGCCGGCACGATCCGCCAGATCCTCGAGCACAGCGGAGCCAAGCTGCTGTTCGTCGGCAAGCTCGACGGCTGGGAGGGCATGCGCCCCGGCATCCCGGACGGCCTGCCCTGCATCTCGCACCCGCTGTCGCCCGACGACGCCAAGAAGCGCTACCCGGCCTGGGACGACCTGGTCTCCAAGGTCCAGCCGCTGGGCGGCGAGCCGGTGCGCCCGGCCGACGAGCTGTCGACCATCATGTACACCAGCGGCACCACCGGTGCGCCCAAGGGCGTGATGCACAGCTTCGGCACCTTTGCCTGGGCCGTGCAGTCGGGCCTGGATCGCGTGAAGGCGATCGACGGCAACGCGCGCATGCTGAGCTACCTGCCGCTGTCGCACGTCGCCGAGCGCACCCTGGTCGAGCACGGCCAGCTCGCGACCGGCATGCACGTCTTCTTTGCCGAGAGCCTGGACACCTTCACCTCCGACCTTCAGCGCGCAAGGCCGACGGTGTTCTTCAGCGTGCCGCGGCTGTGGGTCAAGTTCCAGCAGGGCATCAGCGCCAAGATGCCGCCCAAGAAGCTCAACACCTTGCTGTCCATCCCGATCCTCGGCGGCATCGTGCGCAAGAAGATCCTGACCGCGCTGGGCCTGCAGGAGTGCACGTTCGCCGCCGGCGGTGCCGCGCCGATGCCACCGGACCTGCTGCGCTGGTACAACAAGCTCGGCCTCGATCTGGTCGAGGTCTACGGCATGACCGAAAACTGCGGCCTCAGCCACGCCACGCTTCCCGGCAAGCAGCGCCCGGGCACGGTCGGACTGCCGTACAACGGCGTGCAGAGCCGGCTCGACCCCGCCAGTGGCGAGATCCAGGTCAAGGCGCCGTGCCTGATGCTGGGCTACTACAAGCAGCCCGACACCACGGCCGAGACGATGACGGCCGACGGCTGGCTCAAGACGGGCGACAAGGGCGCGCTCGACGGCGAGGGCAACCTCAAGATCACCGGCCGCGTGAAGGACCTGTTCAAGACCAGCAAGGGCAAGTACGTCGCCCCGGCGCCGATCGAGGACAAGCTCGTGATGCACAACGCCGTCGAGGCCTGCTGCGTCACCGGCGCCAACCTCGGCCAGCCGCTGGCGCTGCTGATGCTCAACCCCGACGCGGCCAAGAAGGCGGCCACCGCCGAAGGCAAGGCCGAGCTCGAGACCTCGCTCGCCGAGCACCTGGCGACGATCAACCAGTCGCTCGATCCCCACGAGCAGCTCGACTGCATCGTCGTCACGACCGACGCCTGGACGGTGGACAACGACCTCATCACGCCGACCTTCAAGGTCAAGCGCAACAAGATCGAGGACCGCTGGGCCGCGAACTACGACAAGTGGGTCGGCTCGCGCAAGAAGGTGATCTGGGGGTGACGGCGCTGCCGGGCGCGGCTGGCCGAGCCTCAGGCAATCGGGCGCCGGCGCGCCTCAGCCGCCCAGCGCCAAAACCTCGGTCGCCACGGTCTTGCCTTTGAACTGCACGGGGCCCAGCGGCTCGAGCGTGAATCGGGCGCCCAGCCGGGCCGCGGTGTCGGCGCACATCAGCACGCTGTGGCCGGTTTGTTTGGTGTGGGCCTCAAGCCGGGCGGCCAGGTTGACGGTGTCGCCGACGCAGGTGTAGGTGGCGCGCTGCTGGGTGCCGGTGTAGCCGGCGACCATGTCGCCGCTGGCGATGCCGATGCCGATCATGATCGGTGGCTTGGCCTCGCGTTCGCGCTCGGTGTTGAACAGCTGCACCAGTTCGAGCATGTCCAGCGCCGCGCGCGCGGCGGCGGCTTCGGCCTCCGGCAGCGGGCGCGGGGCGCCGAAGATCGCCATCAGGCCGTCGCCGATCATCTGGTTGACGACGCCGCCGTTTGCGGTGATCGCCTCGAACATCAGCGTGTAGTAGGTGTTCAGCAGCTCGATCACGTCCTCGGGCGAGCTCTGCTCGACCAGCGTCGTGAAGCCGCGGATGTCGCTGAACATCACCGTGGCCTGCACCCGCCGGCCGCCGAGTGCAAAGCCCGAGGTCTGCATGTCCTGCGCCACCTCGGCGGTGGCAAAGCGTCGCACCATCGCCTTCTGCTGGTCGCGAAGATGCTTCTTCTCGAGGCTGGAGTTGACTCGGGCCTTGAGCAGTACCGGGTTGACCGGCTTGTGCAGGAAGTCGTCGGCGCCGAGCTCGATGCAGCGCGCGACATGCGCCACGCCCTCGAGCGAGCTCGTCACCACCACCGGGATGTCGCGCAGGTCGGCGTCGGCGCGCATGTGCTCGAGCACTGCGAAGCCGTCGAGCTCGGGCATCTCCATGTCCAGCAGCAGCAGGTCGAAGCCCTGGGCGCGCAGCATCTCCAGCGCGACGCGGCCGTTCTCCGCGCTCTGGACCTGGTGGCCGTCGAGCTGCAGCGTGCGCGACAGGAGCAGGCGGTTGACCTTGTTGTCGTCGGCGACCAGCAGCCGGGCGCCGCGTTCAGCCACCGCCGGCTCCAGCGCGCGCGCGCTGCTTCAGCGCCACCACCGTGGC
>JAJTGU010000265.1 GCA_021297985.1 Rubrivivax sp.
AGCCTAAATCCGGCAGTTACCCCGTCGCCGGTAGCCCAGTCGGTGGTCTGAACGGCCCGAGGGTGGGTGCGATCCTGTCGCTGACGTAGCGCAGCATCAACGCCCATCGGTCCGCCGCCTTGAACTGCTCCGCAGCCGCCCTGACGTGCTGCAAGGCCGCGTGGATGTTGGCGATCAGCGGTTTGAGGATGTTCGCCTTGCCGTGCAACGGCGTCAGGTACAGCGTCGTCTGCCCGCCGCTGTGCGCGGCCCGGCCCACCGCCGCCAGCAACAGCGGCCGGCTTGTGATGGCTTCCATGCGTGCCGTCGGGTTGGCCGCACGGCAGTACCAACTCCACCAGTTGTAGACCAGCGCGCAGGCTCTGGCCGTCGTCTGGCAGCGGTTGATGTCCTGCGTCGTGAAGCCACTCAGGCCCCACTGGTTCTTCAGCTCATCGAAGCCGTTCTCGCAGTCGGCACGGTCGCGGTAGAGCTGCCCCACCGCCTCGATCGGCACCTTGGCGTCCGTCACCAGCACGGCGTACTGCCAAAGCCTCTCGCCTTCGTGCACGCTGGGACCTGCCAAGTCGAGCTTGAGTTGCTTGCCGTCGACTCGCCGCTCACGCGCAATCCCGCCTCGGATGCGCTGGCGCACGACCACCACCCGGCGCTTCCTGCTCCAGCCCTGCAACTGCAGCCAGTCCTCGACCATCTGGCAGCCCTGGCTGTCCGGCCGGCTCCAGTCCTGCCGCGCGAACTGCTGCGCGACCAGGCGCTGCACGTTGGCCGTCTGCCTCATGCGCAGCAGGTAGGGCTGGCCTCGGCTCTCCAACTCCACCAGCATGCCTTCGTTGCCGTAGCCCGAGTCACCCCGCACGAGCGCCGGGCGCTTGTCACCCAGTTCGTCCAGCAACCGCGCCAGCGCGGCCTTGGCGTGCACGCTGGTGTGCTGCTTGCCGGAGCTGACCTGCACATCCAGCACCAGGCGCAGGTTGCCCACCCAGAAGGTGTGCAGCACGTGGCTGGGTCGCATCGGCTTGCTCGGGTTGTAGCCAATCTCCGCACCTTCCTGGCGCCCGTACAGAGGCTTGATGCTGGCGTCGATGTCCAGCACCCAGGGACGGTCGAGTGCCTCGCGCACCGAGTGCATCAACGCCGGGCGCATCCATGCGGTGCTGGACGACTCGTCGATGCGTTCCAGCGCGCGGCGCAGGGCGTCTTCGCTGACGACCTTGTTCATGCCCAGGGCCTGCGCGGCCACCGCGTCGCCGCGCAGCGCGGTGATGTGGGCGTAGCGCCGATGACCGGCCAGCAGCCCCAGCATCAAGGTGCCGAGCACGTCGCGCTTGTCAGGCGCGTTGCCGCTGCGGTAATCCAACGGGCACGCCGAGACCCAGCGCTCGAACACCCCGGTGGCGCCCAGGAACTCGGCGAAGAAGACCAACTGGCCGTGCGGCGTGGCCGCCGCACCCGAGTCCCAGCGCACGTGCATGCGCCCGCCCAGGGTGTCGACCACCACCGGCTGTTCAGCCTCGCCGCCACCCCGGATCAGGGCCCCTTGTCGCTTGCGTCTTGACTCACCCATCGGGTGAGTCTGCCAAATCCGCCGTTCACCGCGCCAGTGCTGGCTCGCGGCCGAGTTCAGGTCGCCAAACTGCGGTTTCTAGGATCAATGCCTACGCGCGCAAGAACGTCGCCGGATACGACTCCAGCGCGGACCACAAGACGCGGACGGAGATCGAGCAGTTGCCGCTGCTGCCATCCTTCGGCATCAAGTACAGCTTCTGAGCGACAGGGCCGCGCAAGCCCCGTCCACCCCGACTCAACCCGTCGGGGCTTCGAGTCGATAACCCAGCCCGCGCTGGGTGTGGATGAGCGCCGGTTCGAAGCCTTCGTCGACCTTGCTGCGCAGACGCCGGATGTAGACGTCGACGATGTTCGTCAGCGGGTCTTCGTGCGTGCCCCAGACACTGGCCAGGATGCGCTCGCGGCTGAACATCCGTCCGGGTGCGCTCATCAGCAGTTCGAGCAACGCCAGCTCGCGCGCGGTGAGCGTGACGGCCCGCCCGGCGCGCGTGACCCGCATGCGCTCGCGGTCGAACACCAGGTCCGCCACCGTGAGCGTGGGGCTGTGGCGGGGGCGTGTCGATCGTCCTCGGCGGGCCAGCGCTTCAAGCCGTGCCAGCAGCTCCTCGAACTCGAACGGCTTGCAGAGGTAGTCGTCGGCCCCCAGCCGCAGGCCGGTGACGCGATCCTCAAGCGTCGTCATCGCCGTCAGCATCAGGATCGGCAGCGTCACGCCTTCGGCGCGCAGGGTCTGGCAGACCTCCAGGCCATTGAGGCCGGGCAGCATCAGGTCGAGCACCATCAGCGTTGGCGTGCTGGATGCCCCGACCTCCTGGGCGGCATCCCGCGCAGCATCCCGGGCCATCGCCAGGCCTTCGGGACCCGTGGCCGCACGTTCGACACGCCAGCCCTCCGCGCGCAGGCCGCGCTGCAGGAAGTCGGCAATGCGGGCGTCGTCTTCGACGAGCAGGATGTTCAAGCCGGCTTCCCCTGGGGGCCACCGGGCGGCATGGGTACGGCGCTGCTGAGCGGCAGCCGCAGCTGCGCCCGGGTGCCGCGGCCGCGCTCGCTGGCCAATGTGAGTGAGCCGCCATGCGCCTGCGCCAGTGCGCGCGCAATCGCCAGACCCAGGCCGATGCCCTCGGCCCGGTGCAGCCGGGCCGCGCTGCCGCGAAAGTGCCGCTCGAAGACCTGCGGCAACTCGTCGGCTTCGATGCCGATGCCCTCGTCGGTCACTTCCAGCAACAGGACACCCCGCTCGGCACCCCGCACCTCGACGCGCACGCTCCCGCCGCGATGCGAATAGCCGATCGCGTTGTCGAGCAGCACCATCAACAGCTGACGCAAGCGCTGCGGGTCGGCCAGCACGGTCCAGGGCGGCGGCGTATCGGCATCACCACACGTGAGCTGAACGCCCCGCTCGGCCGCCAGCGGCGCGGCCTGGGCCAGCGCGTCGGCCAGCGGCTCGGCCAGGTCGAGCGGGCGGCGCGCCAGCGCCAGCGCATCGATGTCGCTGCGCGCCATGGCCAGCAGGTCGTCGATGACGCCGGCCAGGCGTTGCGAGCCTTCGACGATGCGGCGCAGTGCGGCACGGTATTCGTCGGCCATGCGATCGCGGCCGCGCAGTGTGATTTCGGCCTCGCCGCGGATGGCCGTCGTGGGCGTGCGCAGCTCGTGGCTGATGTCGGCAAACAGCTGACGCCGACGCGCATCGGCCTGACGCAGGGCCTCGAGTGCGCCTTGCAGCTCTGCCGTCCGCGCCGCCACCTGGGCTTCCAGCTGCTGGCGCGCGTCGGATTCGCGCGACTGGTGCTCGGCCAGTGCGGCGGCCATGGTGTTCATGCTGCGCGCGACGGTGGCGAACTCGGCATCGCCCTGAGCCGGTACGCGGTGGTCGAGCCGGCCTTCTTCAAGGGCCCGTGCGCCATCGCTCAACTGCTGCAGCGGCTGGCGCAGCGCGCGGGCGAAGTGCAGCGCCGCGAGCAGGGCCGCGATCGCCAGCGTGGCGGCCATGGCCAGCCACAGGCCGCGTGTCCAGGCCATGGACCGGTCAGCGGCCGCGCGCTTGCGCGTCACGGCCGCGGCCTCCTGTGTGATGGCATCTGCCAGCAGCACGCGCAGGTCGCGGCCTTGTGCCTGGTCGAACACGGCCGACAGGGCCAGCCAAGCCTGGCGGGCATCGGCGCCGGGGCTGAGGGGACCAGTGTCGGCGATGGCGCGCGTCACGGCGTCGAGGTTGAGGCCCAGTACGGCCAGCGCGTCCAACCGCCGCAGGTGTTCGGCCCGGCCAACATCGCTGTCGTCCAGGGCCAGCGCGGCATCGGCCAGCCCCTGCAGCCTGACGAGGCTTTGGCGCAGCGCGGCCTGAAGAGCATTGCCGACGGCAGCATCGGCGCCCGCACCTTGCTGCAACTGCGCCACCCACGAGCGGAGTTCCTTCTTGGTGGCCGACAGCTGGACAAAACCGAGCTGGATGTCACTGGCCAGCCGTCCGCGGTCGATCTGGCGCTTCGCCTGGCCCAGCACCCAAACGGCCCCCAGGCCCTGCAGCACCACCGTGGCGGCCAGGGCAATCAGCGCAAGTGAGAGGCGGCGGCTCAGCATGGTGTGGGGATTGTCGACCGGCCGCCCTGCCGCCGAAGGCTGTTCATCGGCCGTTCATCTGGGGTTCAGGGGGCGTTCAAGGGCGTCGCATGCAATGCGTCCTGTCGCTGGACATCGGCGCCGCTTTCGACCCCCCCCACCACCTAGAGGAACCCCTCCATGAAGATCCCGCACCTGCTCGCTGGCGCTGCCGCTGCCACACTGGCTCTGTCGTCCAGCCTGGTCTCGGCCCAGACGGTCGTCAATCAGGCCATCACCGAAGCCGAAGTGATGGCGGCTCAGCGTGCCTGGTGCCAGGCCCTGGTGGACATCAGCACGACGGGCGACCGCAACGGCCAGCCCGCCGCCAAGGCCCTGGCTGAGCGTGTCATCGACAGCGCCTACGGCTACCAGATGGGCGCCGTGCTGTTCAAGCCGACGCTGACCGTGGCGCCGCAGACCTTCCGCACCACCCGCGCCGGCGCGCTGGCCTACTTTGTGGGCGGCGACAGCAACTTCCCGAAGGACACCGGCTTCGCTCTCAAGGGCTGGACGAAGTGCGAGTCGCGCAACGCGGCGGTCTTCATTGCCGGCGACTCCGCAACCAGCATGGGCAACGTGATGATCACCGGCAAGGACGGCAAGGTCACCACCGTCGACAAGACCTGGGGCTATGTGAAGGACGATGCTGGAAAGCTCCGGATCGTCCTGCACCACTCGTCGCTCCCCTTCAGCGGGCAGTAAGCCGTTGCGTGCCCCGGGCTGGCGGCAGGCCGGGGGCCGGGCGCCGGCTCATGCCGGCGGGTCGATGCGCTCCAGGTGCATGCGGGCCAGCGTCGGGTTGCCGGTGGCGGCGAGCAGCACCAGGTGCAGTGCGATCCCAGGGTGGCCCGGCACCGGGCGCAGAAGCAGGTGATGCGCCTGGGTGCTGATGGTGCCGTCGATCCGCGTGGCACCCAGCCCCAGTGACCGGGCGGTGTCGGCAAAGTGGCCGAGAAGCATCGCGCCTCGCTGGGCCAGACGGTCGGCCGTGGGCGGGCCGCCGGCGGCCGCCAGTGGGGCCAGCGAGTGGACGTCGAAGACACAGCAGCTGACGGCCCCCTTGATGGCGACGCAGCGGTCGACATAGCCCTGCCAGCGTGTTGCGCCAGGCAAGGGCAGGGCGCGCGGCGGCATTGCTGGGTTCGCGATCGGCAGTGGATCGTTGCGCAACTGCATCGGCTGGGTCTCGGCCAGCGGAGGGGGTGTCGTCGGCTTGGCGACGGCCCGGTTCAGCTCGACCGGCAAGGCCTGTTCGCTGCCCGGACCCTGAAGGCGGTTCCAGGCACCGGCGATGTAGCCCCAGGCATGCCGCGGCTTGTTGGCGCGCGGCGTGACGTGGATCTGGACCGCCCGAGCGCCTTGCAAGCGTGCGGCCTGAGTGGCCAGCGCCGTGCCCGAACCCAGCGGGATCATCAGCATCTCGCGATTCGGCCATGGACCGTTCTGCAGCGAGTCGGCCAGCGGCATCAGCGCGGTGGTCATGGCATGCGGCGGCAACTCGCCGACCAGCAGCACTCCCAGTTGGCTGTGGGCCAGAAGAACCCGGGCGATGTGCACGCGCGACAGGCCATCCGCATTGGCGTCGGTGGAGTACACGCGCACCTGTTCGCCGTCGGCCACCGGGATCTCGACGAACTGCAGCACCGCCAGCGGCACGCCTTGACCCTGGCGCCGGATCGACAGCCTCTGGACGTGCGACTCCGCCGCGCTGGCCAGGCTGCCGAGCAGGCGAAGCGAGGCGCTGGTGCCGATGTCGTGCATCGCGACGTAGGCGGGGGAATGCCGTTCGATCTCGACCTGCAGTGCGGCCGCGGGGTCGCCGGCCACAAACAACTCGACCTGGTCGTCTGCGATGCGCCTGCCGACATCGTGTCGACCCTGGCCGAGATAGTCCTCGCGGTCGCCGACAACCTGGGTCTTGGGAGCCAGCAGGTCGTCGATCGACGGCGGACGAGGGCTGCTGGCCCAGCCCCGTGGGACGCTGGTCGGGTCGTCATGGCGGTTGAACGTCATCGGCAGCGGGTTCCTCGGTGGCCTTCGGTCTGCGGCGTGTGGCGGCTGGAACATCATAGGCTTCAGTCGTAACAGGACCGACCCATCCGGCTGGGGATGACATCGGCGGGTTTCTACAATCCAGCGTTTCGTCCTCCTTTTCGACCTTTCGGATCCGCACCCAATGAGTGTTAGCCCTGAGTCCGGACGGGCGCCCGCTGCCGCAGCCCCGGTGGTGGTCATCGGTGCCGGCCTCGCTGGACTGTCCACCGCGCTTCGCCTGGCCGACCATTGCGACGTGGAGGTGATCGCCAAGCGCAACCTGGACGAGGGCGCCACGGCCTGGGCCCAGGGCGGGATCGTCGGGGTCCTGGGCAGTGACGACAGCATCGACAGCCATGTCCGCGACACCCAGGACGCGGGTGCCGGCCTGGTCGACGAGCACACCGCGCGACACATCGCCGAGCGCAGCGCCGAGGCAGTGCGCTGGCTGGTCGAGTCCGGAGTGCCGTTTTCGCCGGATCCGGACGGTCCTCTGGGGCTGCACCTCACGCGGGAAGGCGGCCATGCGGTGCGTCGCATCGCCCATGCGGCGGACGCCACGGGCCGCGCCATCCACGAGGCCTTGCTGGCGCGCGCCAAGGCGCATCCGCGGATCCGGCTTCGCGAGCGTTGGATGGCGGTCGACCTGGTGACGCCGCGGCATCTCGCCCGCGGCGCGAACCGTGATGGCCGTCGGGACGACGAGCCGCGTTGTCACGGCGTCTATGCGCTGGACATCGACACCAACCGGATCGAGACCCTGGCCGCGCGTGCCGTCGTGCTGGCCACCGGCGGTGTCGGCAAGGTCTACCGCTACACCAGTAACCCCGATACCGCCACGGGCGATGGCATCGCGATGGCCTGGCGGGCCGGTTGCCGGGTGGCGAACATGGAGTTCATCCAGTTCCACCCGACCTGCCTGTACCACCCGCAAGAGCGCAGCTTCCTGATCACCGAGGCGCTGCGCGGAGAGGGCGCGCACCTCAAGCTGCCGAGCCTGGGGCCCGGCGACGCGGGCGGCACACGTTTCATGGCGGCGCACGACTCCCGACTTGAGCTCGCGCCGCGCGACATCGTGGCCCGGGCGATCGACTTCGAGATGAAGAAGCACGGCCTTGACCACGTGTGGCTGGACGCGACTCACCTCGGCGAAGCCTTCCTGCGCGAGCACTTCCCGACCATCTTCGAGCGCTGCGAGCGGCTGGGCATCCGCATCGACCGCGAGCCGATCCCGGTCGTGCCGGCGGCCCACTACACCTGCGGCGGCGTGGTCACCGACCTCGAAGGGCGCAGCGACCTGCCGGGCCTCTATGCAGTCGGCGAGACCACCTACACCGGCCTGCACGGCGCCAACCGACTGGCCAGCAACTCGCTGCTGGAATGTGTGGTCCTCGGCCATGGCTGTGCGGACGCGATCCTGGCGGAAACGATGCCCGCCGCGATGGTCCTGCCGGCCTGGGACGAAAGCCAGGTCGAAGACGCCGACGAGCAGGTCGTGATCGCGCACAACTGGGACGAATTGCGGCTGCTGATGTGGAACTACGTCGGCATCGTGCGCACGACCAAGCGGCTCGAGCGCGCGCTGCACCGGATCAAGTTCCTGCGTGACGAGATCGACGACTACTACGCCAACTTCCGCGTCAACCGCGACCTGCTCGAGTTGCGCAACCTCGTGGTCTGTGCCGAGCTCATCGTGCGCAGTGCCTTGCGCCGTCACGAAAGCCGTGGCCTGCAC
Source organism: Rubrivivax sp. (assembly GCA_021297985.1). Lineage (GTDB taxonomy): Bacteria > Pseudomonadota > Gammaproteobacteria > Burkholderiales > Burkholderiaceae_C > Rubrivivax. The sequence goes on from JAJTGU010000265.1 coordinate 7,940, forward strand.
TACAGCCGGGACTTCCCACGGACCTTGCCGACGAGCTTTCCGACCGTGCTGACGCGACCGGCGCGCAGCCGCGGCGGCTGAGGTCTATTCCAGCGAGCTGAAGCCTGTGGCCGGCGCGCGCTCGATGCGCCCGCGGCCATGGTGCTTGGCGGAATACAGGGCGCGATCGGCACGCACGAGCAGTTGGTCCAGGGTCTGGCCCTGCCTCGGGAAGACCGCCAGGCCGGCCGAGAACGAACAGGTCGGCAAGGGTCGGCCGCCCGGGGACGGGGTCCGCTCATGGCAGGCCTCTTGCAGCCGGGCCAGCACGGCCGCCGCACCCTCGGCCGTGATCTCGGGCATCAAGGCGACGAACTCCTCGCCGCCGTGGCGGATGATCACGTCGCTCTTGCGAAGGACCTGGTGCAGCAGATGTGCAAAGCGCCGCAGCACCGCGTCGCCGGCCTGGTGGCCGAAGGTGTCGTTGATCAGCTTGAAGTGGTCCAGGTCCAGCACGGCAACGACCAGCGGCCGTTCGTTGCGCCGCGCCAGCTCGAGCAGGCCGGGTCCGCTTTCGAACAGGTAGCGGCGGTTGTGCAGGCCGGTCAATGGGTCGCGCAGGGCCTGTTCGCGCAGCTCGCGGTGCAGGTCTTCGATCTCGGCGATCTTGGCCTGGAGCGTCGAATTCAGTTCCGCCAGGCGGGCCCGGTCCGCCTCGGCGCTGAGCTGTGAACGCCGCGCCTGGTCGCGTTCGCTTTCGGCGCGCGACAGCTCATGCCGGACCTGCAAGGCCCGGTGGCGGGCACGCGCGCTGCGGCCGACGAGTTCTTCGTACAGGCTCTGCGCGCTGCGGGTGTGCGCCAGTGCGCTGGCGAGGTCGCCCAGCTGTTCGCAGGCCTGGGCCTGCGCGCGCAGCAGCTGCATCAGGTCGTAAGGGGTGCTGGCGCGGGCGCGCGCGGTGTCGCGCAGCAGCGGCGCCGCGACCGCACTGGCGTGCGCCGGATTGCCCTGCGCCAGGGACACCTGGGCCTGCACCCAGGCCCAGGGGACAGCACCGTCGCCATCGGCGATCTGGGCCGAGGCGCCTTCGGACAGCCAGCGCTGCGCGGCTTCGACCTTTCCGACAGCCAGGTGGCCCAACGCGATCTGTGTCCGCAGCCGATCAATCGCACCGGGCATCAGCGCATCCGGATGCTCAACCAGGAAGCGTGCCTTCTCGAACGCACGGTCGGCTTGCCCGAGCGCGTGGTGGATGATGACCAGATTGCTGCACGTGGTTCCGATCAGCGGCGGCGAGGCCGCGGCCAGCGCCTCGGCCAGGGCCTGTTCGCTGATCCCGAGTGCGTCGTCGAGGTTGAACAGGTCCTGGTGGTAGCCGCCAAGGTTGGACAAGGCGGTCAGCCGCGCGCCCGCGTTGCCACTGGCCGCCGCCGCGTCGGCAGCGGCGTAGAAGTGGCGCAGGCCGTCGTCGACGTTGCCCAGCAGCTTGTGCGTGATGGCTCGGGAGTTGTGGCCGATGAAGCGGCGCAAGGCATCGCACTCGGGCGACAGTCCACCGTCCGCGGGGTCCGGAGTCTGGCGGTCGATGGTGTCGAGCAGGTCCTTGCATCCGGCGACGTCGCCGCCTCGGCGCAGGGCGATCGCCTGGATCTCGTCGCACATCGTCATGCCCAGAGCCGCCTGGGCGGGCGCGGCGGCGCCGAACGCCGTTCGGGCACGGGCCAGGGCCAGTGCACTGGCCTCCGGGGTCCCGGCCCGGATCTCGGCCAGTGCGACATGCCACCAGCCCCAGGCGGAGTCGGGGCCCGGTGAAGCGGCGACCTCGTGGCCGGCGATCCGCGCCGCAACGGGATCGAGGTAGCACAGTGCCCAGGCGCGTGCCAGGGCGTCGCCGGTTTCAGCCACGGGCCCGCATCGCGGTACGCGCCTGGACGAAGCCAAACGCGTACTCGACGGCCTCGCCGATCTGGCGCTCGCTGTCGGCGCGCTCGCGCTCGCTCAGGTAGAACACGTAGTCGACCTCGTGGCGGATGTAGCGCGGCGCGATTCGGTTGAGCGCCACGCAGGCCACATCGGCCAGCAGTTCGTCGCGGTCGACCATGGCCGGGTAGCCTGGAGCCAGACGTCGAACGGCGTCGAAGACCGAGCGTTCGCTGTGGTTGCGGACCGAAGTGAAGTCGGGGTGGCTCATGGAGGGAGATCCTGCGCGGTTTCGTGTCTTCGGGCTATCGGCCGCGTGGCAACAAACTGTAGCTTCAGCCCCAAGGGTCGACCGCGCGGGTCTATCCGGACGGGCCGAGCACCCGCAGCGAGAAGTCCACCGCGCGCACGTCCTTGGTCAGGCGACCGACCGAGATCCGGTGCACGCCGGTGGCGGCGATGGCGCGCAACTGATCGAGCTCGACGCTGCCGGAGACCTCGAGGACCGCCGGACGTGCGTGCGCTGCGTTCAGCGCCACCGCAGCGTGCATGCGATCCAGCGTGAAGTTGTCGAGCATCACGCTGGTCGCCCCGGCGTCCAGCGCCTGCGCCAGTTGTTCCAGTGTCTCGACCTCGATCTGGATGTCGACCCCGGCTTCCAGTGCCTGGGCGTTGGCAAGCACCTGGCGCACACCACCGGCTGCAGCGATGTGGTTCTCCTTGATCAGGATGCCGTGCCAGAGCGCCAGACGCTGGTTGTGGCCGCCACCGACCCGGACCGCGTACTTCTGGGCCTGGCGCAGCCCGGGGATGGTCTTGCGCGTGTCCAGGATCGCGCAGCCCTGTGGCCATGGCGAAGCGCCGGCCACCGCATCGACGTGGCGGCGGGTCGTGGTGGCGGTGCACGACAGCAACTGGATGAAGTTCAGCGCCGGTCGTTCGGCGGCGAGCAGGGCCCGGGCTTCGGCCTCGACGAACACGACATCGCCGTCGGTCGCCATCCAGCCGCCTTCTTCGACCCGCCAATCGAGCCGGGCCGTGGCGTCGAGCGCCCGCACCGTGCCGTCGAACCAGTCTCGTCCGCAGAGCACCGCGGCCTCGCGGGAGACGACCCGCGCGCGGAGGCGCTGGCCGGCCGGCACGAGGCGGCCGGTCCAGTCACCGCGGCCGATGTCCTCGGCGAGGGCGTCGCGGATGTTGCGCTCGCGCGCTTCGGCCAGGGTCTCGTTGCGATCGAAGTTCATTGCCGCAGACCTGCCGACTCAGGCCGCGCCGAGGTGCGGCAGCGGGCCGGTGGCGGCACGTCGCTGCGGCTGGGCGATCGCGCCCGGATGGGCGGCGACGAAGTCCAGCATGCGTTCGATGCAGCCCATGGCCTTGGCGCGCACGGCGGCGTCGACGTGCACCTCGCCCAGCCCGGACTCGAGTGCCGTGACCACGCCCTGGACCGCATTCATCGCCATCCAGGGGCAGTGGGCGCAGCTCTTGCACGTGGCGCTGTTGCCGGCGGTCGGGGCTTCGATCAGCGTCTTGCCGGGCGCCAGCTGGCGCATGCGGTGCATCAGACCGTTGTCGGTGGCGACGATGAACTGCGGCGCGTCGCCGTCGATCACGGCCTTCAGCAGCTGCGAGGTCGAGCCGACGACATCGGCGAGCGCCGTCACCGCCGCGGGTGACTCCGGGTGGACCAGCACCAGGGCTTGCGGGTACTGCTCCTTGAGCAATTGCAGCTCCAGCGCCTTGAACTCGTCGTGCACGATGCAGGCGGCGTTCCAGAGCAGCATGTCGGCGCCGGTCTGCTGCTGGATCCACGCGCCCAGATGGCGGTCGGGCGCCCACAGGATCTTGCGGCCCTGGGCCTTGAGGTGCTCGACGATGGCCAGCGCGCACGAACTCGTCACCATCCAGTCGGCGCGGGCCTTCACGGCCGCGCTGGTGTTGGCGTAGACGACGACCTCGCGGTCCGGGTGGGCGTCGCAGAAGGCGGCAAACTCGTCGGCCGGGCAGCCCAGGTCCAGCGAGCAGGTGGCCTCGAGCTCGGGCATCAGCACCCGCTTGTCAGGCGACAGGATCTTCGCCGACTCGCCCATGAAGCGCACGCCGGCCACCACCAGCGTCTGCGCCGGGTGGTCGCGTCCGAAGCGTGCCATCTCCAGCGAGTCGGCCACGCAGCCGCCGGTCTCCAGTGCCAGGTCCTGCAATTCGCCGTCGACGTAGTAGTGCGCCACCAGCACGGCTCGATGCTCGGCCAGCAAGGCCTTGGCGCGCGCCTTCAGCGCGGCGCGGGCGGCGGCGTCGGCCGCGGGCGCGGGCACGCGCGCCCAGGCCTGCTCGGTGCTGCAGACGCCACGCGCGTTCTGGCGGGTGAAGTCGTAGAGAACGGTTTCCATGGGGCGGGATTGTCGTGCGGCGGTCGATCGGCGTCTTTCAGCGTGCGGTGGCAAAGAACCGACTCGGCGGCTCGCCGACGGCACGTCGCACCATGGCGCTGAAGGCACTGGCGCTGGCGTAGCCCAGCTCGGCCGCGATCCAGCCCATCGGCCGGCGCTCGGCCGCCCAGGTCAGGGCCTTGGCCAGCAGCACCTGCTGTCGCCATTGGCCGAAGCTGGTGGCCAGTTCGCGCCTGAACAGCCGCGCCATCGTGCGCGCGCTGGCGGCATGTTCGTCGGCCCAGCCCTCCAGCGTGGCGTGGCGGGCCGGATCGGCCAGGACCGACTCGCACAGCGCGCGCAGCCGCTTGTCGGCCGGCCACTGCACCCCCAGCGCGACGGCGCGGGCGCGCCGCAGTTCGTCGTGCACGACGGCGGCCAGCAGCTGCTCGCGTTCGCGGGTGGCGGCGTCCAGTCGTTGGCGGGGTCCGTCCGGCGTCGTGTCCAGCTGCAAGACGGCGGCCCGCAGCAGCTCCGAGACCTCCAGCACGCGGCAGCGCGGCCACGCCAGCGAAGCCTGCGGATGCAGGTACAGCGTGCGCAGCTCGGCGTCCTCGACCACCGTGATGGCGTGTTCAACCCCGGCGGGCACCCAGACGGCTCGCGACGGCGGCGTGAGGTAGGTGCCGTCGGGTGTTGCCAGACGCAGCACACCCGTCGTCGTGTAAGCCAGCTGGGCCCAGGCGTGCGAGTGCGGCACGACCTCGGTGCTGGCCACCAGCCGGTGCAGCTTGGCTCGGACCGGCCGCTCGGCACTGGGTGGATACAGGTGCGGCGTGATCGGGCCGACGCGGGTGCCGCGGCGTGGCCGCCCGGGCGCCCGGCCGGCGGATGGGCTTGCCAATGTCCGGATCTCGACAGTCATTGGCTGATTATCGTGATTCAGCCCCTCTTGGGCGACCTACAGTGTTCGACCATGAACACCGCCACCTTGCCGGCAACCCCCAGCCTGGGTCGAGAAGCGCGCACCATCGGACTCGTGGGTCTGGCGCACGGCACCTCGCACTTCCATCACCTGCTGCTGCCGCCGCTGTTCCCCGCCTTCATCGCCGAGTTCGGGCTCAGCTATTCGCAGCTCGGTCTTCTGGTGACGGTGTTCTTCGTCATCAGCGGTGTCGGCCAGGCACTGGCCGGATTCGTGGTCGACCGCATCGGCGCGCGGCCGGTGCTGTACGCCGCCATGGGCATGTTCGTGCTCGCGGGCCTGGCGGCAGCCAACGCCGACGGCATGCCGGGGCTGGTGCTGGCTGCGGCGCTCGCGGGTTTCGGCAACTGCCCGTTCCATCCGGCCGACTTCACGATCCTGAACAAGCGGGTCTCGCAGGCGCGCCTGGGTCACGCGTTTTCGGTCCACGGCATCAGCGGCAACCTGGGCTGGGCGCTGGCGCCGGTGTTCCTGATCGGCCTGAGCAGCGCCTTCGGCAACTGGCGCTACGCCTACCTCGGCACGGCGCTGCTGGCCGCGTCGGTTCTGCTGCTGCTGTGGTGGCAGCGCGAGGCCATCGACGACCGTGTCCACGCGGTGGTGAAGCCCGGCAGTGGCGCTGAATCGGTGGTGGACGACGGCTCGCTGGCCTTCCTGAAGCTGCCGTCGGTGTGGCTGTGCTTCAGCTTCTTCTTCTGGACCACCGCGGCGCTGTCGGCGATCCAGAGCTTCGCCAGTCCGGCGCTGGCCCAGATGTTCGGTGCACCGGCCACGGCGACAGCCTTTGTCGTCAGCGCCTACATGGTCTGCGGGGCCGTCGGCATGGTGATGGGCGGCTTTGTCGCCGGTCGCGTCAAGCGGCTCGAAGTCACGATCGCCGGCGCGATGGCGGCGTCGGGGGCCTTGCTGCTGGCCGTGGCGGTGCTGCCGCTGCCGTTGATGGCGGCGATGGCCCTCGTGGCGCTGGCCGGCCTGGGCACCGGGCTGGCCGGGCCGTCGCGCGACATGCTGATCAAGCGCGCTTCGCCGCCGGGTGCCACGGGTCGGGTCTACGGCACCGTGTACTCGGGCCTGGACGTGGGTTTTGCCCTTGCAGCACCGGTGTTCGGCTGGCTGCTGGACCACGCCGCGCCAAATGCCATCTTCCTGGGCGCTGCGGCCACTCTGGGCCTGGGCATCGTCAGTGCCGGCCTTGTCGGCTTCAGCACGCGTGGTCGAAGGGCCGAAGTGAAAGTGAGATAGCCACCGCGTAGAGTCGCGTTCCATGTCTGTTGCCACTTCCAACCCGGCGCGTCCGGCCGGGCACGCGCTGGTCCAAGCGCTGATCGCCCAGGGTGTTTCGACCTGCTTCGGCGTGCCCGGAGAGAGCTACCTGGCGGTGCTCGACGGCCTGCACGAACACCGCGAGCGGATCCGCTTCATCGCTTGCCGCCAGGAAGGCGGCGCAGCCTTCATGGCCGAGGCCCAGGGCAAGCTGTCGGGCCGACCCGGCATCTGCTTCGTGACCCGCGGCCCGGGCGCCACCAACGCCAGCATCGGCATCCACACCGCGTTCCAGGACTCGACGCCGATGATCGTGTTCATCGGCCAGGTCGCGTCGGACCAGCGCGACCGCGAGGCTTTCCAGGAACTGGACTACCGCCAGGTCTTCGGCCCCGGAACGCTGGGCATGGCCAAGTGGGTGGCCGAGGTGCAGAGTGCGGACCGGCTGCCCGAGTACGTGGCCCGCGCCTTCCACGTCGCGATGCAGGGTCGCCCCGGCCCGGTGGTGCTGGCCCTGCCCGAGGACATGCTGACGACGCCGACCACCGCCGCGGTGCTGCCGCGGGTCGAGCCGGCCCAGGCCTGGCCGGCGCCCGGCGCGATGCGCACCTTGCGCCAGATGCTGGTCGACGCCGAGCGGCCGCTGCTGATCGTCGGCGGGCCGGGCTGGGACGCCGAAGGCAGCGCCGCGCTGGAGCGATTCGCCGAGGCCTGGGCGCTGCCGGTGGCCAACGGCTTCAGGTTCCAGGACACGTTCGACAACCGCCACCCGCAGTACGCCGGCGACGTCGGCATCGGCATCAATCCAAAGCTCGCGCAGCGGGTCAAGGATGCCGACCTGGTCGTCGCGCTCGGCATCCGCCTGGGCGAGATGACCACCGGCGGCTACACCCTGCTGCAGGCGCCGCGGCCGCTGCAGAAGCTGGTGCACATCCACCCGGGCGCCGAGGAACTGGGCCGGGTCTACGCGGCCGACCTGCTGATCCAGGCCGCCGTTCCGGCCGCCGCACGCGCGCTGGCGGCGCTGGAGCCGCCGACGGCGCTGCGCTGGCGCGAGCGCACGGCCGCGGCCCAGGCCGACTACCAGGCCAACCTCGTGCCCAGCGCGGCCGTCGAGCCACTGGACATGGCCGAGGTCATGAAGACCATGCAGCGCTTGGCGCCTGAAGACACCGTCTACACCAATGGCGCCGGCAACTACAGCGGCTGGTTGCACCGCTTCGTGCAGTACCCGGCGGCGCGGCTGCACGGCCGCACGCAACTGGCACCGACCTCCGGGGCGATGGGCTACGGGCTGCCGGCCGCGGTGGCCGCCGCCCTGCTGCATCCGGATCGCACCGTGGTCAACGTGGCCGGCGATGGCGACTTCCTGATGAACGGCCAGGAACTCGCCACCGCCACCGGCTACGGCGCGAGGCGGCTGATCAGCATCGTCGTCGACAACGGCAGCTACGGCACGATCCGCATGCACCAGGAGCGCGAGTACCCCGGCCGCACCAGCGGCAGCGATCTGTACAACCCGGACTTCGCCGCGCTCGCGCGGGCCTACGGATGGAGCGCCGAGCGCGTCGACACGACCGCCGCGTTCGAGCCGGCCCTTGCGCGCGCGCTGGAACGTGGCACGCCGACCCTGCTGCACCTCAAGCTCGATGTCGACGTCAGCACCAGCCGCACCACGCTGACGGCAATTCGCGACCAGGCCCAAGTCCAAGCTCACGCAAGAGGCCCCGCATGACTGCTGCCCGAACGATCCCGACCTGCGACCTGTGCGATGCGTACAAGGCCGATGCCAGCGGCGCCTTCCGGGTCGTGCCGCCGGTGTTCCAGTCCTATGGTGGCGTCGCGGCATTCAGCGGTCCGGTCCGTACCGTGCGCTGCTTCGAAGACAACAGCCTCGTCAAGGCCGCAGTCGAGTCGCCGGGCGCCGGCCAGGTGCTGGTGGTCGACGGCGGCGGCTCGCTGCGCCGGGCGCTGGTGGGTGGCAACCTCGCCAGCGCCGCTGCGCGCAATGGCTGGGCCGGAATCGTCGTCCATGGTGCCGTGCGCGACGTCGCTGAACTCCAGTCGGCTGCCGTCGGTGTCCTCGCGCTTGCGTTGGTGCCGATGGCCGGCGAGCGCCGCGGCGAGGGCCAGGCTGACACGCCCGTGACGGTCGCCGGCGTGACCGTGCACCCAGGCGACTGGCTGGTCGCCGATGCCGACGGCGTGGTCGTGATGACCGCCACCATCGCCGCCGCCCAAGGGCTCGGTGTGCCGGCCGGCTAAACTCCCGCTTTCTTCGTCGGGGTGTAGCGCAGCCTGGTAGCGCAACTGGTTTGGGACCAGTGGGTCGAAGGTTCGAATCCTTTCACCCCGACCATCATGACCTGGAGCGGCACATCGCAATCGGCTGCCTGTGTGGAGCCGGCCCTCAGCCCCCCCGCGCCGTGGTCGTCGCCGCGGCGACACGCCGCGTGAACTGCGGATCGTGGGGTTCGATGGTGGATTTGTCGAGCTTGCTCTTGTCCGGCAGGCGACGTGCCGACGTCACCGCGTTGTCGATATCCGCGGCGAGCTTGCCGGCCAGGCCGCTGGCGGTGGCGATCAGCCATGAGCCCGTGTCCTGGAAGTCGCCACCCTCCTGGTCCAGGAAGTGGTCCGCCGCCTTGGCCGCGGCCTGCAGCTGGTGCGACAGCACCCGCAGCTTCGGTACGACGGCATCCAGTGCAGCGTCGGGTTGCTCCTTCAGGCTGCGGGCCAGACCGTCGATGTCGGCGGCCAGTTCGGCGGCGAGATCGAGTGCAGCCGACATCAGCCACGATGCGGTGTTGACGGCGTCGTCGCCCCCCTGGTTGATGAAGTGGTCCGAGGCGCGCGTCGTCGCCCGCAACTGGTGGGCTCGCGAGCCCAGCTGACGCAGGGCCTGGGCGCGGCTGTCGCCGGCAGCGGAGTCGGTGCGGGCGGGGGTGCGGGTTTCGCTCATGGTGCAGGCCGTCGGGGCAGGACCCCGGATTCTGTCCGACTTGGCCCTGAACGGGCTGTTGCAACGCCTGCCTTGCGGCACGCGTCGGGCCGGTCGGTGCCAAGTCCTGCCGGCGCCACCACCGGGCCGCCCAGGCTGTCCAGGAAGGCCAGCAGGTCGGCACGCTCGGCCGGCGTCAGCTGCAGTGGCACCAGGATGCGTTCGCCATCGGCATGCAGGCGTTCGAGGTCGATGCGGTCGTAGTGACCCACCACGTCAGCCAGCGTTGCCAGGCTGCCGTCGTGCATGTACGGCGCGGTCGCGGCGACGTGGCGCAGGCCCG
>JAJTGU010000045.1 GCA_021297985.1 Rubrivivax sp.
CGACTGCGCCAAAGCTATGCGCCACTGCAGCAGGTATTCGGCAGGGGTGACGCCCAGGTGCAACTTGAACTCAGCCGCAAAAGCGCTGCGTGACATGCCGGCAGCCTCGGCCATGGGTTCCAGTGCCCAGGCAGCGCCTGGGCTCTCGTGCATGGCGGTCAGTGCGCGTGCCAGCTTGGGATGAGCCAGACCCTGGAGCAGTCCCGCCGTCATGCCCCCGTGGCCAGGGTGATCCAGCAGCCAGCGCAACACCTGCAGCAACAGCACTTCAAACAGCTTGTCGGCCAGCAGCCGTTGACCGCAGCGCACTCGGTCGGTCTCGGCGAACAGCAGGGCCAGTGTCTGTTCGATCCCGTCCACGGAGCGCAACGGCAGCACCACCACCGCGGGCAGCGCCATCACCACCGGGTGCCGGACACCGCCTTCGAAGTCCACCGTGGCGCACACGAAATCGGATCCTTCGGTGGGCGCATTGTGGAACTGATGCTCCAGGGGGCGTGGGTAGAGCAGCAGGGTCGGCTCGGTGACCTTGATCTTGCGCGGCGCGCCACTGCGTGGCCGGTGCGTCAACACCATCTCACCTCTGCGCAGCACATGCAGAAAGCCACGTCCTTCCTGGGCATCGAAATGCGTGAGGCCGCACAAGGGCCCCGCATGGAACAGGTGTGCGTGCACTCGAAAGCGCTCAAGAAGCGCGGAAAGCCGGTCCACAGGACCCGCTGAGTTGGACGTCATGGTCGACTCGGCCTGGACGAAATGGATTGTTTTTTAGACGCCTCGTATCCAATCATACAGACCTGGATCAGACACTTTCCTCCAGCGCTCAGGCACATCCGTGCCGCGCCCACCCAGCCTGAGGAAAAGTCATGAAACGCAATTCACTCGCCTTCGCACTGATCTCGGCAATGTCCGCCGTCTCGGTGCCACATGCCGCCGCGCAGTCGGCGCCAGCGATCCCCGGCTACACCATGGGCCAGAAGTCACTGGCCAAGGCGCCGTACACGCTGGCCGAACTGGAGTCGCTGAAGAAGACGCTGCTGTTCACCGACGAAGACATTCGCTACCTGCGCATGAGCAAAGCGATCCTGGCCGACCAGACCGAAGCTGTGCTCGATGTCTGGTATGGCTTCGTGGCATCGACGCCCGAGTTGGTCGTCTACTTCAAGAACAACAAGACCGGGGCTCCCGACGGCGCCTACCTGGGCGCCGTGCGCAAGCGCTTCGGCCAGTGGATCGCCGACACGGCCGACGCCAACTACGACCAGGCCTGGCTGGACTACCAGTACGAAATCGGCCTTCGGCACACCACGCCCAAGAAGAACAAGACCGACAAGGCCGACAGCGTGCCGCTGGTGAACTTCCGCTACCTGTCGGCCCTGACGATCCCCGTGACGACCACGCTCAAGCCTTTCCTGGCCAAGAAGGGCGCCTCGGCCGCAGACGTGGAGAAGATGCACGCCGCCTGGGTCAAGTCGGTGTTGATGCAGACCATCCTGTGGAGCTACCCGTACGTGCGCGACGGCCAGTTCTGAGCCGTGGACGCCCATCCCTCTGCCAACCGTTTTTCTCCCACTCCCTCCACCTGAAGCATTCCCCATGAATCGCATTCCCCTCATCGATCGCAACGCCACCTCTCCCGACCGCAAAGCGCTGCTGGACTCCATCCATGCCGCTTTCGGTTCCAGCCCCAACATGTTCCGCGCCGTGGCCAATTCACCAGCCGCGCTGAAGAGCATGTGGTCGGCCTTCGGTGCCTTGGGCAGCGGCGTCATTGCGCCCAATCTCGGGGAGCAGATCGCCGTGGCGGTGGCCGATCGAAATGCCTGCGAGTACTGCTTGGCTGCTCACACCGCACTGGGCCGCAAGGCCGGCGCCAGCGCCGAAGAAATGCAGCGCGCACAAGCCGGTGAGTCAGCGGATCCCAAGACGCAGGCCGCACTGCGCTTCGCGCTCAAGCTCGTCAATGAACGCGGTCAGGTGGACGATGCCGACGTGCAAGCGTTGCGCGCGGTGGGATTCAGCGATGAAGAGATCGTCGAGATCCTGGCTCACGTGGCATTGAATCTGTTCACCAACTACGTCAATGTGGCGTTCGCCGTGCCAGTGGACTTCCCTGCCGTCAAGTTGCGCCGCGCTGCCTGACGCTGATTCGTACAGACAACGCAACCCGCCCGGCGCCCATGTGCGCCGGGTACGACCCCCATCGCGCTCCATCATGAACATCACCACCAGCATCTCCCCACCACTGCAGGTCAGCCAGTGGCTCAATTCGCCCAAGCCGGTCTCCTTGGCGGGCCTGCAAGGCAGGGTCGTGGTGCTGCACAGTTTCCAGATGCTATGCCCCGGCTGCGTGTCGCACGGTTTGCCGCAGGCCCTGCGCATCCACCGCCTGTTCCCGCAGGACAAGGTGAGCGTGATCGGTTTGCACACCGTCTTCGAACACCACGACGTGATGGGTCCCCAGCCCCTGCGCGTGTTTCTGGACGAGTACCGAATTCCGTTCCCCGTCGGTATCGACCAGGCCGACCCGGCAAGCCCGGTACCGCTGACCATGCGGGCCTACGGCCTGCGAGGCACGCCCAGCGTGGTGATCTTCGACCCACAAGGTCGCGTGCGACTGAGCCACTTCGGCCAGATCGACGACCTGCAGCTTGGCGCGGTGATCGGGCAGTTGATGGCCGAGACATCTTTGGACGCGACGGTCGATGCCGCTGCATCGGCGATCGGCGGCAACAGCCCGTCAGCGTGCAGCGACGGCGCGTGTTCTCTGCAAGCATGACCATGCGCTGCGTCGCCTTGCGTCATGTGGCTTTCGAAGATCTCGGGCTGTTTGAACCTGTGCTGAAGGACCGGGGCTGCGAGGTCGAGTACGTTTGTGCCGGCTTCGATTCGCTTGCCGAGCAGGATTGGGTTGACGACGATCTGGTGGTCGTGCTGAGTGGCCCGATCGGCGCGGGCGACATTGATCTCTATCCCTGGCTGGGCGACGAGATCGCGGGCATCCGGCGGCGCCTGTACAGCCAGCGCCCGCTTCTGGGTTTGTGCCTGTTTGCGCAACCGATGGCCGCCGCGCTGAACGCCAGCGTGATGCCGCTGCCCACCCAGGAGATCGGCTGGGGCACGGTTTCGCTGACGGCTGCGGGAGGGAACTCACCGCTTCGGCAAACAGCCGGGCTCGACCTGCTGCATTGGCATGGGGATGCCTTCGATCTGCCGCAAGGCGCGGCGCTGTTGGCATCCACGCTGATGACGCCCAATCAGGCGTTCAGCGTGGGGCCGGCCGCCTTGGCCTTGCAGTTCCATGCCGAGGTCAATGCTTCAAAAATGGAGCCTGGGTCGATTGGGCACACCACCGAACTGCGGGCGGCCTGTGTGGATGTCTGCCCACTGCGTGTGGCCTCGGCCCGTCAGTGCCCCGCTTTCCAGGCATGGAGGTCCAGTCGGTTGCTCAATGAGTGGTTGGACACCGCAGATTCCAATACCCGCTCCGGCCAGTCATGAGTGCCCGCTTTGGCTCGCCAGCCGACCTTCCCGTCGACGCGTTCCCCCTTCGCCGGCCGCACCGTTGCCGTCTCGGCGGTGGTCGACAGAGCGCGGCCGCGGACCGCCGACACAATGGGTCGCCCCGGAACCCATGCACCCGCGATCCATGCAACTCAAGGCCCCTGTCCACGGCGCTGTCGTCGCCATCGAGGTGCAGCCTGGCCAGACGGTCGCGCGCGGCCAGACGCTGCTGGTGCAGGAGGCGATGAAGATGGAAGTGCCGCTCGTCGCGCCGCGGGCGGGCACGGTGGTGGCCGTGAGCGTTGCGGTGGGCGAGGTGGTCGAAGAAGGGGTGGTGCTGCTCCAGTTCGCAGCGCAGGACGAGGCGCAAACGCCGCCCACCGACTCGCCGATCCCGGGTCCAACGCCACCGGCGCCACCAGCGTCGCCACGCGCTGACCTGCAGGCGCTGCGCCATCGGCTTGCGCTGATCGAGGATTCATCCCGGCCTGCTGCCGTGGCCGCGCGACACGCCGCCGGGCGGAGGACCGCGCGCGAGATCGTGGCCGGGCTGGCCGATCCCGGCAGCTTCGTCGAACTCGGCGCGCTCGCCGTGGCCGCCCAGCGCAGCCGGCGCCCGCTCGAGGAGTTGCAGCGCGAGACACCGGCTGACGGCGTGATCACCGGCACGGCCACGGTGGACGGCCAGCCGGTGGCGTTGCTGGTCTACGACTACACCGTGCTCGCCGGAACGCAAGGCGCGTTCAACCACCAGAAGTGCGACCGCCTGCTTGAGCTCGCCGGCCGCCAGCACCTGCCGCTGCTGCTCTGGGCCGAAGGCGGCGGTGGCCGGCCGGGTGATGTCGACTGGCCCGTCGTCGCCGGGCTGCACTGCACGACGTTTGCCAGGCTGGCTGCGCTGTCGGGCCGGGTGCCGCTGATCGGCATGGTCGGCGGGCGCTGCTTCGCCGGCAATGCGGCACTTCTGGGCTGTTGCGATGTCGTCATCGCCGCCGAAGGCAGCAGCATCGGCATGGGCGGGCCGGCCATGATCGAAGGTGGTGGGCTGGGCCGCGTGGCGGCGGACGATGTCGGCCCGGCGGGGATGCACGCGCGTGTCGGCAGCGTGGACCTGCTGGTGGCCGACGATGCCGCCGTGCTGGCTTCGGCGCGCGGTTTGCTGGCGCTGTGGACGCGGCCCCACGTCAGCGCAGAAGCCACCGTGCCCGGCGCGAGTGCAGTCACTCTGCGCGACGCGGTACCGGCCAGCCGGCAGGCGATCTTCGACCCGCTCGCGGTCCTCGCGGCCGTTGTCGATGGCGACAGCCTGGTCGAGCTGCGCGCCGGCTTCGGCCGCAGCATCGTCACCGCGTTTGCGCGGCTGGGTGGGCAGGCGGTGGCACTGGTGGCGAGCCAGCCCCGCCATCTGGGAGGCGCATTGGACGCCGAGGCCTGCGACAAGCTGGCGCGCTTCATGCAGCTGGCGCAGGCGCGGGGCCTGCCGCTGGTGCACTTCATCGACACGCCGGGCTTCATGGTCGGGCCCCGGGCCGAAGAGGCCGGTCTCGTGCGACATGCCGCACGTGTGTTTGTCAATGCCGTGGCGCTGACGGTGCCGGTGCTGGGCGTGGTCCTGCGACGCGGCTATGGCCTGGGGGCGATGGCGCTTGCGGGTGGCCACTTTCACGCCCCGGTGGCCCTGGCCGCCTGGCCGGGGGCCGAGTTCGGTGCCATGGGCATCGACGGTGCGGTGACGCTTGGCTACCGCAAGGAGCTGGCGGCCGCGGCGGCGCGATCCGAGCAGGAACGCGACGCGCTTCACCAGCAGCTCGTCGCCCGTGCGCTCGATCAGGGGCAGGCGATGAACATGGCCAGCCACCTCGAGATCGATGCCGTGATCGACCCGGCCGAGACCCGCGACTGGCTGCTGCGCACGCTGCGCGCTGCTGCCTCCGCTGGCCCGGATGCCGACGCCACACGTCGGCCGCGCTTCATCGATCCTTGGTGATGTCGCGGGATGCGGGTACGTGCGCGCTGTCTGACGGGTCTGGCCTGTCGGCCTGGGCGACACGAAGCCGTGTCAACAGGGCCTCGGCCTCTTCGTGTACGGCATTGGCTCCGGGCATGGATGCCGCGCGAGTGCCGTCGGCGGTCGCGGACCCGGACCTGTCAGCACCGGCGTCCGCGAATGCGGTCTTCGGTGCCATGCGCCGCATCGTGATCAGCACCGACACGGTCACCAGGGCCAGCACCACCAGTGCCGTGGCGACGAGGCCGCGCGCGCGCTCGATCGATCCGAGTTGCGACGCCAGCGACTGCTGCTCGGCCTGAAGCCGCGCCAGTGCAAGTTCGGTGTCGACCAGGCTTGCGCCGCTTCGCGGCCGCAGGCCTGCGTGGGCCAGCCGCAGCTCGGGTCCCAGGACGGACGCTGCGGCATGCAACGTGGCCAGGTCGCCGACGGTGAGCAGTTGTTCGATGAGCAGCCGGTGGGCGAACTGGCTGTCGCCGACACTGAGGCTGCGCTTCTCGATCCGGTCCAGCAGGCGCGCCCAGTCGTCGCGCATCGCCTGCGCCTCGGCACCGGCGCGCTCCCAGCCGCCGCGCAAGAGCACGTGGTCGAGTTCGATGCTGCGCGCGTCGACCTCGGCCTGCCAGACCCGGCGTGTGCTGTCGTCTGCCGCCTTGACGGCGAGCACCCGGCGCGTCGCCTCGTCGTGCTGCAGCACCGCCCGCTGCACCTGAACGCTGGCCGCCAGTGGGTCCAGCGAGGCCCGCATCGCCAGCCGCTCGGCGAGCTCGCTGCCCTGGTGCCGCAGGACCTGCACCAGAGGCATCGCGATCATCACCGCGCCCAGCAGGACAAACAGCCGATGGCGGGTGAGCAGGCGGCGAGGTGGCGATTCGAGGCTCATCCACCGGGCTATCGGCATCCCGCCGACGGGCTTGAGCCCCGCGCCGCCGGGTCAGCACTCGACGATGTTCACCGCCAGCCCGCCGCGCGCGGTTTCCTTGTACTTCGTCAGCATGTCGGCGCCGGTCTCGCGCATGGTCTTGATGACCTTGTCCAGGCTCACGTGGTGGGTGCCGTCGCCGCGCAGCGCCATGCGCGCGGCGTTGATCGCCTTCACCGAGGCGATGGCGTTGCGCTCGATGCACGGGATCTGCACCAGGCCGCCGACCGGGTCGCAAGTCAGCCCGAGGTGGTGCTCCATGCCGATCTCGGCGGCGTTCTCGACCTGCATCGGCGTGCCGCCGAGCACCGCGCACAGCGCGCCGGCGGCCATGCTGCAGGCCACGCCGACCTCGCCCTGGCAGCCGACCTCGGCGCCGCTGATGGACGCGTTTTCCTTGTAGAGGATGCCGATCGCGGCGGCGGTGAGCAGGAAGTCGATGACGCCGCGGTCGTTGGCGCCGGGCACGAAGCGGCTGTAGTAGTGCAGGACCGCGGGCACGATTCCGGCGGCGCCGTTCGTGGGTGCCGTGACAACGCGGCCGCCCGCGGCGTTTTCCTCGTTCACTGCGAGTGCGTAGAGGTTCACCCAGTCCAGCACCTGCAACGGGTCGCGCAGCGCCTCCTCGGGCTGGGCGGTCAGCGCCTCGCGCAGGGCCTTGGCCCGCCGACGCACCTTGAAGCCACCGGGCAGCACGCCATCGACCTCGCAGCCGCGCTTGACGCAAGCCTGCATCACGGCCCAGATCTTCAGCAGACCGGCGTCGATCTGGGCATCGCTGCGCCAGTGGCGCTCGTTGCGCCGCATCAGCTCGGCAATCCCGATGCCGTGGCGCGCGGTCAGGTCGAGCAGGTCCTGGCCGCTTCTGAACGGCATCGGCAGCACCGTGGTGTCGGGCGCGACGACCTTCTGCTTCGTGCCGTCGGCCGCGACCTCGTCGCTGACGACGAAGCCGCCGCCGACCGAGTAGTAGGTGCGTTCGGCGAGCCGCGAGCCGTCGGTCGCGAAGGCCGCGAACCGCATGCCGTTGGCGTGGAAGGGCAGGCTTTCGCGGCGGTGGAACAGCAGGTCCGCACGCTCGTCGAAGGCGACCTCCTGGCGGCCGAGCAACGCGATGCGGTGCGTCTCTCGCATCGTGGCCAGCAATGCGGGTACGGCGTCGGGGTCCACCGTGTCGGGCTCGTGGCCGGCCAGGCCCAGCAGCACGGCCTTGTCGCTGCCGTGGCCCTTGCCGGTGGCACCCAGCGAGCCGTACAGGTGAGACTCGACACGCGCGGTTCGTTCGAGCAGGCCCTCGTGCGCGAGACGCGATACGAACAGCCGCGCCGCGCGCATCGGCCCCACGGTGTGGCTGCTGCTCGGCCCGATGCCGATCTTGAAGAGGTCGAAGACGGAGACGGCCATGGCGCGGGATGCTATTGCTGTTTGTTGGCGGGCAGGCGGCCGAGCACGGTCTCCACCGAGGCGGCAGCCGGCAGCCGGGCGGCGGCGTGCTGCAACTCCGCCGGCGTCGGCGCCAGGCGGTCCAGGCGTTGCTGCGCGTCCTCGCGTTCGCTGCGCACGAAGGCGGGGTGCTGCATCGCCCAGCCCACGATGGCCAGGCCGTCCAGGCGCTCGGGGGTGTCCGGGGCCGCGCCCGCCGCCAGCACGAGGCCGGCCGTGCACAGGCACTGCACCGCCACGGGCAGCGAGTCCAGCCGCCGCCACACGCGCAGCGCGTCGTGCACGTCGGCGAGTGGCCGTGCCGGGGTCGGGCGTCCGGCCCGGGCGAGCGAGGCGGCCGCCCGGGCCCGGGCGAGCAGCGACGCCGCCAGGATGCTCGGCTCGCCGTGCTGGCGGGCGCTGGGCACCGCCTGCTGGGACCAGGCAAAGGCGGCGTCGAAGTCCCCCAGCGATTCGTGCACCAGGGCCAGGTTGACGAGGAAGTAGGGCTCTTCGGCCACCGCGCCCGCAGCCCGCACCACCGCCAGACCCTCCTGCAGCAGGCTTTGGGCCTCGGCCAGGCGCCCCATGTTGCGCAGCAGGTTGGCCGGGCGCATCAGGGACCCGGCTTCGACGCTCAGGCGTCCATGGGCCCGGTTCAGCGCCAGCGCTTCGTCGTAGTGCGCCAGGGCCTCCTCGTAGCGGCCGAGATTCTTCAGCGCCACGCCGATCAAGCCCAGCGGCATGGCCAGGCGCCACGGCGCCTGGCCGGACTGCCGCAGCTGGGCGATGA
>JAJTGU010000189.1 GCA_021297985.1 Rubrivivax sp.
CTGGGCTACGAGGCGATGACGCCGATCCAGGCGGCGAGCCTGCCGCTGGCGCTGGCCGGCAAGGACCTGATCGCCCAGGCCAAGACCGGCAGCGGCAAGACCGCGGCCTTTGCGCTG
Source organism: Rubrivivax sp. (assembly GCA_021297985.1). GTDB lineage: Bacteria > Pseudomonadota > Gammaproteobacteria > Burkholderiales > Burkholderiaceae_C > Rubrivivax. Next base: position 118 of record JAJTGU010000189.1, read on the forward strand.
GCGCTGCTGGCGCGGCTGAACCCGAGGCACTTCGGGGTGCAGTCGCTGGTGCTGTGTCCCACGCGCGAGCTGGCCGACCAGGTGGCGCAGGAGGTGCGGCGCCTGGCGCGGGCCGAGGACAACATCAAGCTCGTCACGCTGTGTGGCGGCGTGCCGCTGCGGGGCCAGACCGCCAGCCTGGCCCACGGCGCGCATGTCGTGGTCGGCACGCCGGGGCGCGTGCTCGACCACCTGAATCGCGAGTCGTTGCGGCTGGAGGCCCTGAACTCGCTGGTGCTCGACGAGGCGGATCGCATGCTCGACATGGGCTTCGCGGACGAGATTGCCGCCATCGCGCAGCACTGCCCGCCGCCGGCGCGACGGCAGACGCTGCTGTTTTCGGCCACTTACCCCGATGGCGTCGCCCAGCTGGCGGCGCGCTACCTGCGCGAGCCGGTCGAAGTGAAGCTGGCCGAGCGCCATGCCCCCAGCCTGATCCGCGAACGCTGCTACGAGGTCGCCGAGAGCGAACGACTGCATGCCGTGGGCCTGCTGCTGAACCACTTCCGCCCCGAGAGCACCCTGGCCTTCTGCAACACCAAGCAGCAGTGCCACGACCTGGTGGCGGTCCTGCAGGCGCAAGGGCTGGTGGCGATGGAACTGCATGGCGACCTGGAGCAGCGCGACCGCGACCAGGTGCTGGTGCAGTTTGCCAACCGCAGCTGCAGCGTGCTCGTGGCCACCGACGTGGCCGCACGGGGCCTGGACATCGCCAAGCTCGAAGCGGTGATCAACGTCGACATCACGCCCGACACCCAGGTCCACACGCACCGCATCGGCCGCACCGGCCGTGCCGGCGAGAGCGGTCAGGTGTTCAGCCTCGTGAGCCTGGACGAGATGGGCCGCATCGGCCGGATCGAGGCGATGCAGGGCCGCGAGAGCGACTGGCACAAGCTGTCCGAACTGAAGTCCGCCGTGAGCTCGGTGGCGTCCGAACCGCTGCGCCCACCCATGGTGACGCTGCAGATTGCCGGCGGCCGCAAGGAGAAGATCCGCGCCGGCGACGTTCTGGGCGCACTGACCAAGGACATCGGCCTGGACGGACAGGCCATCGGCAAGATCGACGTCAACGACTTCTCCACCTACGTGGCGGTGCGCCGCGACGCGGCCGACAAGGCTTTGCGCGGCCTGAACGCCGGCAAGGTCAAGGGCCGATCCGTCAAGGTGCGGCGGCTGTGAGGCACGCTGGCGCCGTGTCGGCCTCCGGATCGTTGTTCTCCGCGCTCGGCCTGTCGCCGACGCTGGCAGCGGCGGCCGCCGGACAAGGCTTCATCGATCCGACGCCGGTCCAGTCCGCGACCCTCCCGCCGGCCCTGCAGGGCCGCGACCTGATCGGCATCGCCCCCACCGGCTCCGGCAAGACCGGGGCCTTCGGCCTGGCGCTGCTGCAGCGGCTGGAGCTCATGCAGCGCTCGGCGTGGCGGCGCGCGGACACGGCGACCTTGGCGCTGGTGCTGGTGCCCACGCGCGAGCTGGCGCAGCAGGTGGGCGAGACGCTTCGCGAGCTGTCGCGGGGCTTTGCCGACCCGGTGAAGGTGGCCATCGTCTTTGGCGGCGTTTCGGTCAACCCGCAGATGCTCAGGTTGCGCGGCGGTGCCGACGTGGTGGTCGCGACACCGGGCCGGCTGCTGGACCTGGTGGAACGCAACGCGGTGAAGCTGGGCCACGTGGCCGTGCTGGTGCTGGACGAGGCCGACCGCCTGCTCGACGAAGGCTTTGCCGACGAGCTGTCGCGCATCCAGTTGCTGCTGCCGGCGCGGCGTCAAGGCCTGTTCTTTTCGGCCACGTTCGCGCCCGCGGTGCAGGCCCTGGCGGCCTCCTGGTTGCACGAGCCGCTGCACCTGGACCTGTCGGCCGTGGCGGCGATGACCGCCTCGGCGCCGGCCATCGAGCAGCGTGCCGTCGAGGTCGATGCGCCACGCCGCACCGCGCTGCTGCGGCACCTCATTGAGATGGGTCGCTGGCCGCAGGTGCTGGTGTTTGTGGCGACGCGCTATGCGAGCGAACACGTGGCCGACAAGTTGCGCCGGGCCGGCCTGGCCGCCGCGGCCTTCCATGGCGACCTGAGCCAGGGTGCGCGCACGCGGGTCCTGTCCGAGTTCCAGGGTGGTGCGCTGCAGGTCCTTCTGGCCACCGACATGGCCGCGCGCGGCCTGCACATCCCCGGCTTGCCGGTGGTCGTCAACTACGACCTGCCACGCTCGCCGGTCGACCACACCCACCGCATCGGCCGCACCGCACGGGCCGGTGCCAAGGGCCTGGCGGTGAGCTTCGTCAGCGCCGCGACCGAGGCGCACTTCCGCCTGATCGAGAAGCGCCAGGGCCAGCGCGTGCCACGAGAGCGCGTTGCCGAGTTCGAGCCCGAGGAGTCGGCACCACCGCCGTCGGCGGCAGACCCCACCGGTGTCGGCGGCGTCAAGGGCCGACGCAAGAGCAAGAAGGACAAGTTGCGCGAGGCGGCTGGGGCCTGATCAGCCCCGCCGCGGCATCTTGAACGGCAGCATCAACCTCACGGGCAGGGACACGACGCGCGGCAGGTCGAGCGTCTCGTGGACCGAGGTGACGGTCTCGCCGAGCAGGCGGCTCTCGATCAGTGACCGGACGTAGAACGGCGTGTCCTCGAGCGTCTTGGACACGCGCGGGGCAAAGCCCGGTTCGCTGCGCATCGTCCGCGGCAAGCCCCAAGCGCTGCGCCCCAGGCCTTGCCTCGGCGGAGGCGTGAAGGCGCTGGAGCTGCCGTCGGTCGCAAAGCGCTCGGCAATGGTGCGTTCACCCCCGTTGCAGAGTCGAACGTCGTAAACCACAGCCGTGCTGCCGTCCGCGAGCACGGTGCGCGACCAGTCCCATTCACGGAAGGCGCGGTCCACAGGCTCGTCGCCTTCGTTGCTGTCGACGTAGGCATGGCCTTGCCAACGAACGCCGGGGGAGTCGAACTCGACCTCGACACGCGACACCGGTGCGATCGGTCCCCAGCGGTGCTGGCCGTTGGCATCCAGTGCGCACGCGAACCGGCACAACGCTTGAGGCACGACCCGAACCCGCCCGCGCACCGGCCGCGGCAACGGGACAGCCCACTCGTCGATCTCGAAGCACAGGGCCTGCCCGTCCCAGGTGACGCTGCTGGGACCGATCTGAAAGCGCCGGGCACTGCGCTGCACCTGGCCGGCGCCGCGCTCGGTCATGGTCCAGCGCCGTTCACGGCCATACAGCGCGACGTTCAGCGCACAGTGGTCCTCGGGCTCGGGCCGGCCACGCTGCCTTGCAAAGGCGTAGTAGGGCGAAAAGACGCTGCCGACAAAGGCGATCAGGACGAGGCCGTGCTGCCCGCAGTCGCTGAGAGCGTCGACATACCACCAGAGATAGCCACCGGGTGCAACCGGCGCGTCGAAGCGAGGTGCGCCATCAGGGCCGCGGCCGCGAGTCGGCCCGACAGTGCCGCCATCGGTACCCCAGGCCCCGGATGCACGCTGCCCCCGGCCAGCACCAGGCCCGGCACCGCCGTCGCCGCGCCCGGCCGCTGGAACACCGTCATCCAGCTGTCGGTCGCCCGTCCGTACAAGGCCCCGCCCGTGGCCGGAAAACGCTGCGCCCAGTCCGCCGGCGTGCGCCGGTGCACCTGCGCCGGACGGGCTTCGAGCCTCAGCCCGCAGCGGCCCATGAGGGCCAGGCTCCTGTGCTCGCATGCATCGGTCTCCATCGCATCAAAAGGTCGCGTATCGCCATCGGCCGGCGCATTCACCAGGCACAGCAGCCGCTCGAGAGCCGGATCCGTGTCGACAGCCGGGACCCGGGCACTGTCGTCGCCACGGTCCTGCGCGCAGACGTAGACGGTCCCCTGCTGCGGCAGCTGGCGCTGGCGAAGGATGTCGTCGAACTCGCCGGCGTAGTCGTCGCTGAAGAAGACGTTGTGGCGCACCAGAGGGAAGCCGCTGGCACGCGCCCGCATCGCCCAGGTGACGGCCGACAGTGACCGCCGGACCACCGGCAGCGGCGCCAGCGTGTGCGCCAGTGCCTGCTGGACCTGCGCGCCCAGTCCACCCGTGGCCAGGGCGTTGGCGTCGCCGTTGAACACCACCGCATCGGCCGACAGGCGCTGGCCGTCCGGCAGGCAAACCGCGGCGACCCGTCCGCCCTGGAGTTCAATGCGTTCGGCCGGCTGCCCGTACCGGAACGTCACGCCTCGACGGGCCGCCAGCCCTGCCAGTGCGTGGGCGAGGCGGGACATGCCGCCCTTCACGGCCCAGACCCCCGCCATCTCGACCTGGGCCACCAGCATCAGCGTGGCCGGGGCCGACCAGGGGCTGGCCCCACAGTAGGTCGCATAACGCGCAAACAACTGACGCAGGCGCGGGTCTCGGAAGTGCCGACCGAGCGTCTGCCACAAACTGGCCAGCGGGCCCAGCCGCGCCAGTTCGACCAGTCCCGAGACGCCCAACGCCCGAACCAGTCCGGACAGCTGCGGCCGCCCGGAACGCAACACCGGTGTTTCCAGGCGGCGATAGACCCTCTCGGCTTCGGCACAGAAGCCCAGGAAGCGACGCGCCTCGGCCGCACCCGCAAAGTCACCCACGGCCTGGACCGAGCGCTCGCGGTCCGCGAACAGGTCCAGCGTCTCCTCGGGTCGCGCTCCGGCCCACGCGTGGCGGGCCAGGATCTCGAGCTGCTCGGTTTGCACCAGCTCGTCGAGTGAGCTGTCGACCTCGGCCAGCAACTCATCGAACACCCAACGCATCGTGAAGACGGTGGGGCCGGTGTCGATGTCGACCCCGTCCAGTCGCACTGGCGCCAGCTTGCCGCCGGGCCCGTCGCCGGACTCGACCACTGTCACCGCCAGCCCTTGCTTGGCGAGAAGCAAGGCACTGACCAGTCCCCCGATGCCCGCACCGATAACCACGACGGTGTCGGACTGCCGCAGCGCGCCGCGCGCGGGCGAAAGCGGTGCAGTGGTCATGGACGCTGCCCGTTGCCGATGTTCAGCGTCTGTCCACGCCAGACACCCTCAGACCACAACAGCCGAAAGCGGACGAACATCGACTCGCTGAAGTAGCCCTCGCCGTAAGCCCTGCGGATGGCCTCGAGATGGGCCCCACTGCGGGCATAGCGGTCCATGGCCTCAACGCTGTCCCAGACGGTGAAGGTGGCCTGGCGCAGGATCGGTGCCTCACCCAGGCCAGCGGCGAGCAGACAGCCCGGCGTTGCCTCCAGCGCCACTTCGGCCGGTGGCGACTGACGCCAGAACGCACTGGCCTTCAAGGGATGGATCGACGCCCGCGTCAACGCCACGACGGGCCCGGAATCGGGTGCCGCACCTTCGCTGCCCATGGCCACGCCGGACCACGCGCCGCGGCTGGCGTAGGCCTGGAGAACGGCCTGCCAGGACTCGTCCGCATGCCCGCGCCAGGTGCACAGCAAGGGGTGATGGCGCAGGAAATGGCGAGCCGAATCGGCGCTGTCGAAGATCGCAAAGAGGCCTTGATGCGAGGCACTGGGGGCAAGGCCGAAGCCCCCTCCCCGGCCGCTGCCGAGCAGCTTGACCAGACGAAGCCCCGGCGTGCCGGCAAACGGGGCCGCCCCGCGCACCAGGCGCCACCAGCCGCGCCAGCGTTGGCCAGCCGGCATGCGCGCCATCAGCACGACGGCAAATGACCCGGCAACCGGGACCGCGGCCCCCTGAGGAATGACCGCCTGTCCGCCGGCCGAGGCCGTGTCCGACCGGGCTCCGGCAGTCGGGCTTGCGGCCTCTGGCCCGAAGCGGCCGAGGGCGGTGCTCACGACCCGGCCCCTGGCCGCTTGGGCACGATGGTGCACGCGACGGCCAAGGTTCGGCGCTACTTGGGCGCGGCCTCCACACGCTGTGCGGCCGGAGCCTCGCCGCCAGGCTTGGCCTCGCCCGCCACGGGCTCGGCCGCGGCGCCGGCCGGCATCGCCGGCTCCTTGAACACAGCGAGCAGTTCCGGGTGGTTCTTGGCCATCTGGGCGCCGAGCAAGGGCATGTTGATGCCCTGGTGGCAGGTCGCGCAGTTGACTTTGGCGACGTCACCCTTCGGGCCGAGGCGTTCGGCCGGGAAGCTCTTGGTCAGCGGCTCCAGATAGGCCACGTTCAAGTCGCGTGCCATTCGGATGCCGTGGAAGGCGGTCATGCGCTGAGGCGGCGCTTCATTCCAGCTCTGGAAGTTGCGCGTGTTGTGGCAGAAGGTGCAGTTCACGCCCAGCGAGTTGGACATGTGGACCATCAACGCGTAGGTGTGCTCGGCCTGTTTGGTGGTGGTGCGGTTGGCCGCATTACCGGTCCACTTCAGAGCCTTGTCGCCGATCACGCGGATGGGCTTGTCTTCCAGCAGATAGGGCGTGAACGGGTCGAACGGCAGCGAAGTGCCGCCCACCGAAGCCGAAGCCAGGTTCTGCCCCGCCAGGTCGCCCATGACCGAGTTCTCGGCGTACTTGCGATCCGGTGGTGCGTACCAGACCTGCTGCGGCACCGGGTTGCCGCGATGGCAGGTGTAGCACGTGACGCCAGTGGCGCCGACGTGGTTCTTCCAGTCGGCATTCAGGTGCTGGGTCATCTCGACCATGCGCCGTGCAATGACCTTGGTGTACTTGCTGTCGTCGGCCAGGTTCTGCAGGTTGTGGCAGTAGGCGCAGCCCTCCTGGGGCGCCACCCACTCGGTGATCGACGTCATGTGGCGCGTGAACTCGGCGACGCTCAGGTGGCCGAGAACCTTGACGTTCTGATAGACGTCACGCGCCTTGGGCCCGTCGGGGCTGGCGGCGTCTGCCGGCGCCGGGGCTTGGTTCTTGGCGACCAGGATGGCGTCCTTGCGCGGATTGTTCACCTGCTCCATGCCGGTGCCGCGGAAGCCGTTCTGGATCGACGTGGTCGGCGGCCGCTCGCATCCAGCGAGCAGGACCGCAAACACCAGCCCGGCCATGGCCGGCAGCACACGATGGCGGAAGACGTTCGCACTCATGGCTTGACTCCCATCAAGGCCGGGTCGATGGTGTTGGGGAAGACCTGCGGGTACATCGGCACGACATGGTGCTTGACCGACCAGAGGTACCAGTTGTCGACCACCGGACCCGTGAGCAGGATGCCGATGCCGCCGACCAGCGGGCACAGCACGGCAAACCACCAGGCCCACCGGTGGATGGACTCCATCGTCGCGTTGAAGCCCATCGTCCAGCGCCAGAACAGGGCCGCCCGTTCGCTGGCGGTGCCGCGGTCGACGATCTGCTCGATCTCGCGTTCGCCACCGTAGCGGCTGACGGCCAGGATCGTCGCGCCGTGCATCGCAAACAGGAGCACCGAGCCGTACAGGAAGACGATCGAAAGCGCGTGGAACGGGTTGTAGAACAGGTTGCCGTGCCGGATGGACAGCGCCGAGACCCAGTCCAGGTGCGGCCATATCCCGAAGGGCACCGCCTCGCTCCAGCTGCCCATCATGATCGGGCGGAAGAATCCGCAGACCAGGTACAGCCAGATCGCCGCCGCAAAGGCCCAGGCGATGTGGGTACCCAACCCGAGCTGGCGCGCCCGGCGGTAGGTCCGAACCCACCACAGGATCATGCTGGTGGTCAGCAGGAAGCCCACGATCAGCCACCATCCACCTTGCGCCAGCGGCGGGAACGACAACCCGTAGGCTGGCGGCGGCGGCTCCAGCGCGAGCCAGAACAACTGCCGGATCAGCTGCAGCGGATTCCAGTCCACCGAGGCCAGCATGTTGAAGCCGATGATGTTGAACGCCAGCGTGCCGAAGACCAGCGACGCGACACCCAGACCACCGAGGTAGACCGGCCCGATCTGCGCGTTGCCGATTCGGCCGAGCAGATGGATGAAGAAGGGTTTGCCGCTGCGCCGCCAGTCGCCGCGCGGCAGGGGGACGCCCATGCCGGCCGGACCGACCGGTTGGACCGTGGTGAAGATGTTCTGGTACTCCATGATCGTTCCCGTTTGTTGGTTTGTCTCGATCAGACGTACTTCATGAAGGAAGGAAGCGGTGGTCCTGCGGGCTCACGCGGTTCCGCGATGGGTCCTCAGTGGCCCCAGATCGGCATGTTCAGCCACCAGCCCCACCATTCGGGCCAGCTGCCAGTCCAGAACGGACCGCTGACGACGATGCAGACTGCGGCGAACCAGACCGAGCTCAGCGCCAGCAGCAGGCCCACCCGGTGGATGCCCAGCGTGCCGACCGAGTAGCCGATGAGGTCGCGGAAGAAGGTGTCTTCGTGGTCTGGCGTCTTGACGATCTCGCCCTTCTTCGGGTTGGTGGCCGAAAGCACCAGGCCACCGTGCATGGACAGCGCCAGCGTTGTCGCGAAGAACAGGCTGGCGGCGATCGCATGCCAGGGGTTGTAGTGGAAGTGCAGGTACTGGTACGCGACGTTGCTGACCCAGTCCAGGTGGCTGTAGATGCCGTAGGGGAAGGCATGTCCCCAGGCCCCCAGCAGGACCGGCCGGATCACCTGCAACGACACGTAGGCCAGGATGGCGAACGCAAACGCGAAGGGCACATGCAGGCCCATGCCCAGCTTGCGGCAGATCTCGACCTCGCGCAGGGCCCAGGAGCAGAAGGCTCCGAGGGCGCAGACGGTGACGATCTGCCAGAGCCCGCCCTCCATCAGCGGCGCCATGCGCAGGCCGTAGGACAGGTCGGGGGGCGCGATGTTGATCTGCCAGAGGTTCCAGGTCGGACCCATGGCCGCACCCCAGACGAGCATCGTGGTGCCCAGGAGTGAGAAGAACGCGGTGGTGACGCCGAAGAAGCCGACGTAGAACGGTCCGACCCAGAAGTCGAACAGGTCGCCTCCGATCAGGGTTCCGCCACGTACGCGGTACTTGCGCTCAAAACTCAGCATGGCCATGTCGTGTCCTCCGACCGGGCTCGTTTATTGGGGGGTAGTACTTGTTTGTTCTGCCGGAATCAGGCGGCGGATACAAGTGCTCGGTCCGAGCCCTCGCACCCGCCGCCTGCCGTAGCGGCGACAGGTGTCGCGGCTACTTGGGCATCGGCGCGTTTTGCGCCGCTTTTGCGGCCTTGGCCGTGTCCGGGTGCCACGAATTGATGTTGTAGCGATCCCCGCTGATTTGAATCAGGTGGATGCTCGTGGACACGAACGCGATCAAGAGACCGGTCAGGATGATCGCCTTGCGCGGATCGACGATTCGCCAGTAACGCCACATGTTGCTTTCCTTTGCTTTAACTCAGTTGGGAAATGACGGTGTAGACGGCGCGGGTAACGCCATCCCACATCGAGTTCGCGCCCTCTGCCCCCGGCAGGAAGGTGCGCCAGTTCTTTGCAACCAGCATCGAAGCCAGCGCCACGGCCAGGAAAACGAGAAACGTGACAACAAAGATGCCGACATAACCCCGCAATGGGGCCGTTGTCGGAACCCGGTCGAACACAACGGTTTCGAAGGCCATGGTGTGCTCCTTCAGCAGTCGCTCAGAACCAGGGACGCCAAACCCAAACCAGGCTGTGGGCGAAGAAAGCACCCACGGCCCACAGCAAGTAACCCTTGATGTAGTAGCCGTGAAATTCCTGGCACTCTTCGTCCGTCAGTCCTGACGGATTCATTTTTTCAGCCATAGGTGAAAGTCCTCCATCGAAGCCTTGCGGCAGCCACCGGGCCTTGCGGGCCCGGAACGAAACCACACCCGGCTTGACCGGCCGGTGGTGGGCGAACGCTCCTGGACGACGGAGCGCATGCAGGGGGCGAGGCGGCGGCTGGCATTCATGCCGTGACCTCCTCGCGAAGGGGTTGTGCGGCGGCGTTTCGGCCACGCACGAGATTCAGTTGTTCGAGGCCGACCTCGGCAGCGGCAGTGCGGCGGGCCAGGGCCTCGGCGGCATCGCGCCAGCGCTTTGCGGCCGAGATCTGCACCAGCACCGGTTCGGCGGCGACCCACTGAGCCAGAAGCTGCAGCGCGTCGTCGGCCCAGGGCATCGTGGACTCGGCCACCGCCCGTGCTGGTGTCGCATCGATGGTGTCGAGCTCGGTGCCCAGTGGCAGGATGTGGAACAGCGCGTCGAACAGCGCGTTGCAGAACTCCTGCACGATGTACGTGGCGCCGCCGTAGCCCATGAAGGGCGTGCCGGTGTGGCGACGGATGATGGCGCCCGGGAACGATGCCGGGATGTAGGTGGGCTTCGGCCCGTGGCCGGAGCCGCCCATCTCGGCGAGGTACATGCGCTCGTTGTAGGAGCCGAACATCACCAGCGGCGGCTTCTCGTGCGTGAGCTTGCGCACGGCTTCGTTGTCGGTCTTCTCGCCGGCGCGCCGCGACACCGCGAAGTTGCACGGCAGCCCGAGCTCGTCCTCGAGGAAGTGGCGGATGCCGCGCGCGTAGGTCTCACCGGCCACGACCGCGAAGCTGGCGGTGCCGAAGAAGTCTTGCGTGACGCTGCGCCACAGGTCCCAGATGGGCTTGATGGTGGTGTGCTTCTCGCGCTGGATGAAGGGCTCGGGGTCCAGGTGCAGCAGCTGCCCCAGCTGACGAAGGAAGGCCGTGGTGCTGTGCAGGCCGATCGGCGCCTGCAGGTACGGGCGCTCCAGCGCCTCGCACAGCATGCGGCCGTACTCGCGGTACATGCAGATGTTCACGTCGGCCTCGACCAGGCGCGACACATCGGCCAGATGGCTGCCCAGCGGGAACACCATGTTCACCTCGGCACCGATGCCCTGCACCAGGCGGCGGATCTCGGCCAGGTCGCTGGGCATGTTGAAGGTGCCGTAGCAAGGGCCGATCAGGTTGACGCGCGGCTTCTCGCCAGCCGGGCGCTCGGCGAACGGCGTGCGCTGCGGCACCTTGCGCAGGCCGTATTGCGTCCAGAGCCAGTACATCGCGCGGTTGGCGCATTGCCACTGGTCTTCGTCGATGGTGCGCGGCAGGAAGCGCTGGATCGTCGTGCCCTCGGGCGTGACGCCGCCGCCGATCATCTCGGCGATGGATCCGGTGACGACAACGCTCGGCAGGTCGGGGTCGAGCGCGGCGTGGGCCCGCTTCATTGCACCTTCGGTGCCTTCGCGGCCGAGTTGCTCTTCGGCCAGGCCGGTGACGACGATGGGCAGTTCGTGCGGCGGCAGCGCGTCGGTGTAGTGCAGGACGCTGGTGACGGGCAGGTTCTCGCAGCCCACCGGGCCGTCGATGATGACTTGCAGGCCTTTGATGGCCGTGAAGACGTACACGGCACCCCAGTAGCCACCCGCCCGGTCGTGATCGATGACAAACATCAGATCATCTCCTCGGCCTTGCGCTTCTTCAGGAGCTTGATGACCTGGCGCTTGGTCTCGGTGCGGAATTCGGGGCGCTCTTGCGGCAACCCTTCCCAGACACCGGCCTTGTCGCCGCCACCGACGTCGTCGAAGAACTCGCGCATCTGCTCGAAGCGCACCTTGTTGCCGATGGCCGCGTTGACCACCTGGGCCAGGGAACCTGCGCCGGCCGGGCCCATCAGCGGCCGTGCCGAGATGAGGTTGGTGAAGTAGAGCGACGGAATCGTCGCCGCCTTCGCCGCCTGTACCACGGGTGTGGTGCCAATGGCCAGGTCGGGCTTGAACTCGCGCACAGCGGCGATGTCCTGCTCGAGCGAGGCGCGGTACTGGACGTGCACGCCGCGCGATTCGAGCCATGCCAGATCGGGCGCGCTCCACTCGGTCTTCGGGCAGGCACTGCCGACGTAGGGCACCTCGGCGCCGCTTTCGATCAGCAAGCGCGCCACCAGCAGCTCGCTGCCTTCGTAGCCGCTGACGGTGATGCGGCCCTTGATCGGCGTCTTCGCCAGCACGGCCTTGATGGCCGGCAGGAAACGGTTCTTGGCTGCATCGATCTGTGCCTGGCCGATGTTGCAGGCGTTGCCGATGGCCTGCAGCCAGGCCTCGGTGCCGTCGAAGCCGACCGGTGCCGAAGCCACCACCGTGCGCCCTGCGGTGACGAACTCGCGCACGCTTGCGGTGTAGAACGGGTGGATCGCGGCCACCGCTGCGCAGTCGAGCGCGGCGTACAGCTCTCGCCACTCGCGTGTCGGCACCACCGGCCCGGCGGCCAGGCCCATGGGATCGAGCATCGCGCCGATGATCATCGGGTCGGCCGGGAACATCTCCCCGAGCAGCGTCACGGTGGGCTTGGAGGAGATGCCGTTGCGCGGCGCCGTCACCGGGCCGGCTTCGGCTTCAGTGCGGGCGTATCTCAGCATCGCGCCGGCGAGCACGTCCTTCGCCTCGGCGTGGGTCGGCACGCCGAAACCGGGCACGTCGATGCCGATGATCCGTACGCCGTTGATCTGCTTGGGCAGCAGCTGCAGCGGCACGCCGCTGGCCGTGGGCACGCAGAGGTTGATGATGACGATGCTGTCGTACTTTTCGGGGTCGGCCTGGGCATGCACCGACTCGCGGATGTCCTCGAACAGCTTTCCGGTGACGAGACTTTCGCTGTTGAAGGGCACGTAGCCGACGCTGCGGCGGGCGCCGTAGAAGTGGCTGGTGAAGGTCAGCCCGTAGACGCAGCAAGCGCTGCCGCTCAGGATGGTGGCGGTGCGCCGCATGCGCAGGCCCACGCGCAACGAGCCGAAGGCCGGGCACATGCTCTGCGGCTGGTCGTGCGGGCCCGCGCCTTCGGGCAGCGGGTAGTCCCGGGCGTACTGCTGCAGCACCTCGCTCTTGCCGGCGGACTGCGCCGCGGCGAGCATCTGCTCCTTGCCGGAGTGGCAACCCAGGCCGTCACCTTGCAGGGCGGCAGGGTTGGGTACGGCGGACGCGGTGCTCATGGTGTCTGCTGCCGTTACGCTGCGTCGTAGACCACTTCGAGGGTGGGCTTGACGATCTCGTTCTTGCCGACCATGTCGAACACGGTCGCCGGCTCCATCTTGAAGTCGCGGCCGGTCACCTCGGCGCTGAAGAGGCCGAGCAACTGGTCCTGCGTCTGCGGCCTGGGCCGCATCGGGGGCGCCTCGGCGACGTTGGTGGCCAGTTCCTCGAACAGCGGGGCCCACTGGGTGCCGGGCCGGCCGATGATCTCGTAGCTGGCGCTCTTGCGGCGGATGTCTTCGTGAGCCGGAATCGCCGCCAGTACGGGGATGCCGGCCGCCGTGGCGAAGGCCTGAGCCTCGCCGGTGCCGTCGTCCTTGTTGATCACGACGCCGGCGACGCCGACGTTGCCGCCGAGCTTGCGGAAGTACTCGACCGCGCTGCACACGTTGTTGGCGACGTACAGGCTCTGCAGGTCGTTGCTGGCGACGACGATGACCTTCTGGCACATGTCGCGCGCGATCGGCAGGCCGAAGCCGCCGCAGACCACGTCGCCCAGGAAGTC
>JAJTGU010000077.1 GCA_021297985.1 Rubrivivax sp.
CCGGGTGTGGAAGCGCAGCAATGCGTTAAGCTGACCGGTACTAATTGCTCGTGAGGCTTGACCCTATAACTTTGATCGTGACTTGATTTGAGTCACGCGTTATGCACAAGACGCAATCTAATTGGTTCGACTCATTGAATTGGCCGCGTTGCCCAGGAGCAGCGCGGCGACAAGTCAAGCCTGATGACCATGGCAGAGTGGTCCCACTCCTTCCCATCCCGAACAGGACAGTGAAACGCTCTTGCGCCGATGATAGTGCGGGTTCCCGTGTGAAAGTAGGACATTGTCAGGCTATTTATGTGAGCGGCCCGATTGGAGACAATCGGGCCGTTTCCTTTTTTGCGGACCGCAGTTTGTCTGCACTCATCTGCCTGCGCTCAAATGACCACGGGTTTCCAGACCCGGCCCGTTCAGTTTCTGGGTAGCTCAATGCTTCCGCTCGTCGAGCCCTGAATCAGGCTGCCTGTCGCGATCAACTCGTCGATGCAGCGATCGCACAGTTGGCGCGAAGCCTCTGCTGAACCAGGAAGCACTCGTTCGAAAATGGAGCTGCCCAACACCCAGTCCGATAGCCGCTCGCGAGGCTCCGTGACAACGCCTTGCTCCATCAAGTGGAAGACCAGCAGGGCCTTCAGCGCATAGCGGGTGTGTTTGTCTGGATCCTCGGCGAAAGCCAGCAGCCGAGCCCTGGCCGTTCTGAGTGCACGCGCGGAAGTATCGAATGCCGCGCCGTGACCGGGCACCACCACCCGCGGATCCAGCGACTCGATCACGTCCAACGTCTTCAACGCACCGGCGATCCCGTCGCGCCCTTGGAGCATCGGAAAGAGGACCGCTACCCTCGACTCCCATAGCGCATCACCACTGATGAGCACCCCGTGGTCCGCCTGAAAGTACATGAGCGCCTGGTCGTCGTGCCCACAGGCCGGGATGGCCTCCCAACTCATGCTCCCGAGTCGAAGCCGTGACCCTGGACTCACCGAGTGTGTCGGATTGAAGCGTTCGCAGGATTGGCCTGTTTCACGGAAGCTGAGTGCCGCGTCGTCCCACTGCCTTGCGGCGTCGAAGCTCGCCACTGGAACCATCACGTCACACTCGAACCTGCGCGCAAGCGATGCATTCGCGCCGCAATGGTCTGAGTGCAAATGGGTATTGAGTACAGCATCGAGCCGTGCTCCACGCAGAACTGTGGCTACGAGATCCAGCGTCTGCTCGGCATGACTCACATGACCCGTGTCGACCAGGACGACCGGATCACCGACTTCCCCGCGGATGAGGATGTTGTTGGACGACAGCCACCCCCGTTCGAACACCGTGGCGCCAACGGAGCCCAGACGCCTCAGGATGGAAGGGTTGCTCACCCGACTGCAGGTCGCAACTCTCGTCTCAGGATCTTGCCTACGTTGCTCTTGGGCAGATCATCTCGAAACTCGATGTACTTGGGCCGCTTGTAGGCTGTGAAGTTCTCGCGGCAGTAGCTGGCGACGTCGTCCTCCGACAGTGTTGGATCTGACTTCACAACGAACAACTTGACTGCCTCTCCAGACTTGCTGTCCGGGATGCCGATCGCCGCGCACTCAAGTACGCCCGGATGCAGCGAAACCACCTGCTCAATCTCGTTCGGGTAAACATTGAAACCAGAGACCAGGATCATGTCCTTCTTTCGGTCGACGATCCTGATTCGACCTTGTTCATCCATCACACCGACATCCCCGGACTTGAAGAAGCCGTCCGTGGTCATGACCTTCGCTGTTTCATCGGGCCGCTGCCAATAACCAGCCATCACTTGAGGACCTCGGATGCAGATCTCGCCTGGCATGCCCTCAGGTACCGCATTGCCATCGTCGTCGAGGATCGCAATCTCGGTTCCAGGGACGGGCAACCCGATGGTCCCGGTGAACTCATGCAAATCGACCCGATTCATCGTCGCGACAGGCGATGTCTCGGACAAGCCGTAGCCCTCGGCGATCGGACAGCCCGTCACCTTGAGCCACTTATCAGCGGTCGCCTGCTGAACGGCCATTCCGCCGCCGCCGGATATCACCAGCTCCGAGAAGTCCAACCGCTTGAAGTCCGCTTCGTTCGCCAGCGCGTTGAACAGCGTGTTCACAGCTGGGAACAAATGCACCTTGTACTTGGCCAGAGTCTTGATGAAGCCTGGGATGTCACGAGGATTGGGAATCAACAGATTCATCGAACCCAGGCGCGCGCCCATCAGCGCGCACACCGTCAACGCAAAGATGTGATACAGCGGCAGTGCGCAGACCACCGTCATCGGCTTATCACCCAGCTTCTGCAGCATCGGGCCGTACCAGGCTTCGGTCTGAAGGATGTTGGCCACCACGTTGCGATGCAGGAGCGTGGCACCCTTTGAAACACCGGTCGTGCCGCCGGTGTACTGCAGGAAGGCGACGTCATCCGGCGAGATGTCGACACGCTTCAGGTTCATCCCATGACCTTTGCCGAGCGCGTCGGCGAACCGAATCACCTGACGGCCATCGCTCAGCGGGAGCCGGAAAGCCGGAACCATCCGCGCCACGTGGCGAACCATGAAGTTGATGAAGCGGCCACGCCACCAGCCCAGCAGGTCGCCCATCGCTGCCAGGACAACGTGGCGAACACTGGTGGCGCCGATCGACTCCTCGACGGTGGTCGCGAAGTTCTCGAGCACGATCAACACTTCGGCACCCGAGTCCCGCAACTGGTGCTCAAGCTCGCGCGGGGTGTACAGCGGGTTGACATTGACAACGGTGTAGCCAGCCCGCAGCACCGCGGCAATCGCCACCAGGTACTGGGGGACGTTGGGCATCATCAGCGCCACTCGAGCACCCTTGCTCAAGCCCAGGGACTGCAGCCAGGCCCCAAGACTGCAGGACATTTCGTCCACTGCCCGGTAGCTCAGCCGCGTGTCCATGCACGCAAGAGCATCGCGCCGCGCGTACTTTCGAAACGATTCCTCCAGCAGGTCCGCCAGATTGCGGTAGACGTTGGTCTGGACGCTGGACGGAACGCCCGGCGGGTACTGGGCAAGCCAGGGGTGGGGCAACGATGTGGACATGCTGAGTCTTGGAGTGACGCCTCTGGCGCGCCGGATGGCTGATCGTGTCCAAACAGCGAAGCGGCGAAAAGCGGATTTGCCCTGGGGACCGAGGCACCGCGGAAGATCCAACGCTTGCCTGCCGTGACCGAACGGTCAAAGACGGCCCGGCAAGCCTTTCACGGCAACTGTCATCGACTGACCGGCAAACAGCCGACTCACCAACGACGACTCTCGCTGGGCGATCATGCCCAGGAAAGGTTCAGCGCCCTTCATCGCGGAGAAGGTGTCGAAGCCGTTCTCCAGAAAGCTTTGCAGTTCGCCCAGTCCCGCGACCTGCGCCGGCCCGCGCATGAGGCGCAGCGAGTGCCTCAAGACTGGATTCCGCGTGTAGCGATCAAGTGCGCGCCCGACATCGAGCATCAGCGCGATCTGCCGCTGGCGAGCCTCCGGTTGGCCCACCGCTCGCCACGCGTGGCCATAGTCGACCCCCCAGTCGTCCGCGCGATCGGCCGGGTCTGGCCAGGCCCGGGCCATGGCGGTATCCAACCGCTCCGACAAGGCGTGCAATTCGCCCAAGGTTGCAACGGTCTGCACGATGCCGGTCGGAAACAACCGCACCAGGCTGGGAACGACCCGCGCGAACTCGCTGTCGCGGCGACTGAAATCCCCAGGGCCGTACAAGTCTTCGAGAAAGAAGCGCGCCGCATCTCCCCAACGCGGAGTGGCCAGCACATCCGAGTAACAGGCCACAAAACGCTCGTGCTGGCGCTCCTTGACAACCAGGCAGGCGGCCCCCAACGCGGGGTCGGACCGTCTGGCTGCGCGCTCGGCTTCAACGGCGCGCAGGTGTTCGAGGATGGCGATGCCCGTGGCGTTCAAGGAGGGAAGCGGCTGGAGACCGCGCTGGATTGGTTGCAGCCCTCTACAGGGCCTGCAGTCAATGATGCAACACTCGCCGACATGAATCGACGGGGTCTGTTGAAGCTGGGTCTGGCCGGGACGGTGGTCTTGGCCGCGGCAGGGGGTGGCGCAGCGCTGATGCTGCAGCCGGGATGGCACGACGGGCGGCTCTCGCCTGCGGCGCGGGCGATGTTTCGCAGCGTGGCGCTGGCGGTGCTGGACTCTCTCGTTCCGACCGAACCCGCCGCGCGTTCGGCGGCGCTCGATGCCTGGCTGCAGCGGTTGGAGACAACACTGTCGGCACTCGCCCCCGCGACACAGGCGGAACTGGCGCAGATCTGCACGCTCCTGCCCACGGCGCCAGGGCGGCTGGCCCTGGCCGGCCTGGGCCGCGACTGGACAGAGGCCACCACCGCCGAAGTGCAATCGGCGCTGCAGGCTCTTCGCACAAGCCGGCTGGCGGTCAGGCAGCAGCTGTTCCATGCCCTGCGTGATCTGAGCAATGCCGCATGGTTTGCTGATCCTGGCACCTGGCCAGCGATCGGCTACCCCGGCCCGCCGAGCGTCTGAGCGGGTCCGCGACCGAATCCACTCTCTGAAATGAGCAACATCCCCGATCCCATCGTCGACGGCCTGGCCCGTGGCTGGAAGGTGCATGGCGGCGCGCATGCGGCCTTGCCCGCCAAACTGGAGTGCGACGTTGCCATCGTCGGGTCCGGCGCCGGTGCGGGCATCACCGCCGAAGTGCTGGCAAAGGCCGGACTGCGTGTCGTGATCGTCGAAGAAGGCCCGCTGAAGAGCAGCCGGGACTTCCGGCAGCTCGAGTCCGAGGCCTACCCGCAGCTGTACCAGGAATCGGCCAGCCGCAAGACCGCCGACCAGGCCATTGGCATCCTGCAGGGCCGATGTGTCGGGGGCTCGACGACGGTCAACTGGACGAGTTCGTTCCGCACCCCCTCGGCGACGCTCGCCTGGTGGCGCGACCACTTCGCCCTGCCCGAACTGACGGACGAAGCCATGGCGCCCTGGTTTCAGCAGGTCGAGCAGCGGCTGTCCATCGGCCCCTGGCTGGTGCCGCCAAACGTCAACAACGACCTGCTGGCTCTCGGCGCCAAGCGCTTGGGGATTCCCGCCGCGGCGATCATGCGCAATGTCAAGGGCTGCTGGAATCTCGGCTCGTGCGGCCTGGGCTGCCCGACCAACGCCAAGCAGTCGATGCTGGTTACAACGGTGCCGGCGGCGCTGGACGCCGGTGCGGTGCTGCTGGTCGAAACACGTGCCGAGCGGGTCCTGATCGAAGCCGGCAGCGCGGTCGGCCTCCACTGCGTGCCGGTGCTGGCCAATGGCGTCGAACGCACGACAGCCGGGCCCGTCCAGGTTCGGGCGCGGCATGTTGTCGTGGCGGGCGGTGCGATCAACTCGCCAGCGCTGCTGATGCGATCCAAGGTGCCGGATCCGCACGGCCGGCTCGGGGTGAGGACCTTCCTGCATCCGGTCGTGATCTCGACTTCGTTGTTCGACCAGAAGGTCGAGGGCTGGCATGGCGCGCCTCAGACCATCTACACCGACCACTTCCTGGACACCCAGCCGATCGACGGGGCCATCGGCTACAAGCTCGAAGCACCGCCGCTGCATCCTGTGATCGGTTCGTCGTCGCTGTCGGGTTTCGGGGCGATGCAGGCCCAGGCCATGAAGTCGTTTGCCAACACGCATGCCTTGCTGGCGTTGCTGCGCGATGGCTTCCACCCCGAATCCACCGGGGGCAAGGTCAAGCTGCGAGGCGATGGTTCGCCGCAACTCGACTACCCCCTGAACGACTATGTGCTTGAGGGGGCTCGTCGAGCGCTGCTGAGCATGGCCGAGATCCAGTTCGCCGCCGGCGCCAGGAGCGTGCAGCCGGTGCACGAACTGGCGCCGCTGTGCACCAGCTGGCAACAGGCCAAGGACGTGCTCACGACGCTGCCGATGCGGCCTTACGTGACGCGGGTGGTCAGTGCCCATGTGATGGGGGGCTGCGGCATGGCCGGCCAGCCGCAGATGGGCGTGGTCCGGCCCGATGGTCTGCATTGGCAACTGCCGGGGTTGTCGGTCCACGACGGGTCGATCTTTCCGACCAGCATCGGCGCCAACCCTCAGCTGTCGGTTTATGGCCAGGCCGCGCGACTGGCGGCGGGCCTGGCGCAGCGACTGGGTGTCCAACCCCAGGCCCTGGCCTGAAGCCGCGGCAACGCCATCGCCGGACCGTGATGCTGGCTCGCCTGATGCGCGCGGTGCTGGCCAGTGCCGTCCTGCTGGCGCTGGGGCTGCTGGCCTGGGGTGTGGCCGCTGGGGAATCCGGCTGGGGCCTGTTTGGCGCGCTCGTGGTGCTGAGCGTGCATGCCTGGAGCCAGGCCATCGAGTTCAGCTGGGCGGCGTGGGCTCGCAAACCCGACGATCCCGGTCCGCGCCCGAGGGTCGGCCAATGGTTGCGCGCCTGGCTGGGCGAGGTGGTCGCCGCGCCGCGCGTGTTCTTCTGGCAACAGCCGTTCCGCCATGCCGCGCAACCCGACAACTTGCCTGCCCATCCGACCGGTCGACGCGGTGTGGTGCTGGTCCATGGTTTCTTCTGCAACCGCGGCTTCTGGAACCGATGGATGGCCCGGCTGCGCGCGGATGGCGTGCACTTTGTTGCTGTGACTCTGGAGCCTCCCTTTGGCGGCATCCCGCGCTACGTCGAGACGCTCGATGCCGCGCTGCGCCGCGTGCAGCAGGCCACGGGGATGCCGTCGGTGGTCGTCGCGCACAGCATGGGCGGACTGGTCGTGCGGGCGTGGGCGGCATCGGCCGGGTCGGGGGCCGTGACCGGCATCATCCACCGCTTGATCACCATCGGCACGCCGCACCAGGGCACCGCCGTTGCCGCCCTGGCCTTCAGCGCGAACGGCCGACAGATGCGCCGCGGCTCGGCCTGGTTGCAGGCGTTGGTGCAGACCGAGTCCGACAGCCACTTGCCCGCAGCGACCACGGCGTTTTTCAGCAGCTGCGACAACATCGTCTTCCCGCCTTCGCTGGCGCAGTGGCCCGGGGCGCAGATGCGCCACCTCGATGGCCAGGCCCACGTCGAGATGGCCGACCACGGCGAGCCCTGGGCCGAGTTGCAGCGCTGGCTGGCCGAAAGGCCTCCGGACCCCCGAGCCGGTTAGGCGATCGCGAACTCGCGTTCGCCGTCCAGCACCTGGCCGGCAGCGACCTCGCCGTGGCTGGCGATCTGGGCCCGGACTTCGCGGTAGACCGGCGTGAAGTCGGGCTCGGTGGCCTTGAACAGCTGATCGAAGCTGTCGATCACGAAGTAGGTCGCCTGGTAGGTGTCGATCTTGTACTGGCTGCGCATCAGCCGTCGCAGATCGAAGCCGACGCGACGCGGCTCGGGAGCCCCGACGCTGTGGCGCAGTTCGCCAGCGGAGCTGAGGATGCCGGCGCCATAGGCCCGCAATCCGGCCGGTGTCGAGATCAGACCGAACTCGACCGTGTACCAATACAGCCGCGCCAGCAGCTCGCAGGCATCCAGCCGGCTGGCCTTGAGACCCCCTGCGCCGTAGGCCTGCATGTAGTCGGCAAACACCGGATTGAACAGCAGTGGCACGTGGCCGAAGAGGTCGTGGAAGACATCCGGCTCGACCACATAGTCGAACTCTTCGGGCTTGCGGATCCAGTCCGTCACCGGAAACCTGCGTGCCGCCAGCAAGGCGAAGAAGGCTTCTTCCGGGATCAGGCCCGGAACGGCGACGATCTGCCAGCCCGTCGCCGGTTGGAGCTTCTGGTTGACGTCGACAAACCGCGGGATCCGGTCCGGCGCGCCGAGCTGCTGCACCGCGGCGATGAACTCGTCGCAGGCCAGACCCGGCAGTTGCTGCAGCTGTCGGGTGTAGAGCCGCCGGTAGGTGTCGTGGTCGGCGGCGCTGTATTGCGCCCAGTCCTGCTCGCAGGTGTAGTCGGCGCTGGCCTTGGCGTAGTCGCCGCGAGGTGGCCTTTCGCCCTGGCCGTAGGTCACCGGGGCCACACCCTGGTTGACGGACTTGTCGCGGCGATCCATTTCGGGTCAGCCTCCGCGTCAGGCCTTCGCCAGCACGCCACGGCGCATCTGGTCGAGCTCGATGCTCTCGAACAAGGCCTTGAAGTTCCCCTCGCCGAAGCCCTGGTCGCCCTTGCGCTGGATGAACTCGAAGAAGATCGGCCCGAGCTGGTTTTCGCTGAAGATCTGCAGCAGCAGCTCGCCGGCCTTGCCGTCGACCAGGATCTTGCGCTGTTTGAGCGCCGCGACGTCTTCGCCGTGGCCGGGGATGCGCTTGTCGACCAGCTCGTAGTAGGTGTCGATGGTGTCGAGCAGCTTCACGCCCCGGGTGCGCATCGCATCGACCGTGGCATGCAGGTCGGTCGAGCCCAGCGCGATGTGCTGGATCCCCTCGCCGTGGTACTTGTCCAGGTACTCCTGGATCTGTCCGGCCTTCTCGTTGCCTTCTTCGTTGATCGGGATGCGGATGTGGCCGCAGGGGCTGGTCATGGCCTTGCTCTTGACGCCGGTGACCTGGCCCTCGATGTCGAAGTAGCGCACCTCGCGGAAGTTGAACAGGCGCTCGTAGAAGTCGGCCCATTCGGACATGCGACCGCGGTGCACGTTGTGCGTCAGGTGGTCGATGTAGGTCAGGCCATGGCCCACCGGGTTCAGTGTGGCACCCGGTAGCGGCACGAAGTCGACGTCGAAGAAGCCGATGTTGCCGATCTCGCCGTCCTGCGCGCCGCCCTTGCCGCGCCAGCGGTCCACGAGGTAGATCACGCTGTCGCCGATGCCCTTGATCGCCGGGATGTTGAGCTCCCCCGGACCGGCCGTACCGGCATAACCCCAGGCGCCCAGCGACAACGCACGCTCGTAAGCCGCCTTGGCGTCGTCGACACGGAAGGCGATGGCGCAGATGCTGGGTCCGTGCAGGCGGGCAAACCGCTGGGCAAATGAATCCGGCTCGGCGTTGACGATGAAGTTGATGCCGCCCTGGCGGTACAGCGTGACCTGCTTGCGCCGATGGCGGGCGATGGGCACGAAACCCATGCGCTCGAACAGCGCACCCATCGCCGCCGGGTCTGGCGCAGCGTATTCGATGAACTCGAAGCCGGCGGTGCCCATCGGGTTGTCCCAGGGGGTGAACTGCATGTCTCGCTCCTTCTTGTGGCTGGCGCAGCGGGCAAAAGCGTGCACTGTAGAAGGCCTGCCGCGCAAGGTGTCTGCGTGAATCGGCGCAGAACGAGTCAATGGCGCAGGATTCTGGCGAGAATCAGCAGATGAACGACCCGATCACGCTGGATGGCATCGACAGGCGCATCCTTCAGGCCCTGCAAGGCCAGGGCCGAATCACCTACGACGAGCTCGCTTCGCAGGTGGGCCTGTCCAGCAGCGCAACCCTGCGCCGGGTGAAGCGGCTTGAGGAGAGTGGCGTCATCGCCGGCTACGCTGCGTTGCTGGCGCCTGAAAGGCTGGGGCTTGGGCTCACGGCCTACATCACCGTGCGCCTTGAGAAACACAGCGACCGCCGCAATCCGATGGACGCGTTTGCCGCGGCGGTGCAGGCCTGGCCCGAGGTGGTGGAGTGTTCGGCGTTGACCGGCGAGATGGACTATCTGCTGCGCGTGCTGGTCCGCGACATGGCGCATTACTCGCGATTCGTCATGGACTGTCTGCTCAAGCACCCCAGCGTGCAGGACTGCAAGACCAGCTTCGTGCTGCGACGGCTGAAGGCCACAACGGCGCTGCCGCTGTGATGCATTGACGCTGAGCCGCCGCAAACGGCACTGACAATCGGCGACATGCTCGATTGGATCAACGACCTGCAAACGTGGCTGCAAGGCTGGATGAGTGCCGATGCCGGCCTCTGGGGCCTGCTGGTGTCGGCCTTCATCTCGGCCACCGTCCTGCCCGGCTCCAGCGAGGTCGTGATGACGGCGCTGGTCACGGCCTTCCCGGCCATCGTCTGGCAGGCCTTTGCCGTGGCCACGCTGGGCAATGTGCTGGGCTGTGTGCTGACCTTCGGGATGGGCGTCGGTGCCCGGCGTGGCATGCAGCGGTTCGCCAAGGTCAAGGTCGACCTGAACAGTGCCAACGCCCAGCGGCTGGCGCGCTGGGGTCCGCCGGCGCTGTTCCTGTCGTTCCTGCCGCTGGTCGGAGACGCCCTGGTGCTCGCCGCCGGCTGGCTGAGGATGCCGTTCTGGTCCAGCCTGTTCTGGATCGCTCTGGGCAAGGCCACGCGCTATCTGGTGCTGGCACTGTCGCTGCTGGGTCTGCTGAAGCTGGCCTGACGGGGCCAGCCTCGCTCAAGCCTGCTTGAGGATCGTCGTCGGCGTCGGTGCGGCCCAGCCGGCCGCCTTGGCGACGCGCAGGATCGCCTCGTTGGTCTCGAAGTAGACCTGCCAGTAGTGGTCGGTGTGGCAGTACGGCCGTACCGCGATCACCGGGCCGACGAGGTTCATGTCGAGCACCGAGATCTCGGGTGCGGGCTCCGCGAGCACGTTCGGGATCTTCGCGATCTCGGCCTTGAACAGCGCGACGGCCTCGAGCGGATCGACGCTGCCGGCAAGCTGCGCGGTGCGCTCGACGCGGCGCGACGGCCGGGCCGAGTAGTTCATGATCGTGTCGCCGAAGATCTTGCCGTTGCCGACCAGCGTCATGACGTTGTCCGGCGTGACCAGCGTCGTGCCGAACAGGCCCAGTTCGTGGACGGTGCCCGTGATGCCGCCGACCTGGACGAAGTCACCGACCTTGAACGGCCGCAGCACCAGCATGAAGGCCCCGGCCGCGAAGTTGCCGAGCATGCCGCTCCAGGCCGCGCCAATGGCGACTCCGGCGCCGGCGAGCATGGCCGCGAACGAGGTCGTCTGGATCCCGAAGTAGCCGAGGATGCCGATGACCAGCGCGATGTTCAGCGCGATGGCGACGATGGACCCGAGGTATTTGGTCAGCGTCGGGTCGACGTTGTTGCGGTTCATCGCCGCCTGCATGCCCGCCACGACCTTGCCGATCAGCCATCGGCCGACGATCCACATCGCGATCGCGGCGGCGATCTTCACGGCGAGCTCGCTGAGCGTCGTGCTCAGGAAGGTGTTGATCGACTGCATGTCCATCTGTTGCTCCATTGATGTATGTGGGTGAAACGCTAAATTCGACCCGGCTGTGACTTCATGCACACTTGTTCGCAAACGACAAGACGGATCGCCAACTTCTCAGGATGATCAAGCAGTTGCAGGCCCGTGGGGCATTCTGGTTTGCTCTCGGGCTGTTGGTGTTCGCGCCGGCGTTGGCTTTGCAGGCCTGGGCGGCCGACCCGCAGATCGCTTCGTACACGGACGATCCCGATCCCGTACCGGCCGGCGGCATCGTCACGCTGACGTCGATCATCGACAACAACGCCGTCGCGGCGGCGCTGAACGTTCGCCTGACCGTACCGGTCCCGGCCGGGGCAAGCTTTGTTGACGCACCTGCGGGCTGTTCCCTGCTGGCTGCGGCCCCACCGTTGCCCCAGCGCGTCGAGTGCGTGCTTGGCACGATCGGTCCCCTGGGCGGTGACGTCAGGACGCTGCCGATTCGCTTTCGGGCGCTCGGTCCCGGCCCGGCGACCTTGGTCTCGACAGCGACCATCACGTCGAGCAACGACACGAACAACGCCAACAACGTCCAGAACCAGACCACCTCGGTGGTCAGCGGGGCCAACCTCGCTCTGGCGAAGTCCGATTCGCCCGACCCGGTCGTCGGGGGCAGCAACGTCACCTACACGTTGACCGTCAGCAATGCCGGACCCAACGCCGCGGGCAGCCTCCAGATCGTCGACGACCTGCCGCCGTCCGTGAGTTTCGTTTCGGCCACTGGCACGGGCTGGACCTGCTCGCGTGTCAACCAGCGGGTCACGTGTACCCATCCGGGGCCGCATGGCGTCGGCGCGCCGATCCCGGTCGTGACGCTGGTGGGCACGGTCAACGCCAGTGGTGGCACGGTGACCAACACGGCATCGGTGGCCCCTGGTGTTGCCGGCGGCGTCCCCGACCCCGACACCACCGACAACACGGCGGTGGCCAACACCACCGTGCTGCCGGGCGCCGACATCCGGATCGACGACAAGTCCGTGACCTCGGGCACGCCCGTGGTGGCAGGCGCAAACGCGACCTTCCGCATCCAGCCGCGCAATGCCGGCCCGGCCACGGCGGTCAATGCCGTGGTCACCGATTCGCTGCCCGCCGGCTGGACCTTCGTTTCCGCAAGCGGACCGAACTGGAGTTGCGGCCACGCCGCCGGAACGGTGACTTGCACGCGTGCCAGTTTCCCGACCACGGCCACCGACGACATTGCCCTCGTGGCGACTGCGCCGGACAACGCGGCCGTTGGCCCGGTCGGCACGACGTACACCAACACCGCGACCATCGCCGCGGACTCCAACGATCCCAACCCCGGCAACAACAGCGGCAGTGTCAATGTCCAGGTGCTGCCGGACGGCGCGGACCTGCGCCTGGTCAAGGACAAGAGCCCCAACCCGGTGGCCCAGGGCTCGCAGCTGACCTCTGACATCCAGGTGTTCAACAACGGTCCGCGGCGTGCGACCGGACCCCTGCGCGTGGTGGAGGTGCTGACCGGCGAGACCTATGTTTCGTTCTCTGGCACGGGCTGGACCTGCGTGCCCGATGGGGCCGTCGTCGTCTGCGACCATCCCAACGCAGCGGGCTTGAACGTCGGCGACCGGCTGCCGATCCTGCGCATCATCACCACGGCCACCGCTTCGGGCGCAGTGACCAACACGGCATGCAGCGGCGGGTCGGTGCCGGCCGGTTCGGGCGCTGCCACCGCCCGGCCGCCGCTTGAAGGCGATCCGAACCCCGGCAACGACTGCGTCACCCGGAGCAGCAACTCCACCGTGGTGCGGCCCGACCTGGCCATCGCCAAGACCACCACCACTCCGGTTGGAGCCGACAAGCTCGTGTCGACGGGCGAAGCCTTCGTCGAGTTCAACCTGCGTGTCAGCAATGTCTCCCCGACCGCCGAGACCGCCACCGGTGTGCGCGTGGTCGACACGATCCCGGGTGGACTGTTCATCGCCGGTCGCACGACGGTGGCGGTGCAGAGCGTCACGGTGACCGGTGCAACACCGGCCACCTTCAACTGCACGGTGGCGGGCGCCACGGTCACTTGCAACCAGTCGGGTGGGCAATTCGCGCAGGGCGACATCGCGGACATCGTGATCCGTGTCAACCGGCCGTTCAACGACGGCGGCCCGTTCACGAACACCGCCACCGTGTCCAACACGGCCCAGGGCGATCCGAACCCGGGCAACAACTCGGCCAGTGACACCGTCACCGTCGAGCCCATTGCCGACATCGAAATGACGGGCAAGACCGTCACACCGAATCCAGTGCGTGCCGGGGAAAACGCGACCTACGCGCTTGCGTTCCGCAACAGCGGCCCGTCCACGGCCCAGAACGTCAGCCTCGTCGACACCTTCGCGTTTCCGGGGGGCGATTCGGGTTTCACCGTCGTTTCGGTCGCCTCGTCGAAGGCGGGTTCAAGTTGCAGCATCGCCGCCGGCGCCGTGCTGGCGCCGGGCAACGCCAGCTTCAGCTGCACGATCGGCAGCCTGGCCAACGGCGAGACCCAGTCGGTGACGCTGGTGGTGCGGCCGAATTTCCAGGCCGGCAACGGCGTGCGTGCGGTGTCCAACTCTGCATCGGTGAGCACGAGCACGGTCGAGAACCCGGCCGGGGGCGACAACGGCAACAACAGCCGAAACGCAGCGCTCACCGTCAATGCGGCTCAGGTCGATCTGGTCACCAACAAGGCTGACGTCTTCGGCGGCGTGGTGGTCGATCCGGTCGGCTACCTGCCCGGCACGGGTGCGGTCATGAGCTACGCCGTCCGCGTGACGAACAGCGGCCCGTCGTTTGCGACCAACGTCCGTATCAGCGAGAACATGGTGCCGCCGGCAGGCAAGCGCATTCAGTTCGTCTGCGACACGGTGAGCTTCAATTCCGCCACCTGCAACGCCCCGACGCTGTGCCCGGGCGCCAGCAATGCGCCTTCGGTCCCGGGGTCGGCGATCCCGCCGTTCTCCTGCTCGGTGCCGGCCGGCAACGCAAGCACCGGCCCGGCGGTCGGCGAGTTGGCGGCCAACCAGTCCAAGACCATCTTCCTGCGCTTCCTGGCGCTGGACCAGCCCCAGCCGACGGGCGACGTCTACACCAACACCGCCACCGCTTCGTCCAACGAGCCCGACTCGCAGCCGGCCAACAACGTCGAGGGCGAGCAGACCACGACGCGCCAGCGGGTCGACCTGCGCGTCACGAAGACGGCGTCCAAGGCGAGTGTGAGCCTGCTGGAGCCCTTCGACTGGATCGTCACGGTGCAGAACCGCGGCCCGGGCAACTCGCTGCAGACCGACCTGACCGACACACTTCCGCTGGGGGCTGAAGTCACCGGACCGGTGACCTGGACGCGCAGCCTCCAGCCTGGCAACGGCAGCTGCACGGTCAATGACCGGACCGTCACCTGCGCACTCGGCCAGCTCGATGGCGCCGCCCTGCCCAACCCCGGGCAGGCCGTGGTCACGATCCCGGCCCGGTTCACGTCGTTCCCGGCCGGTGGCACGGGGGTCAACACCGCCACGGTCGACACGGACCCCGGCAAGACCGGCGGCATCGACACCCCGGGCAACAACAACGTGGGTACCCACCCGATGCCGGTGGTGCGATCGTCGCTTGCCGGCACCGTGTTCCAGGATCGCTTGCGCGACGGGGCCAATGGCGGCACGCCGCAGGTCGCGGCCAGCGAACCGCGCATAGCGGTCGTACGCCTGCGCTTGCAAGGCGAGGACGCCTTCGGCAACCCGGTCGACCGCCAGGTCGACACCGATGCCGACGGCAACTACCGCTTCGACAACCTGGGGCCCGCGGGGCCTGCCGGGTACACGATCACCCAGACCCAGCCCACAGGCTTTGTGAATGGCCCGGTCGACCCGCCGGTGCCGGGCGCCGGCGGGGGCAGCTACGCCGCGGCTGCGCCGGGGGGTGGTTCGGTGTGGTCGGCGATTGCGCTGCCCGCCGGCACCGACCTTGGCAACTACAACTTCCCTGAAGTCCGCCGCCCCAGCCTCGCCGGCCAGGTCTACGTGGATGTCGACGGCAACGGCAGTCGCAACGCCGGTGACATCGCGATCCCCGGCGCCACCGTCATCCTGCGCAACGCCTTGACGCTGGCGCAGGTCGCGACGGCCACCACGGGTGTCGATGGCCGCTACAGCTTTGCCAACCTCGACCCGCTGATTCCGTATCTGCTTGAAGAGCCTCTGCCCGCGACACCGACCAACCTGAGCAACGGCCCGGTCAACCCGGGCCTGATCGGCGGCGCGGCCTGCGTGGCGGGTTGCACGGCCCAGCCCGACGCCCCGGCGGCCGGGACCGACCGCATCGCGGCCATCGACCTGTCCGTCGGCACCGACGGCACCGAGTTCAACTTCGGCGAGATCCAGCTCGCGTCGATCAGCGGCCTGATCTTCGTCGACAGCAACCGCGACGGCACGCTTGGCGCTGGCGAAACCGGCCGCCTGCCGGGCGAGACGCTGCGCCTGGTGCAAGGCGCGGATTGCGGCAGCGGCACCACCATCGCGACGACGACCACCCAGCCCGACGGCAGCTACCGCTTCGACGGCGTGCGGGCCTATCGCGACTACATCGTCTGCCAGACCCAGCCGCTCGGTTACGGCACGGGCAGTGCGCTGGGTGTCGTCGGCAGCAATGCCATTGCGGTGACGAATCTGCTGCCCGCCGGCAGTGCCAACAACAACTTCGGCGAGACCCTGGCCACGCTGGCCGGTTCGGTCTACCAGGACACCGGCGCCGGCACGCCGGCCAACTTCGACAACGGCCAGCGCGACGCTGGCGAGCTCGGGATCCCGGGTGTGCGCATCACGCTCACCGGTACCGATGCCCGCGGCAACCCCGTCAACCGGTTCGTCGACACCGATGCCGACGGCCGCTGGAGCTTCGCCGATCTGGTGGCGCCCAATGGGCAGGGCTACACCGTCAGCGAGGGGGCGATCCCGCCCGGGGCCGGCAGCTTCATCGACGGCCGCGACACCGCCGGCTCCGCGGGCGGCGGCGTGGCGGTCAACGACGTCATCTCCGGTATTGCCCTGCCTGCAGGCGGCGACGCCAGCGGCTACCTGTTCGGCGAATTGCCGGCCGCTTCGATCGCTGGCACCGTCTACCTGGACCGCGACCGCAACGGCCAGATCGCTGCCCTGCCCACCGACGGCCGCCTGCCGGGCGTGACACTGCGCCTGGTGCAAGGCGCTGACTGCACCCTCGGGACCACGCTGGCGACAACGCAGACCGACGCCGACGGCAACTACCGCTTCGACAACGTGCGTGCCGGTGGCAGCTACCGGGTCTGTCAGACGCAACCCGCGGGCTATGCCAGCGGCTCCGAGAACCCCGGCGTCAACGCCAGCAGTCCAGGCACCAACGTCATCGCGATCGCCAACCTGCCGGCCGCTGGATCGCTGCTCAACCACTTCGGCGAACTGGCGGCCTCGCTGGCCGGATCGGTCTACGCCGACTTCAGCCCCATCAACCCGGCCAACAGCAACAACGGCCAGCGAGATGCCGGAGAGGTCGGCATCGTCGGGGTGGGCGTCACGCTGACCGGCCGCGACATCAACGGCACGCCGGTCAGCCGGACCGCCACCACCGACGCGACCGGCTTCTGGCGCTTCGACGACCTCGTGCAAAGCGACGCCAGTGGCTACACCGTCACCGAAGGGCCGATTCCGCCTGCATCGGGCGTCTTCAACGACGGTCGCGACACCGCCGGCAGCCAGGGTGGCAATGCCACCGCGGTGAACGACCAGATCTCGGCCATCCTGCTGCCGGCAGGCGATGTCGCGATCAACTACCTGTTCGGCGAGCTGCCGATCGCGCCGATCTCCGGCACGGTCTACATCGACCGCGACCGCAATGGCCAGATCGGCACGCCGCCGACCGACGGCCGCATCCCGGGCGTGACCCTGCGCCTGGTGCTCGGCACCGACTGCAACGGCGTCGAAGTCGCCCGCACCTTGACCGGTGCCTTCGGCAACTACGAGTTCAGCGGCGCGTCCGCGCACCTGACCTACACGATCTGCCAGGTTCAGCCTTCGGGCTATGCCGATGGAGGCGTCAACCCGGGCGGCAACGCCGGCAGCGGTGGCGCCAACAGCATCACGATCACCGACCTCCCGCCGGCAGGCTCCCCCGGCAACCACTTCGGTGAACGTGTCGGCAGCGTCGCTGGCAGTGTGATCCTCGACGCCGACAACGACGGCAGCCGCCAGGCCGGCGACAGCGCGTTGCCCGGCGTGACGGTGACGTTGACGGGCTCTGACGTCAACGGCCAGGCGGTCAGCCGCACGACCGTCACGGACGCCAGCGGCAACTGGCGCTTCGACGATCTGCTGGCCGCAGGCCCCGAGGGTTACACCGTTGCCGAGCAGGCGGCGCAGCCGGTCTTCGCGGGTACGACAACGCTCAATGGTCGGACCACGGCCGGCAGCATTGCCGGCACTGCCAGCGGCGCCGCCACGGCCGTCTCGGTGACACCCAGTGCGATTTCCGGCATCGCGCTGCCAGCGGGTGGCGATTCGTTGGGCAACCTGTTTGCCGAGATCCTGCCGGTGGCGCTGTCCGGCACCGTGTTCATCGACGTCGACAACAGCGGGACCCAGAACAACGCCTCGGATGCCGGACTGGCCGCTGTCGCCTTGGTCATCACCGGCACCGACGACACCGGCGCCGCGGTCACGCGCAACATCGTCACCGGTCCTGACGGCCGCTACAACGTCGCCGACCTGCGGCCCGGTACCTACACCGTGACCGAACCGCAGCAGCCGGCAGGCACCAGCAACGGCCAGACCCTGCCCGGCACGGCCGGCGGCACGGCGACGCCGCCGGCAACGCTGCCGAGTGCCATCGCGGGCATTGCGCTGCTGACACCGGGCGGCAGCTCGAGCGCCAACAACTTCGCCGAAATCCCGAACACCAGCGCGATCAGCGGCCGTGTCTGGCTGGATGACGACAACAACGGGCGGATCGACAACGGCGAAACCGGTATCCCTGGCGTCACGATCGAGCTCACCGGCACCGACGCCGCCGGGCGTCTGGTCAATCGCACCACCACCACCGACGCCAACGGCAACTGGAGCTTCGGCGAGCTTTCGCCCGGCAACTACAACGTCCGCGAGCCGGCGCAGCCCGCGGGCACCGTGAACGGCACGACGGTCCCGGGCACGGCCGGTGGCACGGCGACGGCGGTCAGCACCGTACCCAGCGCCATCGCGGGCATCGCACTCGGCGTGGGCCAGGTCAGCGACGACAACTTCTTCGGCGAGATACCGGTCGGCGACATCGCCGGCATCGTCTACGCCGACAACGACAACAACGGCCAGGTGGGCGCTGGCGAAGCCGGGCTGCCCGGGGTGACGCTCGTGCTGACCGGTACCGACGACCTGGGCAACCCGGTGAACGTGCAGGTTCAGACCGGGCCGGACGGCCGCTACAGCTTCCCCGGTCTGCGACCCGGCAACTACACCGTGACGCAACCGGCGCAGCCCGCCGGCACGATCAACGGCATCACCTCGCCCGGCAGCGCCGGCGGCAGCGCCACCGGTGTCGGTACCGTTCCGTCGGCGATCTCGCAGATCGTGCTGCGGCCCGGCGCGCGCAGCAGCGACAACAACTTCGGCGAGATCACCGAGTCGCCCGATCTGCGCGTCAGCAAGCGGCTTGAAGGCGTGGACCGCTTCACGGTCGGCTTTGTCGGCCGCTACACGATCACGGTGCGCAACGCCGGCAACGCGTCGACGAACGGCGTCTACACCGTGCGCGACCGCCTGCCTGCCGGGTTGACGCTCAACGCCGTGCCCACTGGCACCGGCTGGACCTGCACCGGCGCGGCCAACGACAGCCGCTTCGACTGCACCGCCAGCAGCGTCATCGCGGCGGGTGCCAACGCCGCGGCGAGCATCGTCGTGCCCGTGAACGTCGCGGCCTCCGCGGCTGCGAACTCGCCGCTCAACAACCTCGTGCTGGTCGAGGGCGGCGGCGAGATCCCGGCCCGCGCACCGACCCCCGCGGAACGAGCGGCTTTCGACAACGGCGACTTTGCCGCGCTGCCGGTGTGCACGGCGGTGATCGAGCACAACGCCTGCCGCGTGCCGACGATCGTGCAGCTCAGTGCCGCGATCTCGGGCACGGTGTGGTTCGACGGCGGCAGCAGCAGCCGGCTGCTCGATGCCGGCGACCGCCGCTTGCCGGGCTGGCAGGTCGAGATCGTGAACCCGGCAACCGGCGAGGTCGTCGGCCGCGCCACGACCGGTGCCGACGGCCGCTACCGGGTCGAGAACCTGCTCCCGGGCGCGCCGCTGGCGGTGCGCTTCCGCGAGCCGGGCTCGGGCATCGTCTACGGCTATCCGGTCAACGGCGAAACCGCGCCGGGCTCCTCAGGGGCCACCTGCAACCCGCAAGCCGGTCCCGGTGGCAGCGCCAGCTCGTGTGTCGGCACCGGCGCCACGCCGGCGCTGACCGTCGTGCTGGCCGCCGGCCAGGAGCTGCAACAGCAGAGCCTGCCGGTCGACCCGAGCGGCGTGGTCTACGACAGCGGCACGCGCGCGCCGGTCCCCGGCTCCATCGTCACCTTCGCACCGGTCGGGGCCTGCCCGGGCTGGGATCCGAGCACCGGCATCGTGGGCGCCACGCTGGGCGGCTACACCGTCAACGGGCCTGCGGTGTCGATGACGGTCGGCGCCGACGGCTTCTACCAGTACCTGCTCGCGCCGTCGTCACCGGCCAGTTGCACCTTCGGCCTGACGGTGACGCCTCCGGGCGGCTACACCTTCCAGTCCACGGCCATCCCGCCGACCGCAGGGCCGCTGGTGCCCCCGGGCGGACCCGGCTCGGTGTTCCCGGTGCAGCCGCAAGCGGGTGCGCCCATCGCAGCGCCCGGTACCGCCACCACCTACTACCTGACGCTGAACAGCGGCTCGGCCGGCGCGAACATCATCCACAACCACATCCCGCTCGATCCGCAACTGCCCACCGCCATCGGCCTGGCCAAGACCGGCGACAAGGCCGTGGCCGAGATCGGCGACAGCGTGCGCTACAGCATCACCGTCACCGTGACCGCCGGTGCGCTGCCGCGGCAGACCACGGTGGTGGACCGGCTGCCGGCGGGCTTCACCTACATCCCCGGGACGGCGATGGTCGGCGAGCGCTCGATTGCCGATCCGCAAGGGGGCGTCGGCCCGCGACTGGCCTTCAACCTGGGCGCCATGGGCCCGGGCAACACTCTGGTGCTGCGCTATCGGGTGCGGATCGGGGTCGGAGCGCAGCAGGGCGACGGCATCAACACCGCCCAGGCGCACGCCTGCGGCGCACCGGCCGGCTGCGTCGATGCCGCATTCAACCCGCTGGCCGGCAGCGTCGCCACCAACCAGGCGCGGCACCGGGTGCGCGTCAGTGGCGGTGTCTTCGGTACCGAGGCCTGCGTGCTGGGCAAGATCTACGTCGATTGCAACCACAACCAGGTCCAGGACCGTGAAGAGCTCGGCATCCCCGGCGTCCGCCTGGTGATGCAGGACGGCACGACGCTGATCAGCGACTCCGAGGGCAAGTACAGCGTCTGCGGCCTGAGCCCGCGCAGCGCCGTGCTGCGCGCTGACCCGAGCACCCTGCCCAGGGGCTCGCGCCTGGTGACGACGAGCAGCCGCAACCTGGGCGACGCCGGCAGCCTGTGGCTGGACCTGAAAACGGGTGAGTTGCACCGCGCCGACTTTGCCGAAGGCTCGTGCTCCAACACCGTGCTTGAACAGGTCAAGGCACGGCGTGCCCAGGGCGAAGTGCGGGCGCCTGAAAACGAGCGCGAAGGCCGCCCGGCGCTGCGCTTCGACAGCAAGGCGCATGGGCTGGACACGCAACGCTCGCCGCAACAAGGCACCGAGGGCGCCAATCAGCAGACGCCCAAGCCGCGAGGGCCTCGCCGCGAGCCCGCCGGGCCGGCCCAGGACGAATCGAACAAGCCGACGCCGACATTGCCGATGAACCGTCCACCACCGGCCGGGCGCGACGCCAGCCAGGCGCCGGATTCGACCACGGGCAAGGGAGGCAGCGATGGCCGCTGACCGCCTCTTGTTCCCGCGGCTGCGGCCGTTGGCGCTGGCGGTGCTGGCGGCACTGCTGCCGGGGTTCGCTGCCCAGGCGCAGGCGCAGGCGAGTGCCGGGTCGCAGCCGCCCCCGGGCTCGCCCAGCGACGTGCGCTACACCGCGCCGACCGCCGGTCAGGCCCTGTTGCACCCCCGCTCGCCGGACCAGGACGACGCACGGCCGACAGCGCTGCGCGGCGACGGCCGTGAGGGGCCGGGCTACGCGGCCAACGCCGTGGTCGGCCGGATCGTCGTCGAGGTCAACCGCAACGCGGTGCCGGCCGACGGCCAGAGCCCGGTCGAGCTGACGCTGCGCCTGTTCGGCCGCGACGGCCAGCCGCTCAAGGGCCCGGTGCTCGCGACGCTGGAGCATTCCGGTGGCCGGGTCTTGCTGCCCGGCGCCCGCACCGACGAGTTCGGCCCGCGCCGGCAGGACGCCGACCGCACGCTGCGCGGCGTGCAGGTCCGGGTCGACAACGGCCTGGCGCGGTTCACGCTGCTCGCGCCGGCCGAAGCCCAGGACGTGCGCGTGCGCATCACCGCCGGCGACCAGGAGGCCAGCGGCGCGATCTCGTTCGTGCCCGACCTGCGGCCGATGATCGCCGCCGGCTTGATCGAAGGCATCGTCAGCTTCCGCAACAAGGTCGGCCTGCAGCCGGTGCGGCGCGGCGACGCGTTCGAGCGCGAGCTGGAAAGCTGGTCGCGTGACTTCAGCAACGGGCGCGGCACCGTGGCCGCCCGCGCGGCGTTCTACCTCAAGGGCACGATCCGCGGCGACCTGCTGCTGACCGCGGCCTACGACAGCGACCGCGACACCCGTGCCCGGCTGCTGCGCGACGTGCGCCCCGACGAGCTGTATCCGGTGTATGGCGACGCCTCGCTGCGCAGCTTCGACGCCCGCTCGACCGAACGCCTGTACGTGAGGCTGGACAAGGGCAAGAGCTACGCGCTGTTTGGCGACTTCGTCACCGGCGACGGCTTCAGCCAGCCCATCGGCCAGGGCGCGGTGGCGTCGCTCAAGCAGCGCAGCCTGGGCCAGTACAACCGCAGCGCCACCGGCGTGCGCCTGCACCACGAAGCCGGCAACCTGGTTGGCAACGTGTTTGCGTTCCGCGACACGCTCAAGCAGGTGCTGGAGGAGTTCGCAAGCCAAGGCTCGGGGCCATACGGCCTGTCCAACAACGGCGTGCTCGAAGGCAGCGAGAAGATCGAGGTCCTGGTCCGCGACCGCAACCAGCCCTCGCGCATCCTCAGCGTGCGGCCTTTGCAGCGGCTGGTGGACTACAGCTTCGAGCCGTTCTCGGGCCGCATCCTGCTGGCCACCTTCCTGCCCAGCATCGACGCCGACCTGAACCCGGTGACGCTGCGCGTGACCTACGAGGTCGACCAGGGCGGCACGCCGTTCTGGGTCGTCGGCGGCGACGCGCAGTGGCGCCTGAGCGAAGGCTTCGAGATCGGCGGCTCGCGGGTCAAGGACCGCAATGCGCTGGCGCCGTACGACCTGGCGAGCGGCAACCTCACCTGGCGCATCGGCGAACGCACCGCGCTCGTGATCGAAGGCGCCCAGAGCACGTCCACCGTCAACACCAATCCGACCAACACCAGCACCAGTCCGGCGCTGGCCGGTCGCCGCGGCGAGGTGCAAGGCAAGGCGGCGCGTGTCGAGCTCGCCCACGAAGGCGACAGGAGCGACGCCCGCGTCTACTGGGGCCGCAGCTCGCCGCTGTTCAACAACGCGTCGGCACCCCTGGCCGGGGGCCGCGAAGAGTGGCTGCTGCAAGGCGGCTTCAAGGTCCTGCCGTCGGTGCGTGTGTACGGCCACGCGCTGAAGAGCGAGGACCGCAACAGCGGCGGAGGCGACCGCCAGCAGGCCGCACTGGGGCTGAACTGGAAGCTCAGCGACCGGCTGACGCTCGACGCCAGCCTGCGCCGCGCGACCGAGACCGTCGGGACCCAGGGCAACGGCGCCTTGACCTGGCCCTTCGACCAGACCGCAGGCCTGAGCGGCAGCATCGCCAGCGGCAGCGGCGGCGGCGCACTGGGCTTCGGCAGCCAGTTGCTCGACCCCGCCACCGGCCTGCCGGTGATCGGCCAGCGCGGTCTGCAAGCCGGCCGCAGCACGCTGGCCGCCGGAACCCGGCTCGAAAGCACCACGCTTCGCCTGGGTGCGGGCTTTCGCGTCAACAACCGTGTCACGCTCGGTGGCGAGATCGAAGGCGATGTTTCCGGCGACGACCGCCGCCGTGCCGCGGTCGGTGCGGACTACCTGATCGCCGAGCGCACCAAGGTCTACGGCCGCTACGAACGCCAAAGCGGCTGGGTGCAGTTGGGCGGTGTCTCGGACCGCGGGCGCAGTGCAGGCGCTTTCGCGCTGGGCATCGAGTCGAGCTACTTCCGCGACACCCAGGCGTTCAGCGAGTACCGGCTGCGCGACGCGGTCGCCGGGCGCGACCTGCAGCTCGCCAGCGGCATCCGCAACCAGTGGGACCTGGCCGAAGGCTGGCGCCTGAACACCGGCTTCGAGCACCTCGCGTCGATCCGAGGCAACACACCGGGCACGCGCGCCATCTCGGCCGGCCTGGACTGGAGCGCGCATCCGCTGTGGCGGGCCAGTGGGCGTGTCGAATTGCGCACCAGCGGCGACGCACCCGACACGGCCGAGAACGACCGCTTCAATACCTTGCTGCTGCAGGGCCTGCTGGCGCGCAAGCTCGACCGCGACTGGACGCTGCTGGCGCGCAACCACACGCTGCGCACCGACTACGCCGCTCGCGGCGACGTGTTGCAGAACCGCGCCCAGGTCGGGCTGGCCTATCGCGACACGGACACCAACCGCGTCAATGCACTGGCAAAGCTCGAATACAAGCTCGAAAACGACGCCAGCAACGCCAGCAACGCCAGCGTCGGCGAGCTGAAGTCGCGCGCCTGGATCGCCAGCACCCATGCCGACTGGCACCCGGTGCGGCCCTGGTGGCTGACTGGCCGCGTGGCCGCCAAGTGGCAGAAGGACCGCTTCGAAAACGGCGTCGCGAGCGACTTCAAGGCGATGTTGCTGGCCGGGCGCCTGGTCTGGGACATGACCGAGAACTGGGACCTGAGCGTCCTGTCGGCGACCCAGATCGGCCAGCGTGGTGCTCGCGACTACGCCGTGGGGGCCGAAGTCGGCTACCTGCTGCGCCAGAACCTGTGGCTTTCGGTCGGCGTCAACGCCACCGGCTTTGCCGGCGACGCCGATCTCGTGGGCTACGAGTACACGCGCAGCGGGGTCTACATCCGGCTGCGTTTCAAGTTCGACGAAAACCTGTTCAAGGGCAGCGACCGCGAGGTCAATCGGAGCTTGCCGCGATGACACGCCACTTCCCCGTCCACCCCCGCGCCAGCGGCCGCAGTCTGGCCTTGCTGGCCGTGCTGGCCGTTTGCGGCGCCGCCTCGGCGCAAGCCCAGACCGCGGTGCAGCTCACGACGCCGCGCGAGCGCATCAGCGACGAGGCCATTGCCGCCGATCAGAAGGGTTACGAGCTTCTTCAGCAGCGCATCAAGCAACTCAACGACCGCGGCCGGCCGGTTCGCGACTACCACCTGAGCAAGGCCCAGTGCTGGCTGGACGTGAGCTTCCACGAATACAGCCGCAACGACCGCGGCGCTTTCCCTCAGGAGGCGCTCAGCGAATCCGAGAAGCTGATCGTCGGGATGGAGCGCGGCACGAATCCGCTGCCCATGGACACGCCACGCGTCAACGGCGCGGCGCTCCTGCGCCAGGACCTGTGGGACGCCGCGCGGGCGCTTCGGGGCCACGCCGGCTTCAAGTGCGCAGCGCAGAAGGTCGCCTGTGCCGAGGTCGAACTGGTGCACGCCGGCAACGAGGTCAACCAGCAGCAGTGGCGCCACGCCAAGCCCTACGTCCAGATCGCCGAGGACTTGCTGGGCGAGGCCAGGGAGCTTGCCGACCGCTGCATTCCGCCCCCACCGCCGCCCCCACCTCCTGCGCCGCCGGCTCCGCCCGCGGTGGTCGCGCCGGTCCCGGTGCCCGTGCCGCGCGAAGCGCCGCCGCCGGCAGTCGAACAAAGGGTGTTGCTGCAGGCCCAGGTGCTGTTCAACTTCGACCGCTGGCAGCCCGCGCAGATCCGGCCGTTCTCCATCGTCCAGCTCGAGGACATGGTCAAGAAGGCCAAGGCCGAGAACCTGACGATCGAGAAGGTCACGCTTTCGGGCCATGCCGACCGGCTCAACAGCACCGGTGAGGGCGACTACAACCAGCGCCTGTCGGAACGGCGCTCGCAGACCGTGCGCGAGTTGCTGGTCAAGCTGGGCATCGACAACGCGCTGATCTCCACCGCCGCCAGTGGCGACGCTCAGCAGGTCGTCGGCTGCCAGGAACGCTTCAAGATCCAGTCCGAGCTGCAGGAGTGCCTGCTGCCGAACCGGCGCGTGGAGGTCAACGTCATGGCGCGGCGGCGCTGACGCGGCAAACGTCGGTCGCCCTCAGTCGCCGTCCACGTCGCGCACCAGGTGCTCGGCGTGGGCCGGGCTCAGGTGCAACAGGTCGGCAATGTCGCGGTAGTCGTCGGGCAGGGCGGCGTTGTCCCAGCCCAGCGCGCTGTGGCGCGCCAGTCGCACCGCGAGCGCGACATTGCGCTGGGCCAGTGCGTTGGGGCCCTGTGAGACCTGGGCGTCGGCCAGGTGGACCACCAGCGGCGGAAGGCTCCAGCGGAGCATCAGGGCATGCTGGATCTCCGCGAGCGTGACTCCGAGCAACTGGGCCTGCACCGTGTCGGAGCGCAGCGTCGGATCGGCCGCCTGCCGGGCCGCGATCTCTTGCGCCAGCAGGGGCTCGTGCAGCCAAAGCAGCAGTTCGGCGATTCCGTGCAGCAGCGCTGCCTCGTGCAGCACGGCGGCGTCGTGGTCGCCGCGGTGATTGGCAAACGCGAGCGAAAACCGCGCCCCGCGGTGTGCGCGACGCAGCACGCCCGCAAATCCTTCGCCGGCCGGCCCAGTCAGCGGCACGGCCGTCAGCGGCTCATTCCAGCTTCGGAACAGCGGCGCGATGCCCAGCAGCACCAGGGCCTCGGTCAAGGTCTCGGGACCTCCGCCAGCGTCTTCGCCATAGCCTCGGCGGCGGCGCAGTGCCGCGACGTGCGCCAGCACGCGGGTGACGAACAGCGGATCGCCACCGAGCTCGTCGGCGATCTGGTGGGCATCGACGTGCTCTTCGGCTGCGCGCAGAAGCTCGAACCGATGTGCGGTCTCGGGTTGCACCGGCAGTGGCGCCGCGTCGAAGCGCGCCAGCCAATGGGCCAGTGGCTTCGGTGGGGGCAGGAGGGGGTCCATCTTTTGGGGTGCAAGCCGTCTTCATGGGTCTTCGGCCGCACGGGCATGAACTTGAGCCGCGCCCCGGCCCGCGAGCCTTCAGCCGCTGCGCACCATCAGACCCAGGCGGGCGTCACTGCGGCCCTCCAGCACGTCGTGGTAAGCAGCCTGGGCGGCTTCTGCGCCGCTGACCCAATGCAGGCTCAGCGCGTCAGCGCCCAACCCGTCCAATGTGTCCGTGAAGGCTTTCCAGGCGGCGTCGAGCTGGCGCTGGAACTCTGCCGGCCCCAG
Source organism: Rubrivivax sp. (assembly GCA_021297985.1). Classification (GTDB taxonomy): domain Bacteria; phylum Pseudomonadota; class Gammaproteobacteria; order Burkholderiales; family Burkholderiaceae_C; genus Rubrivivax. Next base: position 26,770 of record JAJTGU010000077.1, read on the forward strand.
GCCCTGGGGCGGCGGCGCGCTGCGCGCCTTCCACTGGCTGGGTGCAAAAAACAGTGTCGGCCGCGGCCCCGGCAGGCCGCTGCCCGGGCCCAGGTCCTCCCAGTGCGTGCCGCCGATCGAGGCGCTGTACCCCAGCGCCGCGCCGAAGTGCTCGTGGATCGCGCGGCGCAACGCCGCATCGCCGGAGAAGTCCACGTACACCGTCGGCGACGCTGGGTCGAGCGCTGCCGGCCAATCGCCGTAGCCGAGCACGCGGTCGTAGCCAGGAAGGCCCTGCGCGAAGTCGATGCGGCTAGGCGACGTGAGGCCGACCACCGTCGGCCGCCCCGCGCGTGCCGTGTCCAGCCGCCCGAGGCAAAACGCAGTGCCATAGGCCGTCTTGCTGGATGCGCTCGACAGCAGCACCTGGCGGGCACCAAAGAACCCGTTCTCCGCCAGGAAGTCGTCGATCAGGAACGAGGTCGCGAACAGCGGCCGCAGTACGGCCTGCACGGCTTCGCTTCGGTCGTCGCCCGGCGTGCTTGCGGGGACGTAGCGGTTGTAGATCGCAGCCAGTTCGGCGCGGTGCGCGGCAACGTCACTGAAGCCGTGGCGGTCCACCTTTCCCGGCGCGACGACCAGGTGACTGCCCGCCGGCCAATAGCCCCAGAACCGTTGCCCGGGCTCAATCCCGTCGCACTGCGATTCGACGACACGGCCGTAGCCCCACACCGGCAGGCAGCCCGTTGCGGCATCCCCGCTGGGAAAGAAGCGCCAGTACTTCATGGCCTCGCCGAAGGCGGCGTAGGTGACGTTGTTGGCGGTGAGCGCAAAGTGCTCGACCGCGAATCGCGCTTCGCCATCGGCCAGCGGCCGCAAGGCGTCGGGGTCTGGCGCGATCCGGGTCTGGCGCAGGTCGGCGCGCTGGATCAGCAGCCGCCAGCTGGCGGTGTGGGTGGGCATCGTGGGCCTCGTTGGGTGGACGGCGGACCCGGGATGATCCGCCCAACGGCCCCGTGTGCCCGTCGCCCCGGCGACGCCGCCCGCATGGGCAGCGCCGCCAGGATCGGGCAGCGGCGGCTGAGGATCACAGCCGTTGCACACCTTCGAGCCGGCCGACCAGGTGGCCGTCGACGTAAAGAGCGCCTTCGGGCGCGCCCGCTTCGGCATGGAACTCGAGCACGGGCTCGCGCATCGGCCGCGCTTCGACCAGTGCCAGGCGTTGGGCCAGGCGATCCAGTGTTGCGCCGGCCGCGCGCAGCAAGGCGGCGGCAAGTTCGCGTCCGCGCCGGCGGTGGGCCGGCTCCTGGCTTTGCAGCGCGAGGGCTTGCAAGAGGTCTTGCGTCATGGTCGTTCTCCTTGGGGCCGGCGGCGCGAGACGGGCGCTGAAACCGGCGGGTTCAGTTCAGGGGCTGGGGTGCAGGGACTTCAGTTCGTGTCGCAGCGCGCGTTGCGCCTGCTGGCGACGACCGCCGGCAGTCTTGCCGTGCGCGCCGGCCAGGCGCTTCGCGGCAGCGACGACCAGCGGGTTGCGCGGCTTGGTGCGGGCGATGCGCATCAGGGTCGAAGAAAACGGGGCATTGCGAGACATGTCGTGCTCCTTTGCGGTCAGGGGTGAAAACAAAAACGACGAGCCCGGGAGGCTTGGGGCCATCCCGGGCTCGTGGAGGGGGTGCGCAAGCGCACCCGGTTTCAGTGGGTGCGGTGCGGACAGTCCTTCACGACCCCGGATGGGGCGGCGACGGCGGCGGTCAGGCAAGACAGCATCGGGTTGGGCTGGGTGGGTGGGAGGTGTGGGGTTCGGTGCATCGCCGGGTGCGGGAAGGCATCGAAACCCCACAAGCTTGCGCAAATGATAAACACGTGATTATCAGAGTGCAAGACTCATTGCTCAGTGAAAACCCTGGCCTGTCCACCCGTGTGTGGAAATTGACGAAACCGCGCTGGCGCTGGGCGGTGCCGGCCCGGCGGGCGTGACGCTCGGTTCGGGCGTTACTTGCGGGGCTTCAGCGGCGCGACACCGCTCTGCGATCGAAGCCAGAGCGCGTGCGGATCGTCGACTGCCGGCGGCGCTGGCGGAGCCTTCGGGGGGCGCACCACGCCAGGCGCCAGACGCGGGGCCGGGGCTTCAGCGGCCCGCTCCGGCAGGGGCGCCGCGAGGGCGCCGGGTGCCGGCGTGAGCACTTCGCCAAGCAGGTCGAGCAGGCGGTTGCGTGCCCGTTGCGGGTGGCGGCGGTAGTAGGTGAGCACCAGGCCGACGATGAAGCGCTCGTCGTCGTCCAACGGCAAGCCTTCGTCGCGACCGGGCTCGCTGGCCGCCATCGGCAACACCGGCGAGCCAGCCGACGTGGCCCGCGGGGTTGAGACGCTGTTGGCGTGGGTCTGGTCCATCCAGCCCGCGGGCTTTTGGCACAGCGCCTCGAACTGGCGTGCCAGACGCTCGCCGATCTGGCGCGAGCGGCTCTTGATCTGGCTCCAGTAGCTGGGCTGGATCTGAACCCGCTCGGCAAACCGCCGCTCAAGCCCGCGCAGCGTCGCGGCATCGGCATGCCGCGCCGTGGCGCGCACGAATTCCTCGAAGAGGACCAAGGCGTTGTCCAGGCGCACCTGTGCAAGGTCGGGTGGGCCGGAATGCATGGTGCTCGATGATAAAGCGGGCTTGCCCTGAGGCCGCCGGCTGAGGCCGTCAACACTCAAGGCACAGCCGCGCATCGAGCCCCGCTCGGGCGGGGCGTTCGAGGTCTGCTTCGGACCTGGGGCGCGGGCCCGGCGCCGGCCGTCGCTTTCAGCGGCCGGTGCCGTCGTTGATCTTCGGTGCCG
>JAJTGU010000207.1 GCA_021297985.1 Rubrivivax sp.
AGCACCGGCATGCCGGCGATGGGGCTGGTGGGGTCGTCCTGCGCGGCGGGGTTCACGATGTCGTTGGCGCCGATGACCATGGTGACGTCCGTTTCGGGGAAGTCCTCGTTGATCTCGTCCATCTCCATCACGATGTCGTACGGCACCTTGGCCTCGGCGAGCAGCACGTTCATGTGGCCGGGCATGCGGCCGGCCACCGGGTGGATGCCGAAGCGCACGTTGACGCCCTTCTCGCGCAGCAGCTTGGTGATCTCGAACACCGTGTGCTGCGCCTGTGCCACCGCCATGCCGTAGCCGGGCACGATGATCACGTTCTTGGCTTCCTTCAGCAGCTCGGCGGTCTCGGCCGCGTTCACCGGCACCACCTCGCCCGCGGGCTGGGCCGCACCACCGGCCGCAGCCGGGGCCGCCGCACCGCCGCCGAAGCCACCGGCGATGACGCTGATGAAGTTGCGGTTCATCGCCCGGCACATGATGTAGCTGAGGATCGCGCCCGAGCTGCCGACCAGCGCGCCGGTCACGATCAGCAGGTCGTTGCTGAGCATGAAGCCGGTGGCCGCCGCGGCCCAGCCCGAGTAGCTGTTGAGCATCGAGACGACGACGGGCATGTCGGCGCCGCCGATGGCCATCACCATGTGGATGCCGAACAGCAGCGCGATCACCGTCATCACCAGCAGCGGCAGCATGCCGGCGTTGATGTCGTGCGACTGCAGGAACTTCCAGCCGAAGAAGACGACGACCAGCAGACCGGCCAGGTTGAGCCAGTGGCGCGCGGGCAGCAGCAGCGGCTTGCCGCCGATGCGCCCGGAGAGCTTGCCGAAGGCGATGACGGAGCCTGAGAACGTGACGGCGCCGATCAGGATGCCGATGTAGATCTCGACCTCGTGGATGGTCTTCTCGGCCGGGGTCGGGAACACGGTGGACGTGTCGACGTAGCTCGCAAAGCCCACCAGGCAGGCCGCCAGGCCCACCAGGCTGTGCATCAGCGCCACGAGCTCGGGCATCTGCGTCATCTGCACCTTCTTCGCGGCGTACAGGCCGATGGCCCCGCCCACGACCAGCGCGCCGACGATCCACGGGATGCCTGCAGCCGTGACCCGCGGGCCCAGCACGGTGGCAATGACGGCCAGCGCCATGCCGGCCATGCCGAGGAAGTTGCCGCGGCGCGCCGTCTCGGGGTTCGACAGGCCGCCCAGGCTGAGGATGAAAAGGATGATCGCGCCGATGTAGGCGACGGTGGCGAGGCTGGAACTCATGGTGTGCTCCTGCCCTTCACTTGCGGAACATCGCCAGCATGCGACGCGTCACCGCGAAGCCGCCGAACATGTTGATCGCCGTGAGCACCAGCGCCACGACCGCGCAGACCAGGATCAGCGTGTTGGGCCGGTCGGCCGCACCCGCGGCGTCCAGCGGTGGCGCCACCTGCACCAGCGCACCGATGGCGATGATCGAGCTGATGGCGTTGGTCACGCTCATCAGCGGCGTGTGCAGCGACGGCGTGACGTTCCAGACCACCATGTAGCCGATGAAGCAGGCCAGCACGAAGACCGTGAAGTGCGACAGGAAGCTGGCCGGGGCGTAGGCGCCGACCAGGCCGAACAGCACCGCGCCGACGGCAAACACGATGGCCAGCGACTTGGCCGACATCGGCTCGCCCGGGCCGTGGCCATGGGCCTTCTTCGGTGCGGCAGCGGCGGCGGCCGGCTTGGGTGGCGCCGCCGGCAGCTTGAGCGGTGGCGCCGGCCAGGTGAGCTCGCCGTCCTTGATGACGGTCAGGCCGCGGATCGCGTCGTCTTCGAAGTTGACGTTGACGTTGCCGTCCTTGGCCTTGCACAGCTCTTCCGTCAGGCGCAGCAGGTTGTTGGCGTAGAGCGTGGAGCTCTGCTTGGCCAGGCGGCTGACCAGGTCGGTGTAGCCGACGATGGTGACGCCGTGGCGCACCACCGCCTCGCCCGGCACCGTGAGCTCGCAGTTGCCGCCCTGCTCGCCGGCCATGTCGACGATCACGCTGCCCGGCTTCATGCTTTGCACCATCTCGGCGGTGATCAGCTTGGGCGCGGGCTTGCCCGGGATCAGTGCCGTGGTGATGATGATGTCGACCTCGCGTGCCTGCTTGGCGTACATCTCGCGCTGCGCAGCCTGGAAGCCCTCGCTCATGACCTTGGCGTAGCCGCCACCGCCCGAGCCTTCTTCCTCGTAGTCGACCTTGACGAACTCGCCGCCCAGCGAAACGACTTGGTCGGCCACCTCGGCCCGCGTGTCGTTGGCGCGCACGATCGCGCCCAGGTTGGCTGCGGTGCCGATGGCCGCCAGGCCCGCGACGCCCGCACCGGCGACAAACACCTTGGCCGGCGGGATCTTGCCGGCGGCCGTGATCTGGCCGTTGAAGAAGCGGCCGAAGGCGTTGGCCGCCTCGATCACGGCGCGGTAGCCGCTGACCCCGGCCTGCGAGGTCAGCGCGTCCATCTTCTGCGCCCGGCTCAGCTGGCGCGGCAGGCAGTCGATCGCCAGCACGGTGGCCTTCCGGGCCTGCAGTGCCTGCATCGTGTCGGGGTTCTGCGCCGGCCAGACGAAGCCGATCAGCATCGCCCCCTCGCGCAGCATCGCGACCTCGGCGGCACTGGGTGGGCGCACCTTGAACACGATGTCCGAGCCGCCCAGCAACTCGGCGGCGCTGGCCACGATCTCGGCGCCGGCGGCACGGTAGCTGTCGTCGCTGCAGTGCGCGGCGTCGCCGGCACCGCTCTGCACCGACACCGAGAAACCGAGCTTGACCAGCTTCTCCACCACCTCGGGCACGGTGGCCACGCGCTTTTCGCCAGGGGCGGTCTCCTGGGGAACGCCAATCCGCAACGCCATGAATTCACTCCTCGTGTTCTTCGATTCCGGCGCCGCTGAAGCTAACACAGGTGCCCACCCCTCCGGCCCTGGGCTGCCCCGGGGCTAGCATGGCCCGCGACACGGCTGTTCTGAGGAGTCGGCATGCAAGAGCGATGGCGTCCGAGCGTCACGGTGGCCGCGGTCATCGCGCGTGGCGCGGGCGAGGCCACGGAGTACCTGCTGGTGGAAGAGCACACGCCCGAAGGCCTGCGGCTGAACAACCCCGCCGGGCACCTGGAGCGCGGCGAGTCGCTGGAGCAGGCGGTGGTGCGCGAGGCGCTGGAGGAAACCGGCTGCGACTTCGTGCCCGAGGCCGTGCTCGGCGTGTACCTGGCCCGCTTCGAGCGCCCGGCCCAGGGCGAGGACGTGACCTATCTGCGCGTGGCCTTTGCCGGCCGCGTGGGTGCCCCGCGCCCGGGCCATCGTCTCGACGACGGCATCGTGCGCACGGTCTGGATGGACCTGCACGCGCTGCGCCACAGCGCCATCCCGCACCGCAGCCCGCTGGTGCTGCGCTGCGTCGAGGACCACGCTGCCGGCGTGCGCCACCCGGTGTCGGTGCTGTGCAGTGACGCCTCGGTGACGCAACCCTGGCGGCTGGGGTGACGCACCCTGCGTGGCGGCAGGGGGCTCCCGCCGCCATGTGCAGAGCCGTCAGTTCCCGCGGGCCTGGTCGGCTTGCCAGCTGGCGCGGCCGAATCCGGAGATCAGCAGCGGCGTGTCGTGCTCGCACACGATCGACTGTCCGGCTTCGAGCACGATGTCGCTCGGCTCGCCGTCGAAGGTGAGCCACAGCGCGCCGCTCAGGCAGGTGACGCGGCGGCCCAGCGGTGCCTCGATGCGCTCGACGCGGACGGAGTCCAGCGTGCCGGTGCGGGCGGCCGGTGAGACCCAGGCCGACAGACGCTGAAGCGCATGGGCCAGCCATGCGGCAACTTCGAAGCGGGCGGCGTGGGCGGTGGCGGTGGTGATCATGTTCGGGCTCCGGGTGGGCTCGGCGCGTCGGGATCTGTGCGCCGTGTGACCAATGTAGGAGCGACGCCGGATCGGCTCCGCGGCGTTGTGCACGGGCTGGCTGTGACGGATTCACATCGCCACCCACCGAGCGCACCGCGATTCGTCGAACCGCGGCCTGGTGCGGCCTGGTGGGGCCTGGTGCGGCCTACAGCGGCCCGCGCTCGAACGGCCCGGTGATCGCCAGCGTGATGCCGGGGTCGTAGAGGTTCACGAACAGCGTCCGGCCGTCGGGCGCGAAGGTGCAGCCCGCGAATTCGGTGTTGCGGCGGTCGCCCTTCAGCTCGGCCGGCTTGCCGGCGGCGCTGAGCTGCTCGTCGCTGAAGTTGTAGGCGTGGCGGGCAAAGATGGAACTGGACCCGTCCGGGTGCAGCAGCCGAAGGTGCTGCGCCACGACGGGAGGCTCGGCACCCGGTCCGCGGGGTCCGCCGTCTTCGCAGAACAGAACGCCACCGCGTGGGCTCAGGCACAGGTTGTCCGGCGAGTTGCCGACCTGAAGGCTGGCGCTGACGAACACCGCCTCCAGCGTCATCGTGGCCAGGTCCAGCCGCCAGATGCGGCCGGCGCGCGCGGGCTGCAGGTCCACCTGCTTGTCGGTGAACCAGACCTGCCCCTGCGCGACCCAGCAGCCCTCGGTGGCGCCGAAGGTGGCCGCGCCTCGCGCAAACGCCTGGCGGTACGGCCCGCTCGCATCGACCTCGCCGATGCCCGGGATCGTGAGCCTGGCGTTGTCGGCATCGGGCTCGGCGACGTCGACCCACTCGCAATCGAAGCGCTGGCACAGCGTCGGGTCGCGCAGGTCCGCGTTCGGCCGGCCGCGCACCGCCAGCCCCTGCAGCCGCCCACCGGCGAGCAGCGAGCCGACGCCGCCGTCGCCCTTGGCCGGGCGGAAGCGGTACAGCGTGTTGGCGTTCCACTGGTCTTCGGTGAGGTACCAGAAGCCGGTCGCGGGATCGAAGGCCGAGGCTTCGTGCGACATGCGCCCCATCGCCACGATCGGCTGCGCGTCGGGGCCCTGCGCGACGCTGTCCGCGGCGACCTCGAAGACATAGCCGTGGCGCTGGCCGCTGCTGCTGACGGCGTTGCTGCGCACCTCCTCGTTGGCCAGCCACGAGCCCCAGCCCGAGGCGCCACCCGCGCAGGGCCGATCCACGCCCGCCAGGCTCAGCCAGGACTCGGCCCAGCGGCCGTCACGCCAGACCACGGTGCTCGTGCCCCCGCCGGCGAAGCGTTCGTTCGAACTCCCGCGGTCCCAGGTCGGCACCTTCCGGGCAGCCTCAGGTGCCAGGCGCGTGGCGAGCATCGCGTCGGCGCTGCGCTGGGGCGAGATCTCGTGGTTGCGAACGAGCCAGATCTCCTGGCCCTGGTCGCTCCTGCCGCTGCCGCGCACGCGCACGATGCCCATGCCGTCGTGCGCGCGCGGCGTGGCCAGGCCATCGGCCATGCGGTCACCCCGCCAGCCGGTGCTGGCGCACGCAAAGCCGGCCGGCAGCTCCAGCAGCGGCAGGCCGGTGCTGCGGTCGGCCACCGGCGCCACCGGGCCATAGGGGCTGGAGACCGTGCCCGACGCTGGCGCTGGCCGGCACCCCGCGGCCTGGGCCTGACGCGCGGCGAATGCGGCGATGGGACCCGCAAAGGCCAACGCGACGCCCGAGCCCGAGCCGAGCAGCAGTTGCCGGCGCTGGCCGTCAGGCCGGATTCCGTCCATCAGCGATCTCCCGGGCGCGAGCCGTGCGCCACAGGAGACAAGGTAACAGATGGAGCGCTTGGCGCCGCGTGGCGCCGCGGGTCAGCGTGCCGCGCGCCGCCGGGCGACGGCGCCGACACCGGCCAGTCCCAGCGCCATCAGCGCCAGGCTCGCCGGCTCGGGCACCACGGCCGTGAGCGTGACCGTGTCGCCGGGGTTCAGGCCGCTGGTCGCCAGGGTCCAGTTGGCGGCCATCGGCGTCGTGCCGAACGCGTTGCCGATCTCGACGTCGAAGTACTCGGCCGGGTTGAAGACCAGCGCGACGGCCGACGGTGCCGAGCCGACCTGCGTCGTGCCGCCGAAGAAGCGCGTCACGGTGCCCGCCGAGGCCACCGTCAAGTTGTTGAGCTCGAAGCGCAGCGACTGCAGGCCGTCCACGGCGCCGGTCAGGTTGCGCACGACGCTGTTGAACTCGATGGGACCGGCCAGGTCCATCGCCGAGACGCTGAAGGTCAGCGTCAGAGGCGCGGAGTCGCGCAGGTCCAGATCGAAGGCCAGCAGGCCGTCGGCCGAGAAGTCGGTGACGGTGCTGTTGCCGGCCGTCGTCGCGCTGACGAGCGTGACGGCACCGGCGGAACCGGCGGCGAGGAGGGCGCTGACCGCAGCGGCCAGTAGCAAGGGGCGGAATTTCATGTGGAGTTCTCGCGGGGTGGTGTGGGGGGTGTGGCGGTTGCCGCGGCTCACAAGGTGCCGCGTTCCCAGGGGCCGGTGATCGCCAGCGCGATGCCCGGGGTGTAGAGGTTGACGAACAGCACGCGGCCATCCGGGCTGAACACGGCGCCGGCCCATTCGGTGTTGCGGCGGTCGCCGGCCAGGCCGGCCTGCGGCTTGCCGACAGCGGCCAGTTGCGCCGCCGTGAAGTTGAAGTTGTGGCGGGCAAAGATGTAGCTGTTGCCGCTGGGGTGCAGCACCTTCAGGTGCTGCGAGGTGATCGCCGGCACGTTGCCCGGGCCGCCGGTGCCGCCGTCCTCGCAGAACAGCACGCCGCCGCGCGGGCTGATGCAGACGTTGTCCGGCGAGTTGCCGACCTGCAGGCTGTTGCTGACGAACACGGCCTTGAGCGTCATCGTCGCCAGGTCCAGCGCCCAGATGCGGCCGGCGCGGGCCGGGTTGGTCGTGACCTGCTTGTCGGTGAACCAGACCACGCCGTTGGCAACCCAGCAGCCTTCGTTGGCGCCGAAGAACGCGGCGCCGTTGGCAAAGGCCTGGCGGTAGGGGCCGCTCGCGGAGACGTTGCCGACACCGGGCACCGGCAGCGCGCTGCTCACGCCGTCGAGGTCGGGGTCGGCGATGTCGACCCACTCGCAGGCGTACTCCTGGCACAGCGTCGGATTGCGCAGGTCGGCGTTGGGCAGGCCCTTCACGGCCAGGCCCTGCATCGTGCCGCCAGCGTGCAGGCTGTTCAGGCCGCCGGCCAGGTTGCTCGGGCGGAATCGGTACAGCGTGTTGGCGTTGCCCTGGTCCTCGGTCAGGTACCAGAAGCCGGTGGCCGGATCGACCGCGCTCGCCTCGTGCGACATGCGGCCCATGGCGATGATCGGGTTCGGGTTGGCCGCCGTCATGCTGGGGTCGGCCGGCACCTCGAAGATGTAGCCGTGCTTCTTGCCTTCGGAGCTGACGTTGTTGCTGCGGATCTCCTCGTTGCTGAGCCACGAGCCCCAGGTCGTCGCGCCACCGGCGCAAGGCCGGTTCAGGCCACCGAAACTGGCGTAGCTGCCGACCCAGTTGCCGTCGCGCCAGACGAGGTTGGTGTTGCCGCCGATCTGGTAGCTGGTGCCGGTGATGCCGGTGTCCCACTTGGCGACGTTGGCGCGGCCGGCGCCGATGATGTTGGCTGGGTTGCTGCTCGTGCTCTGCTCGTGGTTGCAGACCAGCACGATCTCGGTGCTGCGGCCGATGCGGCGCACACGCACGATGCCCATGCCGTCGTGGGCCGCAGGCGTCGGCAGGCCGTCGCTCATGATGTCGCCGCGCCAGGCGAAGCTCTTGTAGCTGAAGCCCGCCGGCAGCTGGATCAGCGGCAGCCCGGTCGTCAGGTCGTTGACCGGCGCGGTGGCGCCGTAGGGGCTGTCGATCAGCGCGGAGGCGCTGGCGGCGATGCAGCCCGGCTGCGAAGCCTCGGCCACGCGTGTGGCGAGCGCGGCCATCGGGCCGGCAAACGCAGCGGCGATCGCGGCGCCACTGCCCTTGAGCAGGCCGCGGCGGGCCAGATCGGCATTCGAATCGGACATGGGTTCTCTCTCTCCTGGAGGGCCTTGGATGTGGGGTGCCGCAGGAAGCGCGGTGACGACGATCCTGGGTGGGTTCGATGACGTCCACGTGAATGAGCCGTCTGTATCGGGCGTGCCGAACTGGGGTTTGTTCAGCTGTCATCGCGCATCGGGACCATCGCCGCTTTTCAACGAGAGGTCGGTCCGCTTCCCGGGCCGGCCAACCACCCGGAGGACACCATGCGCCATTCGATCGCCACGGCCATTGCGGCCCCGCTGCTGGTACTTGCGGCTGCTCCGTCGCTCGCCAGTCAGACCACGCTCACCTTCCAGCACGGCATCAACGGCTACGCCGGCACGGCGGACACCTACCTGCGTGCATCCGAGCCCGACACCGTCTTCGGCGGTGAGTCGGAAGTCAGCATCGACGCCTCCGACGGCGGCATGCCGAGCCAGGCGCTGCTGCGCTTCGACAACCTGTTCGGCAGCGGCGCCGGCCAGATCGGCGCCGACCGTGTGATCGTCTCGGCGACGCTGCGCCTGTTCATCACCAGCGCCGGCAGCGGCATGCGGGTGCACGAGATGCTCGTGCCCTGGACTGAAGGCACGGCGAGCTGGACCTCGATGGGCGACGGCATCCAGGCCGATGGTTCGGAGGCCACAACGCTGCCGCTGTTCGAACTCGGCGCCAACGACGGCAGCGCCAACATCCCCGAGGAGCCGCTGACACTGGACATGACGCTCGCGCTGCAACGTCTGCAGGCGGGCCTCGCGTCAGGCCATGGTTGGGCGCTGCTTCCGTTCATGCCCGACGGCACCAACGGCCTGGACTTCGCATCGCGCGAATGGGCCGAGATCGCCGACCGGCCGCTGCTGACCGTCGTCACCGCGCCCGTGCCTGAGCCCGCGACCGTGGTCTCGATGTTCGCTGGCCTGGCCCTGCTCGGTGCCCTGGCCAAGCGTCGTCGCGGCTGAGGCCGTGCGGCCCCGGATTCAACACTTCATCTCGGACATCCGAACATGAAATCCACGCTTCTCACCCTCGCACTGGCCGCGTTGCTTGGCGCCGGGTCCGCCGCGCAGGCCACCGTCACGCTCAGCTTCCAGCAAGGCGTGGCCGGATACGCCGGCACCCAGGACACGATGATCCGCAGCAACGAGACTTCCAGTGGCGCCGGCCAGTCCGGAAACGGCGACAGCCGGGGGCGCAACTTCGG
>JAJTGU010000029.1 GCA_021297985.1 Rubrivivax sp.
CCCCCGATCACGTGCACGGCGACGGCCACCGGCAGCAAGGGCACCAGGACGCGCCAACCGGATCGCCAGACGGCCGTCGCGGCCACGGCGGCCGGGAGCCAGATCGCCGCGACCTGCAGGGTCTCCTCGTCCAGCGACGGGCACAGCAACGCCGCGATCCCATAGACCGCCAGCAGCACGGGCCAGCGGTCCAGCCACGCGATCGGGCGAGCGTTCATGCCGCGCGGCGCAGCACGGAGGTCGGTGCGAATGGGTTGGCACCGCACGGCAGCTGAACCTCGTCGGGGCCGTCGGCGTTCCTGGCGGCGATGCACTCGAACTCGGAGCGCTGGCGCATGAAGGCAGCCACGAGGTCCGGGTCGAAGTGCGTGCCCGAGCCCTGGATCACGAGCTGCGCAGCGTCGGCGGCGTCCATCGGTTCCTTGTAGGGGCGGCGCGAGATCAGGGCGTCGTACACGTCGGCCACGGCCATCAGGCGCGCCGGCAGCGGGATGTCCTCGCCCGCAAGGGCATCGGGATAGCCGCTGCCATCCCAGCGCTCATGATGGTGGCGGGCGATGACACACGCCATCTCCAGATACTCGCTGCCGGGTGAGTTGCAGCCGCGCCGCGCCCGCTCCAGCGCGTCCGCACCGAGCGCGGCGTGCTGACGCATCACCGTCCACTCCGAAGGGGTGAGCGGCCCGGGCTTCAGAAGGATGCGATCCGGAATGCCCACCTTGCCGATGTCGTGCATGGGAGCCGACTTCACGAGAGTCTCGACGAACCCGTCGGTGATCACCGGTGCCCAGCGCGGGTCATTTCGCAGGTCCGCGCACAAGGCGCGCAGGTACAGCTGCGTCCGGATGAGGTGGTTGCCGGTCTCTGGATCGCGGATGCCGGCAAGGTTGCTGATCGCCTGCAGGCCCATGTCCGCGACCGCGGTTCCGGCACGCCGCTGTGCCTCGATCTCCTGCGAAAGCCGAAGGTTGTGTTCGGCAAGCTCATGGCGGCTGCGCTGGATGGCGAGCTGGTTCAGGACACGCCGCAGGACGACACCGGGGCGCAGCGGCTTTCGCACGAAGTCGGACGCGCCAAGTGCCAGCCCGCTCTCTTCGTACTCGGTGGGTTCGGCGGCCGTGACCAGCATCACCGAGGTGCCGGCCAGACGCGGCTCGGCACGGATGCGCCGCAGCGTCTCGACGCCGTCGATGCCCTGGAGCCCGATGTCGAGCAGCACGACGTCGACCCAGCCGCGCTCCAGCAGCGACAACGCCTGCTCGCCGCTGCTGGCCACAAGCACCCGAGCATGCGGCTCCAGCAACGCCGCGGCCGCGGCAGCCGTGATCGGACAGTCATCGACGACCAGTACCGTCTGCAACTCGCTCTGGGGTGCGCAATCTGTCGTCGTCATCGTGGTCCTCCTTGCCGCGTCAGGCCAGGGCGACGCGCCGCAGTGCCACGGCGTCCTGCTCGGCCACCGTGCGGTCGCCCGAGCGCAGGCGGAACAGTCGCATCGACTGCGAGACGTCGTCGACCTGGCCGGCCAGCGAAGCCGCCGCTCCGGCCATCTCCTCGACCATTGCGGCATTCTGCTGGGTCAGGTCATCCAGGTGCGTGACAGCCTGGTTGACCTGTGCCATGGCGCCCTTCTGCTCGTTTGCCGCGCCCGCGATCCCGGCGATCAGCGCGTCCATTCGAGCGCTCGCCGCGAGCACTTCGGACATGCGCGCGTGGGCGTCATCGCTGCGTTCGGAACCAATGGCGACGCGGGATGCCGACTCGTCGATCAGTTGCTTGATCTCGCGCGCCGCGTGGCTCGTGCGCTGAGCCAGCCCACGGACCTCGGCTGCGACCACGGCGAAGCCTCGCCCGGACTCGCCGGCACGCGCGGCCTCCACGGCCGCGTTCAGCGCCAGGATGTTGGTCTGGAAGGCAACGCCTTCGATCAGCTGGCTGATCTCGCCGATTCGGCGAGAGGACTCGCTGATCGACTCCATCGCATCCCGCACCAACGCCACCGACTCGTGGCTGCGACGGGCCATCTGCGCCGTCTCGCCCGCCAGGACGGCGCCCATGGCCGCCGTCTCGGCCGTCTGCACGACGCTGCCGTGGATCTGCTCCATCGAAGCCGCCGTCTGTTGAAGACTGCTGGCCTGCGACTCGGTCCGCTCCGACAGCGATTGGCTGGCGGCTGCGATCTCCTGCACGGCGATGCCGACAGAGCCCATCTGGCCCCGGGTGTCGCGCACGACCGTGCGCAGGTTCACCGCGAGCTGGGCCAGCGCGCGGTCCAGCTCATGTCCGGACTGCGCCGGTGGATCCTCCTGGCCGGAGGTCAGGTCACCGGCGGCCATCCGCAAGGCCTGCGCCTGGGCGTCCGCCGTTGACGCCTTGACCCAGTGACGCTGGGCCCACCAGCCGGCTCCGGCCGTCGCCAACGCGGCGAAAGCGGCGACCGGCACGCCAAACGGAGACGCCAGGAGCGCGACCGCAGCCGGCGCGACCAGCAGTCCCAAGCCCGAGAGTGCCGTGGACGCTTTCAGCCACTGAACCAGGCGGCCGACGGCATCGACCCGCACCACCGCACCGGCCCGCAGTCCCAGCACGCTCTTGCCGGCAGCCGCATCGGCCCGCATGCGTTCGTAGAGCTTGTTCGTCGCGTCGACCTCCTGGCGTGTCGGGCAGGTGCGCACGGACAGATAGCCCACCGTGGTTCCCGCGTCCACCATGGGCGTGGCGTTGGCACGGACCCAGTAGTGATCGCCATTGCTGCGACGGTTCTTCACGATGCCGGTCCATGGCATGCCCGACTGCAATGTCGCCCACATGTCGCGGAAGGCCTCCTCGGGCATGTCGGGATGTCGCACCAGGTTGTGCGGCTGCCCGAGCAACTCGTTGCGCGTGAACCCACTGACCTCGACAAAGGCACCATTGCAATAGGTGATCCGTCCCTTGGGATCGGTGACCGACACCAGGCAATCCTCGCTTCCGAAGCGATGTTCGCGACCTGTGATCGGATGGTTGGTACGCATGCTGGCTCCATGATCGGCTGTTGACATGCCAGTTATCGGCGAACGGGCGGTCGCCTTCTGCCGGGAGTTCTTGACTGGGTGGGCCGGGAGTCCTTGGCAGGTGACCCGCGCCTGAACCCATAATGCCCGGCAGGTCGGGTCGCACGCCACGACTGGGTCCCTCCGCGCAGCAGCAATGCAACCCCAAGCACCAACTGGAGCAGTCGCATGGCACGGGTGTTCCTGATCGACGATCACGTGGTGGTCCGCGAAGGCCTTGCCAATCTCCTGGAGTCCCGGGGCCACACGGTGGCCGGCCAATGCGACGACATCTCACAGGCACCGGCACTTCTGCGCATCGCACACCCCGACGTCCTGCTGCTGGACCTGCAGGTCGGAGAGCGTTCGGGGTTCGAGCTGATCGAGTCGCTGCAGCGACGCAGCGAACCCGTCCGGACCATCGTCATGACGATGTCCGAGGATGCGCAGGACATCGCCCGCGCGTTTCGGGCCGGCGTCGAAGGCTACCTGCCCAAGAGCGCGCCGACGCAGGAACTCCTGGAAGCGATCGATGTCGTGCTGGCCGGGCAACGTCATTACCGAGGCCGGGTCGCCGAACTGGCACTCCAGGCACTGGCACAGCCGGCCGCTGCCGATCCGATCGACAGCCTTTCGGCCCGCGAGCGGCAGGTCGTGGCCATGGTGGCGCGTGGACTCAGCAGCGCAGCGATCGGACGTGAGCTGTTCCTGTCGCCGAAGACCGTGGACTCGTATCGCAGCCGCCTGATGGCCAAGCTGGGGGTCGCAGACGCCGCCGGTCTGGTCCGGTTCGCCGTGCGCAACGGCCTTGCCGGATCGGAGTGACGGCCCCCTGCGCAGCACCACCCGCGCCGGGCGGGATCAATCGTCCTGGAACGCCTCTTGCCGCTTCTTGCGGATGGACGGCAGCATCACGACCACGATCATCGCCACGGCAGCCAGCAGCAGTGCCGCGGAAAGCGGGCGCGACACGAAGGTCGACCAGTCCCCCCGCGACAGCAGCAGCGCCCGGCGCAGGTTCTCTTCCATCATCGGCCCGAGGATGAATCCCAGCAGCAGCGGCGCCGGTTCGCAGCCGAGCTTGTAGAACAGGTACCCGACCAGGCCGAACATCGCGCCCATGAAGACGTCGAAGTTGTTGTTGTTCAGCGTGTAAAGGCCGATGCAGCAGAAGCTCAGGATCGCGGGGAACAGGAAGCGGTAAGGCACCGTCAGCAGCTTGATCCAGATGCCGATCAGCGGCAGGTTGAGCACGATCAGCATCAGGTTGCCGACCCACATGCTGGCGATCAGGCCCCAGAAGAGCTCCGGGTTGCTCGTCATCACCTGCGGACCGGGCTGGATGCCCTTGATCGTCATCGCACCGACCATCAGCGCCATCACCGCATTGGGCGGGATGCCGAGCGTCAGCATCGGGATGAAACTGGTTTGCGCGCCGGCGTTGTTGGCGCTCTCGGGGCCGGCGACGCCGCGGATGTTGCCCTTGCCGAAGGCGACCTCGCCCGACTTCATCGGCATCTTCTTCTCGAGCGTGTAGGCCGCAAACGACGCCAGCAGCGCGCCGCCCCCGGGCAGCACGCCCAGCAGCGATCCCAGCGTCGTGCCTCGCAGCACCGCGGGCAAGGCGTTCTTGAAGTCCTCCTTGGTGGGCCACAGGCCTTTCACGTCCTTGGTGAAGACCTCGCGATGCTCGGCCGGTCGGCCCAGGTTGGCGATGATCTCGCCAAAGCCGAACACACCCATCGCGATGGCGACAAAGCCGATGCCGTCGGTCAGTTCCGGGACGTCGAAGCTGTAGCGTGGCACGCCGGAGATGACATCGGTGTTGACCTGCCCGAGCAGCAGCCCGAGCACGATCATCGCGATGGCCTTGACGAGCGAGCCCGAGGCCAGAACGACGGCACCGATCAGGCCCAGCACCATCAGGCTGAAGTACTCGGCCGCGCCGAACTTGAACGCCAGTTCAGTGAGCGGCGGCGCAAAGGCGGCCACGATCAGGGTTCCGACGCAGCCGGCAAAGAACGAGCCCAGGCCGGCCGCCGCCAGCGCGGCTCCGGCACGGCCCCGGCGGGCCATCTGGTAGCCGTCGATCGCGGTCACGACCGAGCTGCTCTCACCGGGCACGTTGATCAGGATCGCGGTCGTGCTGCCGCCGTACTGCGCGCCGTAGTAGATGCCGGCCAGCATGATCAGCGCCGGAGTCGCGTCGAGCGCATAGATGCTGGGCAGCAGCATCGCGATCGTCGCCACCGGACCCAGGCCCGGCAGTACGCCGATCAGGGTGCCCAGCAGCGCGCCGAAGAAGGCGTACAGCAGGTTGGAAACGGTGAACGCGACACCGAAGCCGGTGCTCAGGTTGGAGAGGAGTTCGGCCATGTTGTTTGCCAGTGCCCGATCAGTTCAGGAAGGTCGGCCACAGCGGCAAGGTCAGACCCAGCCCGGCGATGAAGATGGCCCACGAGCCAACCGTCAGCACGACGATGTTGACGACGACCTCCTTCCAGCGGAACTCGTCCCCGGCCCAGCTCGAGACCGCGATCAGCAGCGGCAGCGTGACCGCCAGCCCCAGGCGGGGCAGGAGCAGACCGAACATCGCCACCGCGAAGACGATCGAGATCAAGGGCTTCCAGGCGAAGGCACCGACCGGCTCGCCGTCTTCGGTCTCGATCGTCAGGCTCTTGAACAGAACCATGCAACCCAGCACCGCAAGCAGGACACCGAGCCCGAACGGGAAGTACCCCGGCCCCGGGCGCGCCGCAACACCGAAGCTGTAGGCCGTCGCGCCCCAGGCGAACGCCACGCCCACGGCGACGAACATCAGGCCCGACCAGAAGTCGCGCTCGCTCTTGATCTTCAAGGGATGCCTCCTCGGTGCAAACCCGCACCGACACCGAGGAGATTCTAGGAACAGGGGGTGGCGTGCCGGCTGTGGTTTCCACGTAAGGCGCCGGAGCGCACCGCGGCGGGACTCAGGTGTTCAGACCTGGCGTCGAACGCAGGACTTCCTCGATCGTCGTTGCGCCTTCGGCGACCTTCATCGCACCGGCCAGGCGCAACGGGCGCATGCCGTCCTTCACCGCCTGCTTGCGCAGCGCCGCGGAGTCGAGCACCGGGTGGATGCACTGCCGCGCCGCGTCGCTGAGGGTCAGCAGCTCGTACAGCCCGGCACGGCCGCGGTAGCCGGTGTGGCGGCACTCCAGGCAGCCCACCGGCCGGTACGGCCGAACGCCGCCCCCGAGTCGCCAGGGTTTGCAGATCTCGTCAAGCTGCTCACGCGTCATGGTGTCGTCGCGCAGCTTGCAGGCCGCGCACAGCGACCGGGTCAGGCGCTGCGCGAGCACGCCGATCACGGTCGACGCGATGAGGTAGCTCGGCACGCCCAGGTCGGCCAGCCGGACCACGGCGCTGGTGGCGTCATTCGTGTGCAGGGTGCTGAACACCAGATGCCCGGTCAGCGCCGCCTGGATCGCCATCTCGGCGGTGGCCAGGTCGCGGATCTCGCCGACCATGATGATGTCCGGGTCCTGCCGCATCAGCGCGCGCAGTCCCTCGGCAAAGCCCATGTCGAGCTGCGGCTGGACCTGGGTCTGGTTGAAGGCCGGCTCGATCATCTCGATCGGGTCCTCGATCGTGCAGACATTGACCTCGTCGGTGGCCAGGCGCTTGAGCGTCGAGTACAGCGTCGTCGTCTTGCCGCTGCCGGTGGGGCCGGTGACGAGCACGATGCCGTGCGGGCGCTGGATCAGCTTCTCCCAGGCTTCGCGCTCGTGCTCGGCGAAACCCAGCGCAGCCAGGCTCTTGACCGCCGCCTCGGGGTCGAAGACCCGCATCACCAGCTTTTCGCCGAAGGCCGTGGGCATCGTCGACAAGCGCAACTCGACCTCGCCACCCGGCTTGTCGGGCGTTTCGGGACGACGTGTCTTGATGCGGCCGTCCAGCGGACGGCGACGTTCGAC
This sequence comes from Rubrivivax sp., assembly GCA_021297985.1. Lineage (GTDB taxonomy): Bacteria > Pseudomonadota > Gammaproteobacteria > Burkholderiales > Burkholderiaceae_C > Rubrivivax. The sequence continues at coordinate 6,989 of JAJTGU010000029.1, forward strand.
CACGTCCATGCGGCCGAGCAGCTTGATGCGCGCGACCATCGCCGACATCACCGCCAGCGGCACCTGGTAGACGGTGTGAAGCACGCCGTCGATGCGGAACCGGATCACGCCCAGCTCGCGTCTTGGCTCGAGGTGGATGTCGCTGGCGCGCTGCTCGAAGGCGTACTGCCAGAGCCAGTCGACGACCTGCACCACGCCCTGGTCGTTGGCGTCGAGCTGCTTGTTGCCCTGGCCGAGCTCGACCAGCTGCTCGAAGCTGGCCCCGGTGGCGACCTCGCCGGTCTTGGCCGCGTTGCGCACGCTGCGGGCCAGGGCATAGAACTCGGTCGTGTAGCGGCGGATGTCGTCCGGGTGGGCGAGCACCAGGCGCACGGTCTTCTTGAGGTGGGTCTCGATCTCCGGGATCCAGGCGGTGTCGAAGGGCTCGCTGGTCGCGACCACGACCTCGGCCGTGCCGACCTGGATCGGCAGGCAACCGCGGGCCTGCGCATACTGCACGCCCATGACCTCGGCGACCCGGCCGACATCGACCTTCAGCGGGTCGATGCGGACATGGCCGAGACGGCAGCGACCGGCCAGCCACTCGGTCAGCGCCTCGGTGTCGAGCGCAGTGCCACGGCCGTCGCGCAGCAGCCCGGCGCTGCCCAGACGCAGCAGCGGATGCAGCTTGCTGGCCCCGGCGGCCAGGCGCTTGCGCACCGTCTCGCCATCGGCCGCGGCGACGTAGCCGTCGTCGACCAGCCAGTTCAGCAGCTGCGGCCACTCGAGACGGCCACGAAGGGCAGGTCCGGCCCCGGGGGCGGAGGCAGGGGCAGATGCGGTCTGTGCAGGCTTGGCGCTCATCGCGTCATTCTGACCCTGCCACAGGCATTGCGCCGTAGGCGACCAGGGTTCGAACGGCCTGCAGCGTCAACACCCCCGACCAGGCGGCGCGCGATGCCGAGCCTGGCGGCTCCCAGGCCGGTGTCCAACCCCCGTCAGCACCCTGCCCGGCCGCCAGCGCCGCCAGGTGGCTGGCCATGGGGTCGGCCACAACCGCCGACCCGAACACCGACGCCATGAAGGCATCCGGCCGGGGCGCGAACACCCAAGGCGCCAGGCCATAGCCATCCGCCCCCGCACGGGCCTTGAAGAAAGACGCCTCCGGCAGTGCCGCGCCGATGCGATCGCGCAGCCGCTCCCCCAGTGCCCGATCCGGCAGGTGTTCGGCCAGCCGGGCGCAGCACAGCAGGCCATGCGCGTCGGTCGGTGGCTCGGCCAGCAGTCGGTCCACGCAGGCGCTGCTGGCGCGGGTCAGCCAGGGGTGCGACATCGCCAGCGCATGCAGCCCGCCGCAGATCGACGCCGTCGGGTTCAGCCCCGCCGGCCAGGGCTCTGTCCAGTGGCCCGCGCGCGGCTCGCTCAGCGCGCTGCCCAGGATCGGGCCGACCAGGCCGTCGGCATCGGCCACGCCGGAGAGGAAGTCGCATATCCCCTGCAGCCAGGCGTCGTCGCGCCAGCCGAGCTCGTGCGCGATCTCCAGGCCGACCTCGCAGAACAGGGGCTGGCTTGCGGCGCATTGCAGATCAGGCTCCAGCGCGTAGCCGAGTCCGCCATCGGCGTTCTGGTAGGCCCGCAGCAGCGCCGCGACCTGGGTGTTGGGTGCGCCACGGAAGGCAACCGCCCAGCGCAGCCGCTCCAGCAGGCGTCCCTGGGCGCCCAGAAACGCCTCAGCAGCAGCGAAAGACCCGACCACGGCAGCCTCCTTCATCGACCCACAGGCTTGGTCGGAACCCCCGATTCTGCGACCCAGGAGCTAGGCCGAACCCGGGCCATACGGCCGGACCATGCGCAGCCACTTGTGTGCCGGCAACCCCAGCTTGCCGAATCGGGACTCGATGGCTTCGGCCCGCGCCTGCAGCTCGTCGCGGCCGGGCACGACCACACCGCGGCCGGCCACGACGACCGTGTTGCCCTCGCGCGTGGGCCGCAGGCTCCAGACCTGGTCCGGCCCACAGGCTGCGGCCAGGCGCGACAGGCTGTCGGCAAAGCTGGCATTGCGGCCAAAGAGATTGACCGCCATCACACCGCCATCGGCGCACAGCACGCGGTGGCAGTCGCGGTAGAAGTCCACCGAGTCGAGCACCGGCGCCGCCGCCTCCTCGTCGTACAGGTCCACCATCAACAAGCGCACGCTCCCTGCGTCGGCCTGGGCGAGCCAGTCGGCCGCGTCACCCCGCACCACGGTGCAGGCCGCAGGCAGATGGAACCAGGCCGTGTTGGCGGCGATGACCTGCGGGTTGAGCTCGACCACGGTGGTTGGCATCGCGAGCTGCACCGATGTGAAGCGCGTCAGGGCCCCTGCCCCCAGGCCCAGTTGCACGGCCTGCCCGTCGGCCCAAGCCTTTGCGGGTGGATGACCGGCTGGCGGCTGCGGCAGCCACAGCAACACGGCCAGCATGCGCTGCACGTACTCGAGCACCACCTGCTGCGGCCGCGCGATCTTCATCGCGCCCTGCACCCAGATCGAGTCCAGGTGCAGGTAGCGGATGCCGCCGAGCTCGCTGAGCGTGGCGTCGGGCAAGGTCTTGTCGGGCTGGCGCGGCATGGCGGGACGATAGCCGCGCTTGCACCTTGCGCCGGGCTCAGACTCTCGCGGCCGGCTCTCAGCGCCCCGGCGCCAGCTCCAGTGTCCTGCGCGAAAGGATGATCGACCCCAGCTCTCGCAGCCCCTTGCCGTCGATGCGCACCGTGGTGTGCGCGCGCCGGATGCGCTCGAAGGCTTCGGCGATGCCCGGATAGCCGCGCTCGTCGTGGTAGGTCACGACCATCAATGCGTGCCAGTCGTCATCGTCGGTGCCGCTGTCCAGGAGCCGGTAGTCATCCATCAGGCCCTGCAGCTTGGCGATGCGGTCCATCTCGAACCAGTTGGCGACGATGAACTGGGCCAGGCGTTCACGCTGGCCCGGCAAGGCCCGCAGGAACGTGAGTTCGACCGCGCGGCGGGTCGGGGCCGCCGCCGCCGGCTGGGGCTGGGCCAGGGCGGGGAGGACTGCGCATCCGCCGAGCGTGGCGGACAGCAGCCAGTGGCGGCGCGAAGGGAGGGGCAGCCGGATGGGCGATTCGAGTGTGGTCATGGCGGCGTATGCTGGGTCCCGTGGCGTGTGGAAGAAAGCGGAAAGTTCCGAACGACTCGTTCGATGAAGCAGCAGGCTTGACCGTGTCCCGAATCTCGCTCGAGGCCCTGGCCGCACTCGACAGCATCGACCGGCGCGGCAGTTTCGCGGCCGCCGCTGCCGAGTTGCATCGCGCCACGTCCAGCGTGTCGCACACCGTGCAGAAACTCGAGTCGCGCCTGGGCGTCCCCTTGTTCGACCGCGGGGGACACCGCGCTGTACTCACCCCGGCCGGGCGTGCGTTGCTGGAGGAAGGCCGGACGCTTCTCGCGGCGGCCGGCGCCCTGGAAAGGCGCCTCCAGGGGCTTGAGCAGGGCTGGGAGCGCGAAGTCGTGATTGCGGTCGACGACATCTTGCCGCTCGAGCGGGTGCTGCCGGTGGTGGGCGAATTCCTGGCGCTTGGCGCGCCAACGCACGTGCACCTGCAGCAGGAGGTGCTGGGAGGTGTCTGGGAGGCACTGATTGCGCAGCGTGCCGACGTGGCCCTCGTCGACGTGCCGGCGGTTGCACCGCCCGACATCGATCACCGCCCGGCGGTCGAGGTGCCGTTCGTCTTTGCCGTCCCGCCCGGGCATCCGCTGCTGCGCGAGAAGCAGCCGCTGTCGGCAGCGGCGCTGCGAGCGCACCGGGCCATCGTGGTGGCAGACAGCTCGCGTGGCACGCCCTTGCACCCGGGCGCCGTGAGCGGGATGGGCACTCCTGCCGACGTCCTGGGCGTCAGTACCCTGCAAGGCAAGCTGTCCGCGCAGAAGGCCGGGCTCGGTGTCGGTTTCCTGCCGTTGCCATGGGCGGCGCCCGCCTTGGCCGAAGGCAGCCTGGTTGCCCTGCCGGTTCGGGCACCCAAGCCGTCGGCGCGGCTCAGCGTGGCCTGGCGAAGCCAGCAGGCGGGTCGGGCGGTGGGCTGGTTCGCACAGCGGCTGAGTCGGCTTTCGGGCTGATCGCGATGATCGGCGGCCCGATCTCGCCGCCCCGGAGCCGCCGGTCGCGGACCCGCAACCCGCCGTCGGGCGAGGGCACCGCGACCACGGGCTTCGGCCTGTCGGGCCAGGACCGAGGGCTGTGCGCGTGCGCCGGGCTGCGAGGCCGCGACCCAAGACGGGCCTGCGTCATGCTCCGACCGGCATCGGGCCCTCAAGGCGGATGTGTCTGCGGTCAGGCCAAGGCGGGCTGCGCGCCCGCTGTGGGCGAGGCGCAGCTCACGCGGTTGCGGCCATCGCGCTTGCTGCCGTACAGCGCCTGATCTGCACTTTGCGTGGCCAACTGCAGGTCGTGGTGCTCCTGCACCTGCGCAACGCCGAAGGACATGGTCACCTGCACCGTGCGCGCACCGATGTCGATGCGCGCGTCGGCCACGGCCTGGCGCAGCCGTTCAGCCACAGCCGTCGCTTTGGAAACATCGGCGCTTGGCAGCAACACCAGAAACTCCTCGCCGCCCCAGCGCGCCAGCACATCGACCTCGCGCAGGGTCTGGCGCATGAGATCCGCCAGGCTCACCAGAACCAGGTCGCCTGCCTCGTGGCCCAACTCGTCGTTGATGCGCTTGAAGAAGTCCACGTCGGCCAGCATCAGCGACACCGGTTCGCCGCGGCGCCGGCCCTGGGCCAACTCGCTCTGCGCGCGCTGGTGAAACGCGGCCCGGTTGGCCAACCCGGTCAGCGGATCGGTGGTGGCAGCAGCCAGCAAGCGGCGTTCAGCCTGGATGACGGTTGCCCGGTAGAAGGCGGCCATGGCGTAGAACATGCCGAAGACCAGCAGGACATTCACGCCATAGGCCAACTGCAGCGCCCATGGCTGCAGCGGGCTCAGCGGGCCCAGCGCCTGGCAGGCCGCGTACAAACCCAGGTAGAAAGTCAGCAGCAGACCCACCAACGGCACGGCCCACCGCCGCGAGCTGCCGACCACGAGTGCCGGAATGAAGATCAGCAGGAAGTAATGGAAGCCGCTGTCCCAGCCGATCAGCAGCGAACCGAGCGCCGCATGCAGCATCACCTCGGCCCAGACCAGCACCGCCGCGGCCTTGTTCCGACGCTGTCCGATGAGCCAGTAGGCCGCGGCATACGCCAAGACGCTGACCCCGCTCAGCGCAGCCAGGAACGGCGCACCGATCACGGCGTACATCGGGATCCATGCCGCGTCGATGAGGCCGGCGACGATGACGATGCGTTTCATCATCGCCCAGTAGGCACCCCCCGCCATGCGGGAACGGGGGCTCGTATCGGCAGTCGGCATCACGGGAATGTCGGTGTCGCAGCAGGCGACTTGAGCGCTCCGGCGTGCAAACTGCGCTGTTGGGCCCCGTCCTGGCTCCCCTGCCCCCGTCGACCCCGCTCGCGTTCAGCGCCGCAACACCCCCGCAGCCACGAACGCTTCCTGCCAGGCCTCCAGCTTGCGATCGAAGCTCCAGCTCGCATTGGCAGGGCTCGACGATGGCAGCCGGAACACCGGCAGGCCCAAAGCCGCGGTGACGCGCATGGCGCGTGCGGACTCGCCGCCGTTGTGCGCGATCGCGCGCAGGCCCGGCGCCCGGCGGCGCAGCGAGGTCAGGTCGTTGGGCACGGCGTCTTCGATCGCCGAGTCGAGGCTGCCTTCGCGTCGGCAATGGGCGTACACATCCCACAGGCCAATGCCCTGGCGGCGCAGCGCGGCGAGGCGTTCCGGATAGGTCATCGCGGCCATCGCCTCGCCGGTCAGCGCCGCGAGCAATGGCCAGAACTGGTTGCGCGGGTGGGCGTAGTACTGCCCGGCCGCCAGCGACGCCACGCCAGGAAAGCTGCCCAGCACCACCAGCCGGGTGCTGCGCGCGACCACGGGCGGCAGGCCCGCCAGGGTCGGCCGTTCCGGCGTCCCCTTCACGAGGTGCCCCGCACCGCGGCAGCCAGGCGTGGCAGCGCGGCCAGGGTGTTGGCAGTGGCGACCTGCGCGGTCCGGGCCGTCGTCCAGCCACGCAGTTCGGCCAGCACGGCCGCAATGCGCGGCAGCTCGGCGGGTTCGTTGCGGCCCTGCGCGGCCCCGGCCGCACGGTCGGCCGCCTTGCGGTAGATCCAGTGCGGCGGGATGTCCGGGGCATCGGTCTCGAGCACCAACGCCTCGGCGGGCAGGCTGCGTGCCAGCCGGCGCAAGTGCAAGGCCGTGTCGAACGTCAATGCGCCGCCAAATCCAAGCCTGAACCCGCGATCGACAAAGCGACCGGCCTGCTGCTCGCTGCCATTGAAGGCATGCGCGATGCCACCGGCCACCGGCACCCGCCTCAGCCCGGCCAGCAAGGCATCGGCCGAACGACGCACATGCAGGATCACGGGTAGGCCGGCGTCGCGGGCGATCTTCAGCTGCTCGACGTAGAAGCGCTGTTCGCGCGCCGGGTCCGGGCTGGGGACAAAGTGGTCCAGGCCGATCTCGCCCACGGCCACCAGCAGCGGATCGTCGTGCCAGCGCACGACGGTCGCCCGCAGCAACGCCAGGTCGTCGTCGGCCGAGTGCCGCACCCAGAGCGGGTGGATGCCGATCGCATACGGCAGGCCGTGCCTGTGGGCGAGCCGCCGCAGGTCCTCGAAGTGCCGCACATGCACGCCCGGCATCACCAGCGTCCCGACACCGGCGGCCCGTGCCCGCGAGACGACGGCGTCGCAGTCGGGATCGAACTCCGGTGCATCGAGGTGGCAGTGGGAATCGATCCACTCCCCAGGGTGCGACGGTGCGACGGCAAGCTTGGCGGTACTCATGGCGCAGCGGCAATGATCGCCCAACGAGTCCACTCGGCACGCGTGCGGTGCAGGCTCGTGCTACTGTCGGCCCCAGTCGATCTGCAGGTCCTGTCCGCCCATGTCCAAGGCCCCGCTGTACAGCCGTTCGCCGCGTCGCGCCTCACTGCCGGCCGGCTTGCCCGCCCCCGTATCGGGGCAACCCGCCGCCACCCCAGAGCCAGAACGGGCGTCGCCCGCGCCGTCGGCTCCGGCCGGCCGTGGCTCCGACTGGATGCGGCGCCATCCGACCCTGATCGCCGTCGGGCTGACCGTGTTGATGACCGTGCTGGCGATGCTCGCATGGCAGCGCCTGGCGGGCAGCTCCGGGCAGCGGATCACCCAGGCCGACATCGACCGCGCGGTGCGCGAGTCGCTCGAGAAGGAGCCGCTGCCGTCCGAGGAGTCCAAGGCCTACGCCGCGATCCTGCCCAGCGTGGTGCGCGTGATCGGCCTGATGGACGAGGCCGACACCGGCGAGTCCAACGCCGAGCAGCGCGCGCTCGAACGCAGCCTGGGCAGCGGTGTCGTGATCGTCGACAACGGCACGATCCTGACCAACCTGCACGTCGTCTGGGGATCCAAGCGGGTCGTCGTGGTCTTCGCCAACGGCCACCGAAGCGACGCGCAGCTCGTCGGCGCGCAGCCCGAGAACGACCTCGCCGTGCTCAAGGCCAGCAGCCTGCCCGACGACCTCGAGGCCGCGACCATGCGTTCCACCGGCGACCTGCAGCCCGGCGACAAGGTCATCGCGGTCGGCCATCCGTTTGGCATCGGGCCCTCGGTCAGCAGCGGCGGGCCCCTGGTGACCATGGACGGCCACGTCGTCGGCATCGTCACCGCGATCCTGAACCCCAGCGAAACCCGCACCTTCATCGGCATCGGATTTGCCGTCCCGATCGAAAACGCCGCGTCCGCGGCCGGCCTGCATCCCTTCTGAAGACGCCCCCACCATGCCGCAAGATCCCGACACCACCGCGACCCTGATGGAGCGCATCCTCTACGAGGTCAAGCGCGTCGTCGTCGGCCAGGACCGCTTCCTCGAACGGGTGTTGGTCGCGATGCTGGCCCAGGGCCACCTGCTGGTCGAAGGCGTGCCGGGCCTGGCCAAGACCCTCACCGTCAAGACCCTCGCGCGCACCGTCCGCGGGAGCTTCAAGCGCATCCAGTTCACGCCCGACCTGGTGCCGGCCGACCTGGTGGGCACGCGCATCTACAACCAGAAGACCGGCGAGTTCGGCACCTCCCTCGGGCCGGTGTTCGCCAACCTGCTGCTGGCCGACGAGATCAACCGCGCACCGGCCAAGGTGCAGAGCGCGCTGCTCGAGGTGATGCAGGAGCGCCAGGTCACCATCGCCGGCGAGGCGCACCGCGTGCCCGACCCCTTTGTCGTGATGGCGACGCAGAACCCGATCGAGACCGAAGGCACCTACCCGCTGCCCGAGGCACAGGTCGACCGCTTCATGATGAAGGTGCTGGTCGACTACCCGACCGAAGAGGAAGAGTTCGTCATCGCCGAGCGCGTGACCGGCGCGCCGGTCGAAGTGAACGCGGTGGCCGACACCTACCAGCTGGCCGCGCTGCAGCGCCAGTGCCGCGAGGTCTTCTGCGACCCGGCCCTGATGCAGTACGCCGTCAAGCTGGTCGGCGCGACGCGCCGGCCCGAAAAGCACGGACTGCCCGATCTGGCACGGTTCATCACTTACGGCGCCAGTCCTCGCGCCACCATCGGCATGATCGAAGGCGCCCGTGCGCTGGCGATGCTGCGCGGCCGCCGCTACGTGCTGCCCGAAGACATGACCGACCTGGTCCCCGACACGCTGCGCCACCGCATCGTGCTCAGCTACGAGGCGCTGGCCGAGGGCATCGACGCCGAAGCCATCGTGGCCGCGGTGCTCAAGAAGATCCCGATGCCCGACAAGCCGCTGGAGCACGCGGCCCCCAAGGCCGTGGCCTGATGGCCGCTCCGCTGACCTCGTCCGAAAGGCTGCTGCGGCGGCTGGAGTGGAACGTGCTGCGCCGGCTCGACGGCGTGCTGCAGGGCGACTACCGCACGCTGTGGCGCGGTGGCGGGGTCGACCTGGCCGATCTGCGCGAATACCAGCACCACGACGACGTGCGCCACATCGACTGGAACGTCACTGCACGCCTGCAGCAGCCGTACGTGCGCCAGTACACCGAGGACCGCGACCTGACGGTGTGGTTCCTGCTGGACGTGTCCGGCAGCGTCGACTTCGGGTCCGCTGAAACGACCAAGCTCGCGGTCAGCGCCGGTTTCGTCGCGACCATGGCCCGGGTCTTCACGCGCCACGGCAACCGCGTCGGCGCGGTGGTCTACGGCCAGGGTGTCGACGGCGTTCTGCCTCCGGGTACCAGCAGGCGCCATGTGCTGACGCTGATCCAGCGCATGCTCGCCGCACCGAAGCGCGGCGCGTCGTCCGCGGGCACCGCGGTCAAGCGCCAAAGCCAGGTCGACGGCACCGACCTCGCCACGCTGCTGAAGGCTGCCGACGGCGTGATCCGGCGCCGCTCACTGGTGTTTGTGGTGTCGGACTTCATCAGCCGCCCGGGCTGGGCCGAAGGTCTGGCGCGCCTGGCCCGGCGTCACGAGCTGGTCGCCGTGCGCCTGATCGATCCGATGGAGCTCGCGCTGCCGGACGTCGGACTGGTGACGCTGCAAGACGCCGAAACCGGCGAGCAACTCTTTGTCGACGCCTCGGATCCGGCGTTCCGCGAACGCTACGCCGACCTGGCCCAGAAGCACGACGAGGCCACGATGGCCGCGCTGGCCGACAGCGGCGCCGACGTTCTGGAGCTTGCGACCGACGACGACCTGCTCGACACCCTGCTGCGCATGGCCGACATGCGCCGCCAGCGTGCCCGGCGCAAGGCCCTGCCCCGTGGCCCCGCCCAACTCCGCCGCGCCGCGCCGATGGCGGCCGGGACTTCATCGCTCGCGAGGACTGCCGCATGAGCTTTCTGTGGCCGACACTGTTGTGGTCGCTGCTGCTGCTGCCTCTGGTGGCGCTGCTGTACCTGTGGTTGCTCAAGCGCAAGCGACGCAACAGCGTGCGCCTGGCCAGCGTCGCGGTTGCCAAGCTCGCGGTCGGGGCCGGCCCTGGCTGGCGTCGCCACGTGCCGCCGGCGTTGCTGCTTCTGGCGCTGGCGCTGGGTCTGGTCGCGATGGCCAGGCCAACGGCCATCATCACGCTGCCACTGGCCGAACGCACGATCATCCTCGCGATGGACGTGTCCGGCAGCATGCGCGCCGAAGACGTCAAGCCCAACCGCCTGGTCGCCAGCCAGGAGGCCGCCAAGGCCTTCGTCAACAACCTCCCGCGGGAGGTCCGCGTGGGCGTCGTCAGCTTTGCCGGTACCGCCGCCGTCGTGCAGGCCCCGACCCAGAGCCGTGACGATGTACTGGCGGCGATCGACCGCTTCCAGCTCCAGCGCGGCACCGCCACCGGCAGCGGCATCATCCTGTCGCTGGCGACTCTGTTCCCGAGCCACGGCATCGAGATCCAGCACATCACCGGCCAGCGCAGCTTCCCGGGTGGCACTCCGGGGCGGGACAGCAGGCCGATCGGCACCAGCGGCGAGAACAAGCCCGCGTTCACGCCCGTCGAGCCCGGCTCCTACAGCTCGGCCGCGGTGATCATGCTCACCGACGGCCAGCGCACGACCGGGCCCGACCCGCTAGAAGCCGCGAAGATGGCCGCCGAGCGCGGCATCCGCGTCTACACCGTCGGCATCGGCACGACCCAAGGCGAGGTCATCGGCTTCGAAGGCTGGAGCATGCGCGTGCGACTCGACGAGGAGATGCTGAAGAACATCTCGGTGCTGACTCACGGGGAGTACTACTACGCGGGCACCGCCGAAGACCTGAAGAAGGTCTACGAGAACCTGTCCAGCCGGATGGTCGTCGAGCGCAAGGAGACCGAGATCAGCGGCCTGTTTGCCGGTTTCGCGGCGCTGCTGACGCTGGTCGCGGCCGGCCTGTCGGTGGCCTGGTTCGGGCGCGTGCTCTGAGCGCCTGAGGCGGCTGGCACGACGACGCGCATCGGTTAAGGTCCCGGGGCCGCATGCCCGTGATCCTTGCCATCCTGGGCCTCATCCTTGGGGCCGTTGCCAACGAGTTTTCCGGCGCCTTGATCGGCGCCGGGGTCGGCTGGCTGCTGGCGCGCTCGATCCAGCAACGGCGCGAGATCGAAGCGCTGCGCCAACGGCTCGATTCGGCATCCCCCGCGAAGGCCGCCACCAGCGTCAATCCGCCTGCGACTGAAGCGGTCGCCGCACCCCACAGCCCGCCCGTCGTCGCGCCGGCCCCTCCAACCGCCGAGACCGCCGCCACGGCATCCGACCCGCCTGCGCCGCTGCCGGCTGACACGGTCCCTGACGTCCAGGCCTTCGCCAAGCGACCGCCGGCCTGGCTGGACCGCCTGCGAGACTGGGCCTTCGGTGGCAACACCGTGGTCAAGCTGGGCGTGGCGCTGCTCTTCCTGGGCTTGGCGTTCCTGGCGCGTTATGCCAGCGAGCAGTTCGATGCGCCGATCGAACTCAGGCTCGCGGCCATCGCCGCCGTCGCGCTGGGCCTGCTGGCGGTGGGCTGGCGGCTGCGCGAGCGTCGTGCCGGATACGCGCAGGTGCTGCAGGGAGGCGGCATCGCGGTGCTGTACCTCGTGCTCTTTGTCGCCTTCAAGACCTACGGACTGCTCGGTGCCGGCACGGCCTTTGCGCTGATGGCCGTGGTGGCGCTGTTGTCGGCAGCGTTGGCGGTGCTCCAGGACTCACGGGCGCTGGCCGTGGTCGGTGCCCTGGGCGGATACGCGACACCGCTGCTGGTATCCACCGGCAGCGGCAACCATGTCGGCTTGTTCGGCTACTACCTGCTGCTGACCTTGGGCATCGCGGCGGTGGCCTGGTTTCGCACCTGGAAGCTGCTGAACCTGATCGGCTTCATCTTCGTCTTCGGCGTCGGCACGGTCTGGGGAGTGCTGGCCTACCGGCCGGAGCACTACCTCTCGGCGCAGGGCTTCCTGATCGCCTTCGTGCTCGTGTTCGTGGCCATCCTGCTGGCGCCGGCACGGCGCTTGGAGGCCCAGGACCCGGCCGACCCTCCGGCGGCGACCGGCGAGCGATGGCTCAACGGGTCGTTGCTCTTCGGACTGCCGACCTTGGCCTTCGGCTTGCAGTACGGACTGGTTCGCGACACGGCCTACGGGCCGGCGATCTCGGCAGCGGTCGCAGCGGCGTTCTACATCGCACTGGCCACAGCGCTGCGCGGCCGGCCTCGTCTGACGCTGGCCTTCGAGGGCTGCCTGGCCGTCGGCACGGTGCTTCTGACACTGGTCATTCCGCTCGCGCTCGACAGCCGCGCCACGGCAGGCGCCTGGGCCCTGGAAGGCGCAGGCCTGCTGTGGCTGGGCTGGCGCCAGCAGCGCCGGCTGGCGCGTGGCCTGGGTTACGGGCTGCTGGTGATCGCCGGGGGTCTGCTGGCCGTTTCGGTGGAGCGGTTCGGCCCACCCGCAGCCTGGCTCAATCCGAGTCTGATCGCCGCCGCCATGGTGACGGGCGGCGGCTTGCTGGCCGCCTGGGTCTCAAAGCGCTGGCATGACGCCGCGACCGTCCTGCCCGGCGAACGCTGGGCCGAGCCACTACTGCTGGCCTGGGCCCTTCTGGCCCTGCTGATGGCGACCGTGCTGCACGTGCGCGCGCTCGTGCCCGGTGAGCAGTGGCTCGCGGCCTACGTGGGTGTGGGCAGTGTCGTGGCCATCGGCCTCGCGGCGCTGGCGCGGCGCCTGGGCTGGTCCACAGCCGCACTGCCGGCGCTGGCCCTGGCGCCTGGGCTGCTGCTGGCGGGGCTCGCCAGTGCCGTGGAGTTCGAGCACCCTTTCCAGCACGGCGGTGCGCTGGCCTGGCCCTTGGCCGTGTCGGCGCTGGTCGCCACATTGAAGCTGGCTTCCCCGTTGTGGCCGGACCGTGGCCGCCACCTGGCCCATGCGGGCCTGGCGCTGGTGCTGGCCCTGTTGGCTGCGCTGCTGGGTCGCGGCGTGCTGCGCGCCGGTGGCGACGCCGGATCCGCCTGGCCCTGGCTGGGCTGGATGGCGGCGCCGGCACTGCTGCTGGTCGCTTTGCCGCGGGCCAGCGAGCGCTCGCCGTGGCCGGTGCGCGAGCGGCCTCTGGCATGGTCGCAGGCAGCGGGCGCCGTGATCGCCGCATCGCTGCTCGGCTGGGTGCTGCTCGCCTGTGGGGTGTCGCGCGGGGACGCGTCGCCGCTACCCTACTTGCCGCTGCTGAACCCGCTGGACATCGGCATTGCACTGGCGCTGCTGGCGGTCCTGCAGTGGTGCCGCAGCGGCGCCGGACATGGCCTGCTCGCGCGCTCGGCCGGCGACGGGTCGGCCGCGGCGCCGCTGCCGTCCTGGGTGCCGGCGGTCATCGGCGGCTGCGGATTCGTCTGGCTGAACGCCATGCTGGTGCACGCCTTCCACCACCTGGCCGACGTGCCGTTCAGGGTCTCGGCCTGGACCGCATCGCTGCCGGTCCAGACCGGCCTGACCCTGCTGTGGAGTGGCACGGCACTGGTCCTGATGTGGGCCTCGGCTCGGCGCCGCCAACGCGCGCCGTGGATGGTCGGTGCGGCGCTGCTGGCGGTCGTGACCTTGAAGCTGCTGCTCGTCGATCTGTCGGCCAGCGGCACCGTCACGCGCATCGTGTCGTTCATCGGCGCGGGCGTGCTGATGCTGGTGATCGGCTTTGTCGCCCCGCTGCCCGGCAAACAGGAGTCACCCGATGCCAAGGCCTGAGACCCTGCTGCGCATCGCAACCGTGCTGGCGACCGTTCTCGGCCCGGCCCCTTCGGCTGCGACCCCGCACGACCCGGCCCAGTCCGCGACCTTTCGCCACCGGGCCGAGATCCAGATCGAGCAGCCCGCGGCGCTGGTGCGCTTGCCGCTGCCCCTGTCGGCCCACGCCCGCAGCGAGCAAGCGGAGTTCGGCGACCTGCGCATCGTCGACGCCGACGGCCGACGGGTCCCGTTTGCCCTGTTGCCGACCGCGGCTGCCCGCAACGGCGTCGAAACCCTGAAGTGGGCCGAGACCACGATGTTCGCCTTGCCGTCGACTGCCGGCACCGCGGCCCCCAGCCCCGGCTGGATCTTCGATCTCGGCCAGCCAACAGGGCCAGGACCACAGACGCTGCAGCTGCGCTGGACCGGCCCGGCGGAATTCAGTGCCGGCTTTGCCTTGCAGACCAGCCCCGACCTGAAGACCTGGCGCAGCGCCGGCAGCGGTCAGGTCATGGCGCTGGCCCCGGCTGGATCCGCAACCCTGGCGCAACCCGACATCGCATTGCCGAGCCAGGTCGAGCGCTACCTTCGGCTGGAGTGGATCGGCAGCGGGCCGTTCCCCACCCTGAACGGCGCTCGCGCCGCGACACCCCAGGTCCTCGCGCAGCCAACGGACCCGCCGACCGTGATCGAGCTCGATCCCACGAACGCCACCGAACGCGAACTGCGGTTTGACATCGGTGCCGCGCTGGCGCTGCGCCGGGTCGACCTCCTGCTGCCGGCAGCGGGCATCCTGCCAGTACAGGTCCAGGGCCGCGAGCGCGAAGGCGATCCCTGGCGCACTGTCGCCAGCACGGTGTTCTATCGCTTCGAGCGCGCCGGTGACGTTTCCCGGCCCCCGCCGCTGGACCTCGGCGGCCAGCGGCTGCGCCAGATCCGCCTGCTGGCAGACGCCCGCGTCAGCGTGCCGGCGACGGCTCGACTGCGCGTCGAGGCCGAACTCGCCAGCCTCGTGTTCGCGCGCCAGGGCCGCGAGCCTTTGGTGCTGCTGGTCGGCTCGGCCCAGGCGACGCCGGGCGCGCTTCCACTGTCTACCGTCGTGCCCGACCTGGTCAGCGAGAGGCCCCGTCTTGGCCTGGCCCGCGTCGCCACCTTCGCGGAAGTGCCCGAAGCCGCCGCTCAGGCCCATCGCGACGCTCAAACGGCGAGCCTGCGCCCCTGGCTGCTGTGGACCGTGCTGATCCTGGGCGTGCTGGCCCTGGCCACGATGGTGTGGCGGCTGGCACGGGGCCGTTCTTGAGCCGCGGTGCCCGCTGTGGGTGCTGCCGAGGCGGCGCACCCCGCTGCTAGACTGCCCACGCGATGACGAGCCCCGGCAATCTGTTCTGCGTCGCCGCCCCCAGCGGGGCCGGCAAATCCAGCCTCGTGAAGGCGTTGCTCGAACTCGACTCGCACCTGGCGGTGTCGGTCTCGCACACCACGCGGTCGCCGCGGGGGCAGGAGGTCGAGGGCCGTGAGTACTGCTTCGTCGACGAGCCCGAGTTCCGCGCCATGATCGGGCGTGACGAGTTTGTCGAGTGGGCCGAGGTGCATGGCAACCTCTACGGCACGTCGCGTCCGGCCATCGAGGCCCGGCTGGCGCGCGGCGAGGACGTGGTGCTCGAGATCGACTGGCAGGGTGCGCTGCAGATCAAGCGGCTGTTTGCGCACGCGGTGCTGATCTTCATCCTGCCGCCGAGCTGGCACGAGCTCGAGCAGCGCCTCAAGCGCCGGGGCGAGGATCGTCCCGAGGTCATTGCCCGCCGCCTCGAAAATGCCCGCCTCGAAGTCGCGCAGGCCCGACACTTCGACTTTGTTATCATCAACAGCTTGTTCGAGACGGCTCTGTTCGACCTCAAGGCCGTCGTTCACTCGCAGCGGCTTCGTTATGCCGCCCAGGTGCGCAACCGCTCTGCCGTGTTTGCAGCACTCGGCCTGATCCCCCCGGATCCCGCCGCCACCGAACCCTGAGACCCTCACCCGCCATGGCCCGCATCACCGTCGAAGACTGCCTTGCCCGCATCCCGAACCGCTTTCAGTTGGTGCTTGCCGCGACGTATCGCGCCCGCATGCTGAGCCAGGGCCACGCGCCCAAGGTCGAAACCAAGAACAAGCCCGGCGTGACCGCGCTGCGCGAGATCGCCGCCGGCGAAGTCGGCATCGAGATGCTGCGCCGCGTGCCCATCTGACCGGCCTTTCCGTCCCCCGATTCGGGCACCCTCGTGGTGCCCTTTTTGTTGCCCGCGGGCAGCCCGGCACACGTTCGGGCTAAGCTTGTCGTCATGCGACTGCCTGCCTTCGCCGCCGAACTGCTGCCCGCCGCCCTGATGCGCTCGGCAGCGCCTCCGGCCGTGGACGCGCCATCGGCCGCCGACGAGGTCTCGACCTTCAACGGCCTGGCCGAGCGGCTGAACTACCTGTCCAAAGCCGAGTTGAAGCTGGTCCGCGAGGCCTACAAGTTCGCTGACGAGGCTCATCTGGGCCAGTTGCGGGCGACTGGCCAGCCCTACATCACCCACCCGATCGCCGTCGCCGCCCTGGTCGCCGAGTGGCGACTGGACGTCCAGGCCGTGATGGCGGCATTGCTGCACGACACGATCGAGGATCAAGGGGTCACCAAGCCTGAACTCATCCAGAAGTTCGGCGCCCCGACGGCTGACCTCGTCGATGGCTTGACCAAGCTCGACAAGCTCCAGTTCAGCACTCGCGAGGAGGGCCAGGCCGAGAGCTTCCGGAAAATGCTTCTGGCGATGGCACGCGACGTCCGCGTCATCCTCGTCAAGCTGGCCGACCGGTTGCACAACATGCGCACGATGCAGGCGATGGCGGCGGGCAAGAGCCGGCGCATCGCGCGTGAGACGCTGGACATCTACGCCCCGATCGCCCACCGGCTGGGCCTGAACCAGACCTATCGCGAACTCCAGGAACTGTGCTTCCGCTACCTTCACCCCTGGCGCCATGCCGCGTTGACCAAGGCGGTGCTGAAGGCCCGCGGGCACCGGCGCGACATCGTCGACCGGGTACAGAAGGAGGTTGCCCAGGCGTTTGCAGGCTTGAAGCTGAAGGTCCAGATCAGTGGCCGCGAGAAGACGCCCTACTCCATCTATCGCAAGATGCGGGAGCGCCGCAGCGGTTTCGGGACTGTCAGCGACCTGTTCGGATTCCGCGTCCTGGTACCGGGAAACGAACCGACCCAGTGTTACCTCGCGCTGGGTGTCCTGCACACCACGTTCAAGCCGGTTCCGGGGCGATTCAAGGACTACATCGCGATTCCCAAGGCAAACGGCTACCAGAGCCTCCACACGACCCTGGTCAGCCCGCTGGGTACCGCCGTGGAGTTCCAGATCAGGACCGAGACCATGCACGCGGTGGCCGAGAAGGGCATCGCGGCACATTGGCTCTACAAGGTCGGCGGAAAGGGTGAAGGCAACAGTGCCTCCGAGGCCCAGCGCATGTCGGCCATGTGGCTGCAAAGCCTGATCGACATCCAGGACGAGACCCGGGACGCGGCCGAGTTCCTCGAACACGTCAAGATCGATCTCCACCCCGAGGCGGTCTATGTCTTCACGCCGCGCAGCAAGATCCTCGCGCTGCCACGTGGCGCCACGGTGGTGGACTTCGCTTACGCGATCCACTCCGATGTCGGCGACCACACGGTGGCGGCCAAGGTGAACGGCGAGCCGGTCGCGCTGCGAACCGAACTGAAGAGCGGCGACATGGTCGAGGTCATCACCGCCCCCGGTGCGCGACCGAACCCCGCCTGGCTGGGCAGCGTTCGCACCGGCCGCGCGCGCTCGAAGATCCGCCATTACCTGAAGAACCTCGAAAGCGACGAGGCCCGTGCCCTTGGCGACAAGCTGCTGACCCAGGCGCTGCGCGCCGAAGGCCTGCAACCCCCCTCGGTCGACCCGGGCGACGTGCCCGCGGCGGCACTGTGGCAGCAACTGGCGCGCTGGAGTGGCGTGCGCAACCGCGGCGAACTGATGGGGGACATCGGCCTGGGGCGCAAGATCGCCGGGATCGTGGCCAAGCGTCTGGCTCAGATGATGGCCGAGCGCGGCATCCGGCCGGATGCCGTGGCCCTCACGCTCGGTCGATATGCCGGCGCGGACGAAAGCGGAGCGGTCCAGGGCGTGGCCTTCATCGACGGCAGTGAAGGTGCCTCGATCCAGTTTGCGCCGTGCTGCCGGCCGATCCCGGGCGACCCCATCGTCGGCTACCTCGGCCGCGGCGAGGGTCTTCTGGTCCACACCGCCGATTGCCCGAACGGCAAGCGGCTGTTCGAACGCGACAGCGAGCGCTGGATGCAGGTCGAATGGTCCGAAGAGCCGACACGGCCGTTCGAGACCTCGCTCAATGTCACGGTCGGCAACGGCAAGGGCGTGCTTGCACAGGTCGCCGCGGCCATCAGCAGCACCGAAGCCGACATCACGCACCTGGACATGGATCCCGAGGCCCGGGACGAGACCGTTGAGCTTCGGTTGCTGGTCAGCGTGCGCGACCGCGTACACCTTGCCGAAGCGATGCGCATGCTCCGGCGGATCCCGGCGGTCAAGGGCATTCAGCGCTACCGACGCAGTGCCAGCGCCCACCCACCGGCCTGACCCTGCAGGGTCAGGCGCTCGTAGCGAGCGACTCAGGCGGCGTTGCTGCGCCGCACCGCCGCCTTCAGGCCTCGAGCGGCCTTGCGCCGGGCCAGGGTCGCGGCCAGCGCGTAGGCCATCTCGGCGTCTGCGCGCAGTTCCACGGCACGCTCGAGCGCACCCTGGTAGCGCTCGCTGTAGGTGGACTCGCTGCCGATGTAGATCGAGCGGATGATCGACGGCTTGCCGTAGACCGGCAGCAGGACCGAAAAGCTCGCGGAACGCGAATTGCCGCTGCGCCGGGTGCGCAGGATCGGGCCGCTGACGCCAGCCGGCAGATCCGACGTCTTGTTGGCGCTTGGTTGTCGTTGCAATGACACCGGCGCCGGCATCGTCGCGATCCGCTCTGCAAGGTCTTCAGTTGCCTTCAGGAGCGCCTTGCGCGCGCCGATCTCGCCGTCGGAGAACATCTTTGTCCCCTGATAGCGGACCTGCCAACCATGGGTGGAGCGGGTGTCGATGCGCTGGATGCCCTGTGGGACGACAAAGGACTCGCCAGCAGGCGTGACGACGTCGCGAAACTTCAAGGAGGTATCTGGTCTTGGCATGGAAGTGCGCCTGTTCGGACGAAACTCCCTGCGGCTTCCGGCTGCGTCGCAACCGGGCGGGCGCGTGTACTCGGCACACGCCATCTGTCGACCCAACGCTCATTCTATGCGGTTCGCCGGCGCCCCTGCCAGGCCTCATGGCCCGGGTGTGGGGTAGGTGACCGCCAGCACCTCCAGGCGCTCCGGGCCCGCCGGCGTGGCGACGACGACCTCGTCGCCCTGGCGGGACTTGAGCAACGCCCGCGCGATCGGCGCCACCCAACTGACTTCGCCTTGCAGGCTGTCGGACTCGTCGACACCCTTGATCGTCAACGTCTGCTCGCGGCCGTCGGCGCGCGCGACCGTCACCGTCGCACCGAAGAAGACCTGGTCGCTTCCATGGTGCAGGCTCGGGTCGGCGACCTCGGCGATATCCAGTCGGCGGGTCAGGAAGCGAATTCGTCGGTCGATCTCGCGCAGGCGCTTCTTTCCGTAGAGATAGTCGCCGTTTTCGCTGCGATCACCATTGGATGCGGCCCATGACACGACCTCGACCATCTTGGGCCGCTCGGTGTCCAACAGCGCCATCAGCTCCTCGCGCAGCGCGCGATAGCCCGCCGGCGTGATGTAGTTCCGGGTCCCGGGCGGCAGCGGTGGCAAGCCGGGTGCGCCGTCGTCATCGTCATCGCCTGCGTCGCCTTCGGGCTCGCGTGTGAAGGCCTTGTTCATGTTTCGGCCAGCGCAGGTCCGGCATCAGCGCACGACGTTGACCTTGATCACGGCGGCGCCGAACTCGTCGTCGCAGCTGCCGCTGCCCGGGCACAGCGCCCGTCCCGTCAGCACCGGCAGCGGCCCCGCGTGACGGGCAGCGATCTGCGCACTCTCGGCGCCGGTCGCGAAGTAGCGATGGCCACCTTCCATGCGCGGCTTGAGCTCGGAGTGGTCGCGCTGGCGCGCCGAAACGAGGGCAAGCAACTGACCTGGCCCAGGGGGCTCGGTCACCTGGAGGTAGATGCGCCCCTGGGGCAGCTTCAGCGTCTCGCCCTTCTTGATCTTCATCGAACCCGACTCGATGTTCGGATAGAGCTGCATCAGCACCTTGTCGGCGCCATAGAGGAAGACATAGACGAAGCCTTCGCGCTCGGACTTGAGCGTGAAGGTGAGCTCGTCCTGGTCGATCTTCAGCGTGGTCTTGTTGGCCTTGGCCTCGACATTGAAGCCGGCGCTCTGGGCCTGCACGATGCGGTCGAACTCACGACCGACGTCGAAGACGCCTGCATCGGCCACCGGGCCCGAGATGGGCGTGTTGGCGCCCGGGTTCGCGGACGTTGGCGTGGCTGCAGCGGTTGTGGCTGGCGGGGTTGCCGTGGGCGAGGCCGCGGGCACGGCCGTGGTCGGCGACTGCGTGACGGCCGTCGCCGGAGCCGGCGGCGGCGCAGAGGCCAGCGCCGAGTCGGCCACCGGTGCGTCAGGCTGTTTGCCGGTGAAGACAAACACGCCGACGGCCAGCAGGACGGCCGCCGCCGCCGCAATGCCGATCCACAGCAGTGGACTCTTGCGTGGCGGTGCGGCCACAGCCGGCGCTGCGTTCGCCACCACTGGCGCCACCGGGGCAGTGTCCGTCCCCGGCGTCCGTACGAAACCGGTGCGCGGGATCGGGGCCGCCGCTGGCGTTGGGACCTGGGTCGAGGGCCAGGCGATGGTGGCGCCGGCCGCTCCCGGGCCGGCCAGGGTCTGCGGCATCGCGCTGCGGGTGCTGGCGGGCATCGCGGTGCGGGCGCCCGGGGTGCGGTCGTCGCCCGGCATCGCGGTCGGGATGCGTGTCGTCGGCCCGCTGGGCAAGACGCGCGAAGCCGCCGGGGAGCTGCCGGGTTCATCGAAGCCGATGTCGGCTTCGTCCAGACCCAGGTCAAGCCGGAGTTCCTGGACACTCTGCGTGCGAAGTTCCGGCCGTACGGTCAACGCACGGTCGATGGCACGAAGGAAGCGGTCGCTGTAGCGACCGGCTGCCGACTGGGCCAGAGGCACGAAGGTGTCATTGAGCATGCGCCCGACCGACGGCGGCGGCGTCTTGCCGACGATCGCGAAGTACACCACCGCGGCCAACGCGTAGAGGTCGGTCCAGGCGCCTTGCTTCATGCCCGGGATCTCGGCGTACTGCTCGACAGGCGCATAACCGGGCTTCAGGATCACCGTCAGGGCCTGCGTCATGTCGCCAATGACGCGCCGCGCGGCACCAAAGTCCAGCAGAAGTGGCCGGCCGCTGCCCGCCAGCATCATCACGTTGTCCGGCGCAATGTCTCGATGGAAACACTGCTCGGCGTGGATCACCGCCAATGCCTCGGTCAACGGGGCGAGAAGCCCGAGCAGCCAGGCTTCGTCGGGCACACGGCCGAGCGAGCGCAGCGTGTCGCGCAGGTTCTTGCCCTCGTAGAACGGCATCACCATGTACGCGGTGCCGTTGCCCTCCCAGAAGCGGTAGACCTTGACGAGCGAGGCGTGATCGAACTGCGCCAGCAGACGGGCTTCGTTGATGAAGCTCTTCAGGCCCGCCTGGAAGGTCTCGGCGTGGCGCGGCGACTTCACCGCGACCTGGCTCTGCACGGTTCGCGCCGCCAGCGCTGACGGCATGTACTCCTTCAGCGCGACCCGGCGGCCAAGGGAATGATCGTGCGCCAGGTAGACGATGCCGAAGCCGCCCTCGCCGACCATCGAGGTGATCTCGAATTCGCCGAGTCGGGTACCGATGGGAAGACCGCTGCCCATGTCGTCGGCTGGAGCGGGCGGCGGGGGCCGGTGGCGGGCCGGCCATCTGGGTGCGCTGCATCTCCGGCGTGCGCGCCTGCATCTGCGTGCGCATGTCATTGCCGACCGGCAACGACGTGCGGGTCGGAAACGCCGTACCCGGGCCCATCACGGTGCTTCCGCCGACGGCGGCACGCGGCCCTGAAACGGTGCTCCCGCCAGGAGCCGTGCGCGGCCCCATTCCGGGCATCCCGGTCGGCCGGATGACGGTGCGGTCGGGGTCGCCGGGGTCGCGATTCTCGGGGGCGTCGGGCAGCTCTGGCGGGACGGGCGTCATGGTGGTGGGCGTTCGGCGGCTATCGGCCCGGGCCAGCGCCCATTGTGGACTGCCCGGCCCCACCGATGCCCCCAGGCGCACCCTCGCCTGCCGATGCCGCCCCCCCGAACAGGGTGGCCAGGACCTCGGGTCGCGGAAGACCACGTGACACGATCAGGCGAGGCGCTCCTTCGTCCGGCCGCGCATGCCACCAGGCGAGTCCCTGGGCACTCGCGGCCCAGGCCCGTTGGGCCTGAACGCCGATGCTCGCGGCAGCGTCACGACCATCGGCCTGCTCGGACCAATCGCCAGGTCCGACGGGCATGCGCAGGGTGGCATCCGGAAGAGGACCCCATTCCGGTCCTCCCAGGCGCGCCAGTTCGTCTTCCAGCCGATCCAGGGTCCAGTCGTCGAACAAGGCGTCGTGCGCCAGATCGTCCAGCCGCGCCAGCCAGTGCCAGAGCAGTTCCATCTGCTGCGCCGACGCCGGTCCGGCGGCCATCGGCTTGACGAGCGTGAGCGGAAAGTAGCGGCCGACACGGTCGACCGAGGGCATCAGCACCCCGGCCCAGGCTTGCCCGACGACCGGGCCGGCACCCAGCACACCCGGCATCAACAGGAAGCGCCAGCTCGGACTCGCCAGATAGCCCTCCAGCCAAACGCCCGGCCCGTCGGTCCGCAGCCGGAGCAGGCCTTGCGCGAGCCAGCTGTCCCAGGCCTCGATGAAAGCCTCGTCAAGGCGACGCGATGCGAAGTCCCCGAGGGTCGGCAACTTGCCATGCCAGCCGGCCGGTGAATCGATGTCGATCCGTGCGTCCATGGCCACACCCCTCCCGGCCCGAGCCTAAAGCGCAGTCGGGCAGCGGAACTGCCGGATCTCGCGCAACTGGAACGGGTTGAACACGCTGGCCGAGAAGACCTCAAGCCGAACCCGCTTGCCGTCCAGGTTCATGACCACGCTGAAGCGCTCGGGGACGGGGCCGGGTTGGACTTGGAAACTGTCGAACAGACGGAACAAGGCCCAGGGGCCTTCCTGCATCAGCTTCGGGCCTGCAGCGCCGAGGCCGGTCGTGATCTCGATGCGCGATGCCAATCGAGCACTGGGCCAGGCAATCGGCACCGAAGCACCGCCGCTGGTCAGCTTGCTCTGCTGGCCGTCGATGTCGAGCGTCAGCTCCTTGAGCGCCGGATCGATCTCCGACAGCCGGAGTTCGAGCTTGATGGAAGGCACCTTGCCCCCTGCGCGGAAGAACACCTCGCGAATCCGCTGGGCACGTTGGAAGTCCGCCAGCGCCGTGGAGGCCACTGGCTTGCTGCCATCGGCCAGCGGGCGGTAGACCCAGGCCGCAGCGCCGGTGTCGACCAGGCTCGCCAGTCGGCGCTGGAAGAAGTCGTCGAACATCCCGCCACCGCCGAAGAGCTGGCCAAAGTCGTCGGGCAGCACATCGGCCCGCGTCCCGGTGGCAAATGGGTAACGGCCGGTGATCGCGCGATTGCAGAACTCGGTGATCGGCAGCAACTCGGCCGACAGCCCCTGCATCTCGGCACCCCGACCCTGGTTGACGGCCGCGTCGGCCAGCTGCTCGACCATGCCGCTCACGATGGGAGGCTGCTGCGCGGCATCGACCTTGAGCCGCTCCATGGCCGCGCCAGGTGGCGGGGGCGACTTGCTCTTCTTGGCCGCATCGACCGCGGCCAGATGGGCGTAGACCTCGCCAAACAGTTTCAGCGTCGCGTTGATCGGTGGCGGTTCGCCCACGAGTTGGCGGTGGATGTTGGCGAAGTGGTCGTCGACCGCCTTTTCCACAGGCGGCCCGGCCGGCGCAGCACCTGCGGCGGCCGCGAGCTTCTTCTGCACATCGGCCGCCGCCTTGTCGAGCGCGCCGGTCGGTGGCGGCTCGACGAGCTTGGTCTCGTTGCTGACGCCGCGCAGGAAGGCGGCCAGAGGCGAGTCCGGGGACGACAAGAGCCGGGACACCGCCAGTGCCCGCTCCGGGTCCTTCAGCGGCACCAGCTTCACGTCGGCCAGGTAGGCGTCCCAGACCTTGATGTAGTCGCCGAAGTAGGCCCGCTTGACCTTGTCGGACAGCCCGGTGCCGAGCGTCGCGTCGCGCAGCCGAGCCGGGTCTTCACGCAGGCCTAGCACCCAGACCTCCTCGCGCGCGAGCTGCGGCGCGAGCTTGGTCACCGCCGGCTGCACCAGGCGACGGAAGCCCTCCTTCGTGTACAGGCCGCTGATGCCCCGCGTCAGGGGCTCGCCGCTGACGCGCTGGAAGACCTGCTGCGCGTTCGGGCCGGCGGCACCCGCAGCCGTGAAGTCGGGGGACTGCCCTGGCTTGTAGGACCGCTTGATGCGGCTGTAGACACGGTACTCCAGCGGATACGAGACCAACATCTCGCGCACGTTGGCGACCAGGGCATCGTCCTTGGCCACCGCAGCGCGGGGCGCACCCAGTGCCAGCAAGGCGTCCAGGTGGGCATCGAGTGCAGCGCGTTGCTCAGGCGGCATCTTGCCGAGGTTGGCGTCCCAGTCCACCGCGATCCAGGCCTTGAGCGCGTCGGCATCGAACTGCGACGGCGTGTGCAGCATCAGGTAGGACTTCAGCGCCTCGTAGGCGTCTTCGAGATTGCCGCTGTTGGCGCTCCGCAAGCGCTCCTCAAGCCGCCGCGCGACCCGCGGCATCAAGGTCTTCTGCAGCAGGCGCTGGTAGGCGATGCGGGCGCCTGCATCGAGCTTGTCACCTTGGTAAAGGCCCAGACCATTGAGCAGCGGGGGATCGGCAATGTCGAGGCCTTCGATGCGCGCCGCGTCACGCACCTGCATCAGCGGGCCGGGCAGCGGCGTCACGTCGGCAGTGGTGGCGGGCGGCAGGCCCTCGACCGCCTGCTTCACAGCGGGCAGCTTGTCGGCCACCTGCGCCGCGTGGTCGAGGTTGCGCGCTCGGCTGAGGAACCAGCCTGCCACCAGCGCCACCGACACCAGGCCCATCGCCGACATCGCCGACGCCCGCAAGACGCGGCGCCGGCGCTCGGCCACCGGGTTGCGCGCACCGAGGCCACGCTCGGCAAAGACGACCTCCTTCAGCAGTCGGTGCAGGAAGAAGCTCTTGCCCCGGCCCTGGACCGGTGCCGAGCGGGTATCGATGCCGAAAGAGCGGCCGAGCGCACCCATCACACGGTCGATCGGCGACCCTTCCTGGGTCCCGCTGGTGAAGTACACGCCGCGAAGCAGAGGCGCTTCCTCGAGCTTTCCGCCACCGGAAACCACGGCGCGAAGGAAGTCGCCGAGTACCGCCTGCAGCGCGGCCAGTTCCTGCGGAAACGCAAACATGGCGGCACGGCGCATCGTGTCGCGTTCGCCCTCGAGACGGGGCACGAGCTGTTCAATCAGGCGCTGCTGCACGGCCTGGAAGTGCACCGAGAACGCCGCCAGTGCATCGGCTCCGGGGGCAGACGTGCTGGCGTGGTCGAACGTGAAGCCGAAGACCTGGTCGCGCTCCTCCTTGGTCAGGGCCTCGAAGCTCTCGTTGAAGCCTCCGATCAGGTCGGCCTTGGTCACGAGCACGTAGACCGGTGTCCGCACACCGAGCTTCTGGCGCAGTTCGATCAGGCGAGCGCGCAGGGCTCCGGCATGCTGGGCCCTCTCGGCAGCCCCTTGCTGCAGAAGGTCCTGGATGTTGACGGTCAGCAGCACGCCGTTGATCGGCTGACGTGGCCGGGTCTTCTTCAGCAAGGCCAGGAAGTTGTCCCAGGCCGCCGAGTCGACGTCACGGTCGGACTCCTGGGTGGTGTAGCGGCCGGCGGTGTCGATCAGCACCGCGTCCTGCGTAAACCACCACTCGCAGTTTCGCGTCCCTCCGACGCCCTGCAGCGCACCCTTGGCGTTGTCGGCCAGCAGGAACTGAAGGCCCGCGTTCAGCAGCGCCGTCGTCTTGCCGGAGCCGGGAGCGCCAATGAACACGTACCAGGGCAGCTCGTACAGGAACTGGCCGCCGCCAAGAACACCGCTGCCGCCATGGCTGGACTTGAGCTTGCCCACCGCTTCGGCAAAACGCTGCTGCAGGACCTGCGCCTCCTTGCTGCTGGCCGATGGACCGGCGCCGAGCCCAGCGAGCAATGCCGCATTGGTCTTCTTGCGCTGCCAGGCCACATAGGCCAGCCGTGCGATCCAGGCCGCCCACAGGACCACCAGGATCGCGACCCGCACCCACAACCCGGCAAAAGGCCGGCTGTCGCCGACGCCGATCAGCGGCGTGAGCCACCAGACGATGGCCGACAGGGCCAGGAGTCCCAGCGTGCCGAGCAGGACCGGGTGCAGCAACCAGCGCAGGGCCTTCTTCATCGTGACGGGCTTTGTCGAGGGATCGGTGGAAGGTGTGGCGAGGTCGCTCAGTTGCCGGCCGGTGGTGCGCTGGCGGCAAGCATGATCTCGACCCGGCGGTTTCGCGCACGACCCTCGGGCGAGCCGTTGTCGGCAATCGGTTCGGTGTCGGCACGGCCCTCTGAACTGAGGCGTTCAGGCTTGACGAATCCGGCCAGCAGCGTCTTGACGCTGACCGCGCGGTCCTTCGAGAGATGCCAGTTCGATGGGAAGCGGATCGAGCGGATCGGCTGGTCATCGGTGTGTCCGCTGACGATCACGACACCCGGCACCTGGTTCAGCGCAGCGCCGATGCGCTCGAAGACCGGCCTTGACCTTGCTGCCAGCTCCGCGCTGCCAGGCTCGAACAAACCATCGCCGCGGATCGTCACGATGCTGCGGTCGTCCAGATCGCGAACCTCCAGCGCCTGGGCGTCGATGTCGCTCTTCAGCAGCACCGCCAACCGGGGCACGGCCGCGGGCACGGGCGGAGGCGGAGGCGGGAGTGCAGCGTCGGCCTTCACGTCGAGCCGCTGCAAGGCCATGAAGCTGGCATCGGTCTGGGCGTTCAGCGTCAGGCGCAGCACGACAAAGAGTCCCAGCAGCACGAAGGCCAGCACCGCGCCCATCACCCACAGCGGGATGCCATCACGCAGGCGCGGTTCGGTCGCCGCGACCCCCTGCCACTGAGGCGACAGGCTGCGGTCGGGCTGCGGCCGACCTTCGGCGAGCTTTTGTGCCAAGCCGGACCGAATCTGCTCAAGCTGTGCCCGACCGTTGTCGAGCACTCGGTATCGCCCCTCGAAACCCAGCGCGAGCGCCGCGTACATCAGCTCCAGCAGATTGCGCTGCTGAGCCGGGGTCTGGACCAGTCGAGACAGCAACTGGAACACCTTCTCGCCACCCCAGGCCTCGTTGTGGAACTGGACGAGCAGGCTTTGCGCCGACCAGGCACCCGACCCCCCCCAGGGGGTGCTCGAAGCGGCTTCGTCCAGCAAGGTGCACAACATGTAGCGGGCAGCGACGACCTGCTCGTTGGGCAAGCCCTGACTGCGCGCGCTGTTCTCGAACTGCTGGATGGCCGCTACGAGCGACTGGCGAAGCGCAGACGGATTGGGGTGGCGCAGCATGGCCCGCAGGCGGGGCGCCGCCGACAGCAGCGGCGCTGCCGCTTGCACCAGCGGGTTCAGGCTCGCAAACGGCGGGAGTTCAGGCGTCACCGGAATGCCAGCCACCTGCGGCTCGGGCGCAGTTCCCCAGGGCGCCGCAGCCGCAGCCGCCGCTGCAGTGGGCCCGGGCGCCGCAGCACTGCCCCATGGCTGAGCAGTCGGCGGCGGCGCTCCCCAGGCCTGCCCTGCTGCCGCAGGCGCCGGCGCTGCAGGCTGCTGGCCGGGTGCGCCAGGCCGCGCTGCGCGTCCGCCCGTCGGCTTGATGACGGTCTGGTCGGCATCGAAGGCAGCAAACGGATTTGCGGGTCGGTTCGGATCGGTCATCGCGGCCTCTTGGGGTGGGTGGCGAGCACCAGAGGAAGGGCCGTCATCGCGTCAACCGCGGATGGCCCAGAACTCCAGCGCGAGTCCGGGGAACTCGCCCGCAATGTGCATTGCAAGACCGCCCGAAGTCTCAAGCTGTCGCCAAAGCTCGTTGCCACGCGTCTCAAGCTCGAAGTAAGTGAAACCGGCATGGTAGGGAATCTGTCGCGGCGCCACCGGCATTGCGCGCAGCGTGACGCCGGGCAGTTGCAGGTTGACCAGGTCGCGGATGCGTTCCGCAGGCCCGATCTTGACCTGGGCCGGAAACCGCAGCCGGATCGCCTCAGCCGGCATCTGAGCATTCACTGCCAGCACAAACATCGCGCTTCGCAGCAACTCGGCATCGGGAATCACGGCGACACGGACGCCGAACTTGCGCTCCTGCAGGTCGATCGGTATCGCGGTCTGTTCCAGCACCATCGACAGCGACTGCCGCAGATCGGCCATCACGGCCCGGAAACAGGCGGCAAGGTCGTCGTGCTTGTACTCCGGGTACGGCACCGGCCGACGCGCCTCGCGGAACGTGGACAACTCACCGGCCAAGCCCAGGCACAGCTCGTAGAAGCGCTCGGGATGCAGGACCGGCAGCCGTTGCAAGTGCAGGAACAACGGCGCATGCCGGTTGACCACCTGCAGAAGCAGAAAGTCGGCGATCTCTCCAACCCCCGCACGTCCCGGCTGAGCCAGACGCGAGGCCAGGGCCTCGCAGCGTTGGTGGAGCATGCCGTGGACTTCTCGCAGCCAACCATCCAGCACCGGATGCCCGGGCGCGTGCAGCATCGGCGGCACGTACTGCGTGTCGAGCACGATGCGCCCATCGGCACGCCGCTCAACGATTCGGGCGACGCCCAGCGCGACTTGTCCGTCGTTGAGGTCGCGCGCCAGCATCAGCCGAAGGTTCATGCGCCCGATCTGGAGCGGCGCGGCGCGAAGGCTCGCGGCGTGGATGTCGGCGACATCAACATCGACCGTCCGCCAGCGCGGCGGCATCGCGCTTTCGCCGGACTCGGCGTCGCTTTCCGGAACGCCGGCGCGGACCGCCGGCAGCGCCAGCACGACCCACTGGTCACGGGCATCTGCGGGCACATCAAACGCCGCGGGTGCGGGATCATCGCCAGGCAGCGAGAAGGCCAGGCCATCCGGCAACACCCCACGGGCGGCCACCAATTGCAATCGCCCCTGCAGCAGCGAGGGCTCGTCGAGTTGCAGGGACGTGAACCCCCACGGCCAAGCCAACCCGGCCCCCAACCGGGCATCGACCTGCCGGGCCTGGAATCGATCCTGCTGCTGGAAGTGCTGCGGCTGAAGGAACATGCCTTCGGTCCACATCACCTTGTTGTGCCAAGTCATTGTTTTGGGCGGCGCGATGGGCAGCGTGTCGGCTCAAGCAACACGCCAGTGCAAGGACAACGGCCGACGATACACGGCGTGCGGCGCTTGCGGCATCATCTGCCTCACAGGTCGGCGTGACGCCTCAGCACGCAGCCCTCTTGATTAGGGTAAACCCGGGGTCATCTGACGAAAATGCGGGACCCGTGCTCGGAAGCGCGGTAGACGGTGGTATCGCCGACTGTTCGGGGGATGGCAACCGGTTGCGTCACCGCGTATGATTTTGTTCGGGTTGGTCATTGAGGTTTCCTGAGTCCGCTTGGGCCTCCAGATCCCCTCTTAGACCGAACGAAACTGTCCACCACCTTCGAGGATTTCACGTTGGGTGTCGGTGGACTTGCAAACAACCGAGGTGCCGACATGAACGCTTCCTTTCGACTGGCCACCGTTTCGGCCCTGCTGGCCGTTGCTTTGGCTGCAAATGCCCAGACCACTGCGCCTGCCGAGGCGCCAGTCGACATGGGCCAGACCGTGCCCGATGCCAAGGCGATCGCCGAGGGCTTGTTCCCTGAAGACGCCTGCGAGCAACTCAAGGCCGCCGGGTTCAAGTGCATGGGCTTCCGCCCGGCTGTCCGGTACTCACTGCCGGCCAACTCGTTCGCGGTCGGCTCAGCGGTGCTTCCGGACGTGTTGAAGCGCCAACTCGAAGTGTTTGCGGAAGTGCTCAAGACCCGCCGCGGCAGCGGCAAGGTCGTTCGCATCGAAGGCCACGCCGATGCCTCGGGCACCGCCCAGGCCAACCTGACGCTCTCGCAGCGTCGCGCCGAAGCCGTCAAGGAGTTCCTGGTCGAACTGGGCGCCGATTCGACGATGCTGGCACCCGTGGGCGTGGGCTCGAACCAGCCCAAGAATTCCCGCGATCCGTTCGCGGCTGAGAACCGCCGGGTCGAGATCGGTCGCGCGGCTTCTCCGGGCGGCTGAACATCGCTGGCCCCCACAGAAAACCCGCTCTTCAGCGGGTTTTTTGTTGCCCAGAGGCGACGATCCCGGTCCCCGGGGCACCCGCGTTGATCAAGGGACCTGATGTGTCGGCTGGCCAGCGAAGTTGATGCTGATGACACCTGCCCACATGCACATCAGTTTGGACGAATCATTGAGCGCCGGGAAGTTCTGAAGGATCACCGTCGGCGCACCCGGCACCCAAGGTGACGATGTCGCGGGGATGCAGGGCATCGGGGTCAGCACGCCCAGCGCGGCAGCAGTGGCCGCTGCGACCGTCGGATTGGCCAGGCTCTGGCACATGCCAAAAGGCATGATGTTGGCCATCGGCACGTGGTCCATGATGTTGGCGGCAAGCTGGTTCCCGGACATCACGGTTCGCATCGGCAGCACCACCAGCGATGAAGGCGCCACGCCAAAGCTGCACTGCAGCACAGCCGTCATGACGGTCTGATTGGCCATGGCGTCAGGCCTCGGGCACCGGCCGCGTCCAGACGACCAGGGCGGTGAAGTTGTCGTGGCTCGTCTTGTGCGCTGCCGCGCGGCGCACCTCCTGCGCCAGAAGGTCGATCCAGGCCGACGGGCGTTGCGACGCGGCCAGGGTCTGCTCGAGCACAGGATCGTCGATGTACTCCCAGAGACCATCGGTGCAGAGCATGAAGACGTCACCCGCTTCGACCGTGCCCTGGCCATCGGTGGCGGTGACTTCGAGCACGTCCCCGGCGATTCCGAGCGCCGAGCGGAGCTCGCTGCGCTTGGGGTGACCCTTGGCCTCGTGCGGCTGCAGGCTGCCGGCGTCGACCAGCGACTGCACCAGGCTGTGGTCCCGCGTCCGGTCGAGCAGGCGTCCGCGGCGGAACCAGTACATCCGGGAATCGCCGGCGTGTGCCCAGTGCGCCGTGTGACCGATGAAGTCCACGACCAGGCACACCACGGTGCTGTGCATGTCCTGCCGCGCCGTCCCGGGCACGCGCTGGCCACGCAGCACCTCGTTGGTCTGGCGGAGCATCACGTCGAGCTCCGCTCCATGCTCGGACGGTCGACTGGAAAAGCGGCCAATCAGCTCCTGCACCGCAATGCGCGAGGCGATGTCGCCACCGCCGTGGCCTCCGGCACCGTCGGCAAGCACACAGCACAGGTGGCGCTTGGAATGCCAGTGACCGCAAGCGTCCTCGTTGTACTTGCGGCCGCCGCGGTCCGACAGAAGAGCAACTTCGAGGGCAAGCATGGTGGGTGATGGGAGTGAGCGATCAGCGGGGGCCGGGCTCGCCGTGCAGGCGATCAAGCTGGTCTTCGTAGGCCTTGAGGAAGGCACGACCGAAGAGCTCGTCAAAGTCGTCCTGGGCTTCGCTTTGAAGCTGGGCGAACAGTTCCTGGAACAACTCCCACAAGCGGGCCTTGCGGGTCGCCGGTATCAGGCTGGCGATCGCCGACTTGCGGGTCAACTTGCCTTCAAGCTGTTGCGGGTCGAAGCGCTGCAACACGCCTTCAAGGGCCGCTCGCATCCCGGCCATGACCCCCAGCTGGTGCGCGCGAAGGTCGTCGAAGGCGTCCCGCATGGCCGTTGCCGGGGCCATGAAGCCGGGCGTCGGCGTGCCGAGCAGATGCTGCAACGCGACTTCGACCGTCGGCGAGAACTTGAGCGGGTTGTTCTCGCGCGCGACGATCATCGTCATCTCGGCTCGCATTTCGCGCTTCAGGGCGGCACGGGCAACGAGCAGTTCGACCGAGCCACGGACCGCTTCGCGCATCAACTGGCCGATGAGACGCATCTGGGCTTCGTCGAGGTCGGCCATCCGCAGTCCGGGAACACCCAGGCCTTCAAAGAAGGCCTGCTGCAAGGCCGCAGCGTCATGGGAAGCCGCAACTGCAGGTCTGGGCTCGGCCGGAGCCCCAGGGCCGGGGGCCGAACGCTTGGCAAACGGTGTGGTCGTGATCGATGTCGCCGGGTCGTCACCTGTGAAGGCGCCAGGCCGAGGCATCGACGTCGATGGCGACCGACCGCCCGGCAAGACGGGAGCCATCGACCCCATGGCAGCGGCCGGCACCAAGGGCTCCATGCCCGGGGATCCAGCGGCCGGCGCACTGGCCACGTCGAAGTCGAAATCCAGCCCAAGGTCACTGTCCGAAGGAAGCAGCGGCGCGGCGCCGGCCGCATCGTTCAGGAAGACGCCAGGAAGCGTGACGACGCGGCCATCGCGGGGTGGGTCCTGCCAAGACAGGATGGCGCCTGACGGCAGCGGCGCCGGAGCCAGGGGTGATGCGTGGTCGTCCGTCAGTGCTGGCGCAGGAACGGGCGCGATCGTCACAGGGCGCTGGGGCGCCGCCGATGGCGAAGCGAGGCTGGCCCAGGCGGCAGCCGGCACACTGGTCGGGTTGACCCTTGCCGTGGTGTCCGGAGCGGCGGCGGGCAGGACCATCGGCGTGTTCAGCTCCGACACGTGGTCGGGCAGGCTGCCGGCGGAGCGTTCGGGTGCAGACAGGGTCCGGCCCGGCCTGGGGCGGTCGAATGCAGGGTCAAAAGCGTCATCGAAGCCGAAACCCTGGCTGGTGGCTGACGCCGACGGCGCAGCCGGTCCGGG
Source organism: Rubrivivax sp. (assembly GCA_021297985.1). Classification (GTDB taxonomy): domain Bacteria; phylum Pseudomonadota; class Gammaproteobacteria; order Burkholderiales; family Burkholderiaceae_C; genus Rubrivivax. The sequence continues at coordinate 39,741 of JAJTGU010000029.1, forward strand.
CGCCGCGGGCGCAGCCAGGGCGGCAAGCAGGTCCTGGCCGGCGCCGGCACTGGCTGGGCCGAGTCCGAACATGTCGTCGATCGAACTGCCGCCGCCCCCGGAAATGCCCAGCGGCGCGTTGCCCATGGCCGCTGCCGGTGGCTGAACCGCGGCGCCGGACGAGCCCGAACCCACCATCGTGCGCTCGGGCGCAAACGGGTCCCAGTCGTCTGGAATGGCCGAAGCACCCGCAGTTCCACCCAGGGCCGGTGTGTGGGTCGACACGGGCCACGGCGCGGCCGCGGGGGCCATCGGCGCTGGCCAGGCGGCCGATGGTGGCGGCGGCGCCGGCCAGGCGGCCGACGGTGGCGGCGGCGCCGGCCACGCAGGTGCAGACGGAAATGCCGGCGGCGCCGCAGGGCGTGGCGCCGGCGCCGGCGCCGTGGAGGCAGGACCGGCCAAGCCCATCGGCGCGTCGCCAAACAGATCGGCGAACGGGTCGCTTGCGGGCACCGCATTGGCGTCGGACACCTTCAACAGGTAGCCGCCGATCTGAACCTCGTCGCCGATCTTCAGAGGGTGTTCGCGGCCCGAGCCCACCGGGTGACCATTGACCACGATGGGGTTCGAGCCGTTGTCGACGATCGCAAAGCCGCTGGCGCGGAACACCACACGGGCATGCACGCGCGAGATCGTGCGCTCAGGGTCGGAAAGCACCAACTGGTTGTTGTCGCTTCG
>JAJTGU010000310.1 GCA_021297985.1 Rubrivivax sp.
CCAACAGCAAGGCCCCGCCCAGGGCCAGGCGCGACCGCAACCCGTAGCGCCACTCGGCCCCGGCGATGGCGAGCAGGCGCGCGATCACGGCGCCTTGGCCGAAAAGGCGCGGTGCACGGTCTCGGTGTCGATGCGGCCACCCGCCGGCGCCGAAAACTGGTCCACCAGCCGGCCGCTGCGCAGAAGGCCGATGCGGTCGGCCACCTGGCAGGCTCCGTAGACGTCGTGCGTCACCATCAGGACGGCCTTGCCGGCATCGGCCAGGCCGCGCACCAGATCATGGAACTCGTCGATGGCCGTGGGGTCCAGTCCCGAGGTCGGCTCGTCCAGCAGCAGGATGTCGGTGTCGCGCAGGAGCGCCAGCGCGATGGCCACCTTCTGCCGCATGCCTTTGGAGTACCCACGCAGTTGCAGGCCGCGGGCCTCGCCAGCCAGCGACACCCGGTCCAGTGCCGCTTCGATGTCGGCGGCGCCGCAGGCCACCCCCGCCAACTCCAGGAAGTAGCGCAGGTTCTCGCGCGCATCGAGGTGCTCGTACAGCGAAGCGGCCTCTGGCAGGTAGGCCATGGCCCGACGCGCTGCCGGCCGATCGATGCCGACATCCACGCCATTGACCACCACCCGGCCGCTGACGACAGGCACAAAGCCCAGAAAGGTGGCCAGCGTCGTGGACTTGCCTGCGCCGTTGCCGCCCAGCAGGCCATAGACCTCGCCACGGGCGACGGTGAAACTCACGCCGGACAGCACCTGCTTTCCGCCACGCACCACGCGCAGCCGATCGGCCTGCAACCTGACCTGGGGTTCCACGTCAGAACTTGAAGGCGGCCGACACCCGGGCACTGCGGGGGGTGCCCGGTTGCACCCACAGCGCTGAAAACGAGTTGGTGTAGTGGGTCTTGTCGAACAGGTTGTCGACGTCCAGCCGCAAGGTCGCCGAATTCGTCAGCGCGTATGCCGCAAAGGCCCGGGCCAGCGTGTAGGCCGGCAGCGTGAATGGGCTCGTGAACTCGCCCGAACGCTCGCCCACATGCAGCAAGCCAGCGCCAAACTGCAGGCTGCGTCCGGCCACCGGCATCGACTTCACCAGCTGGACGCTGAGGCTCTGCCTGGGCACATTGAGCAGCCGCGCGCCCGCGGGGACCTCGACACCGAAGTTGACGTCTCTGAAGGCGTTGGATGTCTTGGCGTCGACAAGGGCATAGGACACCCAGACGCTGATGCCCCCTGCGATCTCGCCCTGCAGGTCGACTTCCAGGCCCTGGCTGCTGGCCTTGCCGATGGCCAACGAGGTGCCGGCGCTGGCATCGGCGGCGACCAGGATGTTCGCTTGCCTGACCCGGAACACGGCCACCGTGCCATCGATGGCGCCGAGCGAGAACTTGACACCGGCCTCGACCGACTCCGACTGGTTCGGCTTGAATCCATTGCCCTGCGCATCCGCGCCCGACAGCGGGCGGAAGTTCTCGCCGTAGGTGGCGTACAGCGACAGCGCCTGGCTGGCCTGGTAGACAACGCCCAGTTGCGGGCTGACGCGTGTTTCGCCTTGATTCGAGGCGGTGTTGTTCACCCGGTTCTGCAGGGTCTGCTCGTAGTCGTCGTAGCGCGCACCGACGCGCAGCTGCAGGTGCGCAGTCAGGTTGATCTGGTCCTGCACGAACACGCCGACGGACTTCTGGGTCTCGACCCGGTTCGTCAGCGGTGTTGGCGTGGGCAGGGTGTAGCTGCCATAGACCGGGTTGAAGATGTTGAGGGCCTGGAGCTGCGTCAGCGTCGGGTTGCTGGACAGCGTGGGCGCACGGGCGCGCAGGAAGACCTGGTCGTTCTCGAACCGATCAGCGTCCAGGCCGAGGATCACGCGATGCTGCAGCCCACCGAGCTTGAAGCGGCCGTTGACCTCGGCTCGCACCACCTGGTAGTCGGCGTCGTAGTCCCGGAAGCGGCGTTGGCGCGTCAACGTCTGGCCGTCCACCAGCAGGCGCTGGCGGCTGGCGCCCAGCTCGGCCTCGGTCGAAAAGCCCTCGAGCGAGGTCCTGCGCTTCGTCAGACCCACGAGGGCGCTCCAGTCCTTGCTGAAGTCGTGCTGGAACTCCAACTGGTGGCCCTGCACAGCGGCCTTCATCGGACCGTCGCCTGGCTCACCCAGGAAGCGGCTTTGCGGGATGCGGCCCAGTTGGCCATCCACGGCCAGCACACCGCGGTCGAACGGGATCTCCTGTCGGCTGTACTCCAGCTCATACACCAGCCGGGTCTGCGGGCCGATGCGCCAGGCGAGCGACGGGCTGGCGCCGTGCTTGCGGGTTTCGACCGTGTCCCGGAAGCTGCCAGCGTCTTCGGCAAAGCCGACCAGGCGCACGGCGACGGCGTCGGACAGCGGCGCGGTCCAGTCGGCATCGACGCGGTAGGTCTTGAAGCTGCCGGCCAACACACGGAGCTCGCCCGCCGTCTTGAAGGTCGGTCGCTTGGTCACCAGGTTCACCGTTCCGCCAGGCTCGCCGCGCCCGAACAGCGCGGCCCGCGGGCCCTTGAGCACATCGACCGATTCGATGCCCGAAAGGTCGCGCGGCCCGCCAAATCCCCGGCCGGCGTTGAAGCCGTTCACCAGGTAGTTGCTCGGCAGGTTTTCGTCGCCCACGAAGCCACGCAGCGCAAACGCGTTCCAGAGTCCACCGAAGTTGTTCTGGCGCGCCACCGAGGCCGACAGGCTCAAGGCCTGGTTGAGGTCGACAGCGCCTGAAGCGCGCAGGGTCTCGGCATCGATGGACTGCTCGGCCTGCGGGGTCTCAAGGCGCTTGAAGTCGCCCTGGTAGGCCTGGCGCGTGCCGGTGATGGTGATGACGTCTGACGGCGTGGCGGGGCTCGCGACCTGTGCAAGCGTCGGCACGGCGAAAGGGGACATCGAGCAGAGCACCAAGGCTGCTCTCTTGTGGCGTTTCAAGGCGGAACCTCGGCGAATCAAGAAGGCGATGGCAGGCGCACAAGGGCGATGACTCCTGCCTGTCAGTCCTAATGATAAGGGGTTCGCATTCGCATATCGGACGGCCCACCGGGATCATCCAGCGCCAACGCGACTCGGCTCTGGCCAGCGGCATCGGTCTCGATCCGGATGGCGCCTTCAAAGACCTGCACCAGCGCGGCCTGTACCGCCGGATCGGACGGCGCACCGTCGGCGCGCAGGCGACCCCGGTCGAGCACCAGCAGCCGGTCGGCCTGCAAGGCGATCGGCAGGTCGTGAAGCACGGTCAGCACCGCGCGCCGGTGATCGACGTCGCGCGCCAGACGGCGGAACAGGCGCGCCAGGGCCACCTGGTGGGGCGCATCCAGATGCGTCGTCGGCTCGTCGAGCAGCAGCACAGGCGCTTCGGTGGCAAGCGCACGGGCCAGCAGCACACGCTGGCGCTCGCCGCCCGACAGTTCATGCAGGCGGCGGCACTGCCAGGCACTGCACTCGGTGAGCGCCATCGCGCCGGCCACGGCGGCATGGTCGGCCGCACCCGGTGCGCCCAGGAGGCCCAGCTGCGCAATGCGGCCGAGTTCGACGGTCTCGCGCACGTTCAGCTCACCCGTCACTTCGGCCTGCTGGGCCAGCCAGGCCATCTGACGTGCGCGCTCGGCCGGCCGGACCCGCTGAACATCCTGCCCGCGCAACGCCACCCGGCCGGCGGTCGGGACCTGCAAGCCGGCCAGCGCGCGCAGCAGCGTTGACTTGCCGGCGCCGTTCGGGCCGACCAGGGCCGTCCAGCCCGGGCCGAGTTGCAGGCTCACGTCGTCCAGCACGTCGCGCCCCCCGAGGCGCACGCGCAAGCCGAAGGACTCGACCCAGGTCGTCATCGCGCGGTGCGCTGCTTGAGCAGCCAGAACAGGTAGACGCCACCCAGCACCGCCGTCACCACGCCGACCGGCAGTTCCTGCGGCGCGATCAACGCGCGCGAGATCACGTCGGCCACCAGCAGCAAGGCTGCGCCCATGCCCGCGCTGGCCAGCAGAAGCCAGCCATGGCGACCCGGTGCATGGCGGCGCACCAGGTGCGGTGCCACCAGGCCGACAAAGGCCACCAGCCCGGCTTGCGACACCGCCAAGGCGGTGCCCAGGCTGAGCATCGCAACCAGCGCCAGCCGCACCCGCGCCAGGTCCAGCCCCAGGCTCATGGCACTGTCTTCGCCCAGCGTAAGGGCGTCCAGCGCACGCGCCAGGCGCCAGGCCAGCACCAGCAGCGGCACCAATCCAGCCCCCATCAAGGCCAGCGCGTCCCAGCCCATGAAGCTGGTGCTGCCCAGCATGAAGGCCTGCTTGCCACGCAGCGCATCGGGTGAGGCGATGGTCACCAGGTCGCTCAAGGCCCCCAGCAGGACTCCGACGACCACGCCCGCCAGCAGCAGGCGCAGGGTGTGCACGGCACCACGGGCCAGCGTCAAGGTCATGGCCACACCCGCCAGCGCACCGAAGAAGGCCGCCGCGACCAGGCCCACGCGCTCCATCCAGGCCACCGTGGCCAGGCTGATGCTGGCGCCGCCGATCGACGCGCCGGCAAGCACAAGGACCACGCCCAGGCCCGAGCCGGCGGCACTGCCCAGCAGGAAGGGGTCGGCCAGCGGGTTGCGGAACAGGCCCTGCGCGATGGCGCCCGACAGCCCCAGCAAGGCCCCCACCATCAGCGCACCCAGCGTGCGCGGGGCGCGAATCTGGCCCAGGATCAGCCCGGCGTCACGGCCCTGCACGTCGGCCCAGAAGCCCAGCGGCGAGAACCCGCCCGCCCCTGTCGCCAGACCCGCCAGCAGGCCCAGCGCGATGACCGTGGCCATCACACCGACCAGTCGCGTCCGTCGACCGGCGTCACTCATGGCGTGGGGGACGCGGCGCTGGCGCCTGCACGGGCAGCGCTCTGCCCGGCGCCCAGGCGCACCAGGCAATCGGCCAGCAGGGCGGCGGCCTCGCCCAGCCGGGGGCCGGGGCGGATCAGGACCTCGTACGGCGCCGGATCAAAGCCGCACACGCGCTGCTGGCGTACTGCGGCGAGCGAGTTCCAGCCCGGGCGCTGCGCCAGGGCGACCTGCTCGCGCTGACCGCCCATGATGAGATCGGGCCTGGCGCGCACGACGAACTCGGGGTTGAGCTTCGGGAAGGGGCCGAGTTCGGCCGGCACGATGTTGGCCATGCCCAGCCGGGTCAGCGTCTCGCCGATGAACGACGTGGTGCCGGCCGCATACGGGCCGCCGCCGATCTCGAAGTACACCCGCTGGCCCCGCAGCCCGATGGGCACGCGCGCTGCGGCCTGGTCCATCTCGCGCTCCAGGCGTGCCCAGACCCGGGCTCCGTCTTCCGGCTGGCCCAGCAGCCGCGCCAGTGTGTCGAGCGTGCGCCGCACGTCGGCATGGCCATCGGACTTGAAGCGCACGACACGAAAGCCCAGCGCTTCCATGCGGTCCATCGCTCGCGACGAGGTCGATGCCAGGATCACGTCGGGCTTGAGGGCGGCGATGGCCTCGATCTGCGCATCGTCCATGCCGCCCAGGCGCGGCAGCCGCGCGACGTCGGCCGGCCAGTTGGAATACCGGTCCACGCCCACCAGTCGCGGGCCGGCACCCAGGACCCAGACGAGTTCGGTCAACGACGGCAGCATCGAGACGATGCGTTGCGGCGGCGCGGCGATGCGGTGCTCGGTGCCGCGGTCGTCGCGCACCAGGACCTCAGCCGCGCCAATGCAGCCCGCGGCGACGAGCGCCATCGACGCGCAGCAAAGGCGAGCCAGCGTTAGCGGGGTCAGGGCGCGCATCGTGTTGCCTATCGGCTGCTGTAGCGCAGCGTGACGAAGGCCTCGCGGCCGGGCTGGTTGTAGCCGAGCACGTTTTCGTATTGCCGGCCCGCGATGTTGTTGAGCTTGACGCCCAGCTGCCAGTCGCGCGCCAGTTGCCAGCGGGCGTGCAGGTCCGTGGTGGTGTGGCCGGCAAGCGCGATGCTGTTGCCGGCATCGTCGAAGCGATCACCGGCACTGTAGATCGCACCGCCGAAGCTCACCGCACCGATCTGACGCTCGGCGGCGACCCGGAACACGTCCGGCGCCCGACGCGGCAGCCGCTTGCCGAAGTTGGCATTGCGCGGGTTGCTGTTGCGCGGGTCGATCAGGTCGCCGCTGGCCGACAGGGTCCAGCCACCGAGCCGCGTCGCCAGGCTGAGGCTGATGCCTTCGATGTCGGCGTCGACGTTGGTCGGGTTGGCTCCGGGCGTGATGTAGCTGCGGATGTCGGTGCTGAAAAACGCCACGCGCACTTCATGCCCACCGTCGGCCCAGCGAACGCTCAGCTCGCGCAGAACGCCTTCTTCGGGTTGAAGGTTCGGGTTGCCGAAGTCGGGGAAGTACAGCTGGTTGAAGCTCGGGGCATTGAAGCTGGTGCCCAGGGATGCGCCCAGTCGCAGCTGTGCGGTGGCGTCGAAGCCGTAGCTCAGCGCACCGGTGGTCTGCTGGCCGAACTGGCTGTTGCGGTCGTGACGCACGCTGCCCTGCCAACCGTGCCGGCCGGCGCGTCCGTTCAGGCCCAGCGCCAGGGCCGAGATCGAACGATCGGACACGGCAAACGGCTTGCCGGGGCGGCTGACCTTCTGCTGCAAGCGCTCGACCAGCACCCAGGCCGTGCCCAGCGGCGTGGCCAGGCTGTTCTCCCATCCGACTTGCCGCTGGACGGTCCCGATGGTGCCCAGCGTGCTGAAGGCCGATGCGCTGGCAATCGTCTCGTAGTCGTCGGCCGACCGCGAAAGCCGCAGCGCCGTCGTCCAGCCCTGGCGCACCGTGCCGGTCAGTTGCAGACCCAGCACCTCGCTGCGCAGGCCGGCGCGTGCATCGGCGCCCGGGCCGTCGTCGAGGCGGGTCTCGCCGTCGGCGACCTGCGCATGGGCCGCGAGGCGCCATCCCTGGGCAAGGCGCCAGCCCAGCCGGGCACTGGCGCTGCGCTGCTCGAAGCCGTCGTCGTCGGCATTGAAGCTGCCGAACGGCACCCGGGGGTTGGTGGCCGAGACGCCGTCGGTACGGTCCTGTGCCAGTTGCACCGACCCGTCAAAGGCCCCCTGACCGAAGCGCAGGCCGCCCGCCAGCTTGCGTGTGCTGTGGGAGCCCAGCGTGACCGCACCGTTGAGCGCGAGGCCCTGCGTGCCACCGCGGGTGAAGACCTGCACCACACCGCCCACGGCGTCGCTGCCGTACAGGCTCGACAAGGGCCCACGCACGATCTCGATGCGTTCGATGCCCTCCAGCGGGATGTTCTCCCAGGGCGCCGTGCCCAGCGTCGCCGAACCGTAGCGGACGCCGTCGATCAGCAGCAGCGTGTGACGCGCCTCGAGACCGCGCATCGACACCGAGCTGGCCTTGCCCGCCCCGCCGTTGGACGAGAACTGCAAGCCCGGCTCGCGGCTGAGCAACTCGGCCAGCGTGCGGCCCGTGGCCTCTTCAATCCGCGTGCGGTCGATGACCGTGGTGTGGGCCAGCGCCTGATCGGCGCGGGTCGGCGTGCGGGTGCCGGTGACGACGATGACATCAGGAGCCGCTTGCGCGGCGGCCGGCAGCGGCAGCAGCAGCGCCGGTGTCAACACGGACAACAGCGACAGCCTCGGGCGCAGGCGACGCGAGCGCCCAGTGAGGCCATGGGGGAACCGGGCCCGGATCGGGCCAGCAGGGAAACGAGACATGAGAGGAACGCCACAAGGGTCGTGTGCGCCCGCTTCCCCGCAGGCACCCACCGGACGGCGAGCCCATTGCGCAGCTCGCCACAGCGTTGGCCGGTATCCGGGCTGGCAGAGACCACCCGTGACGCCTTCCCGGTGGGCATCGCGCCTGGCGATGCCGTCCCAGTGGCTCGTGTCACGAGCGGGCAAGCCGTCTTGGCGATGGCTTGCCGTCTGCTTACCGTTGCGGGGGCAGCTCAGGTTGGGAGCCGGCCGTGTGGGCCTGCTCCTCCCTGATTCCCGTTGAACTGTCTCGGCGGAACGCCTCGACGAGCACCAACGCAACGATCATAGTCCGGCTCCGCCCAAGGTCGAAGACAGGTCGCCTGTAACCTGCCCAGGGGACTGCGCGAATGGCACAGCACACCTTCACGTGGAGACCTTCATGACTGCCCCCGTACTCCCCCGCCTGTGGCCGCTGGCCGCTGCCGTCCTGGTCTCCTTCGTGGCGACACCGGCGCAAGCGCAGGTCGATCCCAACCGCTTCCTCGACACCTTCGAGTCCACCTTCGGCAAGCACGAAGGCTTCCGGCGCAGCGGCGCCAAGGGCGTCTGCGCCACTGGTGAGTTTGTCGGCAACGAACAAGGGCGCAAGCTGTCAACGTCGTCGGCCTTCAGCGGCCGGCCGGTGCCGGTGGTCGTGCGCTTCTCGGTCGGGGGCGCCAACCCCAATGCGCCGGACAACGCCAAGGGCCAGCGCAACATGGCGCTGCAGTTCGACCTGCCGGCTGGCGAGACCTGGCAGATGGGCAACATCTCGGCACCGATCTTCGGCGCCGCAACGCCCGAACAATTCCTGGGTCGACTGGAGTCGCTGCGTCCCGACCCTGCCACCCGCGCCGCCGACCCGGCGCGTGTGAAGGCTTTTGCCGACGCCAACCCCGAGGTGCTGCTGCTGCCCCGCTACTTCGCCGGCCAGCCGGTGCCGGCGAGCTTCGCCAGCGTCAACTACTGGGGCGTGCATGCCTTTGCCTTTGTCGACGCACGCGGCAACAAGCAGTGGGGCAAGTGGGTGTTCGAGCCGATCGGCGGCACCCAGGGCCTGAGCGACGACGAGGCCAAGGCCAAGGGTCCGAGCTTCCTGTTTGCCGACCTGCGCGACCGTGTCAAGGCCGGTACGGCCTCGTTCGACTTCATGCTGCAACTGGCCGAGGCCGGGGACCGGCTCGACAGTGCCGTGACGCCGCTGCCGGATCAGCGACCCAAGGTCTCGCTGGGCCGTCTGCGGATCACGGACGTCGCGCCCGACGCCGGCGGCGCCTGCCTGCGCATCACCTACAACCCGATGGTGCTGCCCAAGGGCGTTGAAGCCGGACCCGACCCGTTGATCGCGGCCCGCGCGGCCCCGTATGCGGTGGGCCTGTCGCGGCGCATCGTCGAAGGGCCGAAGCAGTAAGCACGGGGCCGCGGGGCGCAGCGCCTCGCGACATCCGGTCATAGAAGCGTCGGCATCTCCCAGTCCTTGCCCTGGCTCTTCAGCCGCTGGCGAAGGTGGTCCAGGAAGGCACGCGCAGGACGCGACAGCTTTCGGTCGCGTTGCCAGACCAGGTGCCATCGGCGCCGGATCGGGAACCCGGCCACCGGCAGCTCGATCAGGCCGTCCCGCTCGGGCGAAGTCCCGAGGGTGTGACGCGACAGGACCGCCAGGCCCAGACCGGCGATGACGGCGTGCTTGATCGCCTCGTTGCTGCCCAGCGCCATGCGCGGCGGCCAGTCGACGCCCCGTTCGGCCAGGAACTCGTCCGACGCGGCACGGGTGCCTGACCCGGCCTCACGCGTCAGGCGCGGCTCGCCCACCAGTTGCTCCAGGCGCACGCGCTTCTTGCGGGCCAGTGGGTGGCCCACGGGCGCCACGATCACCAGCGGGTTCTCGAGGAACGGCCAGCGCTGCAGCGGCAGGTCCTGCGGCGGCAGCATCATCACCGCCAGTTCGTCGTCGCCCCGCTCCAGGCGGCGCACCACGGCGTCGCGGTTCTCGACCGCCAGGTCGATGTCGATGCCCGGATGGGCGCGGGCAAACGGGCCGATCAGTTCGGGCAGGAAGTACTCGGTCGTGGTCACGGCGGCAATGCGCAGCCGGCCGCTGGCCAGGCCGCGCAGCGCGGCCGCGTCCTCCTCGAAGCGGCGCCAGCCGGCAAACAGCTCGCGCGTGTGCGCCAGCAGCAGCTCACCTTCTTCGGTCAGTTTCAGCCCTCGCCCGTGCGGCACGAAGAGTGTCAGCCCGACCGCCTGCGCCAGCTCCTTGAGCTGGGTCGACGCCGTGGGCTGCGCAAGATGCAGCGCCACGGCCGCCTTGCCGACACCGCCCAGCCGCACGACGGCCTCGAAGGTCCGCAGCTGGGTGAAGGTGGCTCGCACGGCAGCAGGTTCATTCATCGCCAGTTCCGATCAATCACATCGAAG
>JAJTGU010000043.1 GCA_021297985.1 Rubrivivax sp.
GCCGTACGGGGCTCGGCCAACACCTGCTGCAGCCACGCCGAGGCGCCGGGGAGATCGCCCCCGTTGGCGCGCGCCCTTGCCGCCACGAGCGCCGCATCCAGCGCCAATTCGATGGGTCCGTCCCGGTGGCCGTCGTTCCAGAGGGCATCCGCCAGCGGCCGGGCTTCGGCCCAACGTCCGGCCCGTTCGACCGACCGCAGCGCGTTCATCCTGTCAGACCATGCGTCTTCGGCAGCCATGGCCTCGTCGTGCCGCGTCCGGGCGCTCAGAAGTTCAGCGTGCGCTTGTCCACCGCCAGCGCGGCTTCCTTGGTCGCTTCACTCAGCGACGGGTGGGCGTGGCAGATCCGCGCGATGTCCTCGCTGCTGGCCCTGAACTCCATCGCGACGACGGCCTCGGCGATGAGCTCGCTGGCCTGAGGGCCGACGATGTGCACGCCGAGGATCTCGTCACTGACGGCGTCGGCCAGGAACTTGACCATGCCGGTCGTGTCGCCCAGCGCACGCGCACGCCCGTTGGCCATGAAGGGGAAGGTGCCTGCCTTGTAGGCCGCGCCGCGCGCCTTGAGCTGCTGCTCGGTCTCGCCGACCCAGGCAATCTCGGGGCTGGTGTAGATGACCCAGGGAATGGTGTTGAAGTTCACGTGCCCGTGCTGGCCGGCAATGCGCTCTGCCACTGCCACGCCTTCTTCCTCGGCCTTGTGGGCGAGCATCGGGCCCCGCACCACGTCGCCGACCGCCCACACGCCGGGCAGGTTGGTGCGGCATTCGGCGTCGACCACGATGGCGCCCCGCTCGTCGAGCTTCAGGCCCACGGCATCGGCGTCCAGGCCGATGGTGTTGGGCACCCGGCCGATGCTGACGATGAGCTTGTCCACGGCCAGGGTCCGCGCCTCACCCTTGGCGTCGGCGTAAGCCACTTGGACACCCGACCTGCCGGTCTTGATCTCACCGACCTTCACGCCGAGCTCGATCTTCAAGCCCTGCTTCGTGAAGGCCTTGTGGGCCTCCTTGGCGATCTGCTCGTCCACCGCGCCCAGGAAGGTCGGCAGGCCCTCGAGCACCGTGACCTCGGCGCCCAGGCGGCGCCACACCGAGCCCATCTCCAGTCCGATGACGCCAGCGCCGATGAGGCCGAGCTTCTTCGGCACCGCGCCGACCCGCAACGCGCCGTCGTTGCTGAGGATCTTGTCCTCGTCGAACTGCGCGCCCGGCAGCGCGCGCGCGTTGCTGCCGGTGGCGACGATGACGTTCTTTCCGACCAGGGATTCGCCGCCCACGGCCACCTCCCAGCCCCCCTCGGTCGCCTTGACGAAGGAGCCGCGGCCGTGGAAGAACGTGACCTTGTTCTTCTTGAACAGGTACAGGATGCCGTCGTTGTTCTGCTTCACGACGGTGTCCTTGCGGGCGAGCATCTTCGTCACGTCGATGCTCAGGTCCTTCAGGCCGATGCCGTGGTCGGCGAAGTGGTGTCCCGCCTGCTCGTAGTGCTCGCTGGACTGCAGCAAGGCCTTGCTCGGGATGCAGCCCACGTTGGTGCAGGTCCCGCCCGGCGCGGGTCCGCCGGCCGCGTTTTTCCATTCGTCGATGCAGGCGGTCTTGAAGCCGAGCTGCGCCGCCCGGATCGCGGCGATGTAGCCGCCGGGGCCGCCACCGATGACGACGACGTCGAAGTTCTGGGCCATGGTGAGTGCCCTCTTCAGATGTCGAACAGCAGGCGCGACGGGTCTTCCAGCGCCTCCTTCATGGTCACGAGTCCGAGCACCGCCTCGCGGCCGTCGATGATCCGGTGGTCGTAGCTCATCGCCAGGTAGTTGATCGGACGCACGACGACCTGGCCGTTTTCGACCACCGCCCGGTCCTTGGTGGCGTGCACGCCCAGGATCGCGCTCTGCGGCGGGTTGATGATCGGCGTGGACAGCATCGAGCCGAAGACACCGCCGTTGCTGATCGAGAAGGTGCCTCCGCTCAGTTCTTCCATGCTGAGCTTGCCCTCGCCGGCCTTCTTGCCGTACTCGGCGATCTTCTTCTCGATGTCGGCAAAGCTCATCTGGTCGGCGTTGCGCAGGATCGGCACCACCAGGCCCCGTGGCGAGCCGACGGCAATGCCGATGTCGAAGTAGCCGTGGTAGACGATGTCGTTGCCGTCGACGCTGGCGTTGAGCACCGGGTACTTCTTGAGCGCGGCGACCGCGGCCTTGACGAAGAAGCTCATGAAGCCGAGCTTGGTGCCGTGCTCCTTCTCGAACTTCTCCTGGAAGCGCTTCCTCATCTCCATCAGCGGGGCCATGTTGACCTCGTTGAAGGTCGTCAGGATGGCGTTGGTGCTCTGCGATTGCAGAAGCCGCTCCGCGACCCGGGCACGCAGACGCGACATCGGCACCCGCTGCTCAGGGCGGTCGCCGAGGTTGACTGCCGGTGCCGCCACCGCCGGCAGCGGGCGGGCGACGGCCGGCGCCGCGGGCACCGCCACCGGTGCCGGGACCGCCGCTGGCGCGGGTGCCGGCGCGGCCATCGCCGCGAGTACATCGCCCTTGAGCACCCGGCCGTCCTTGCCGGTGCCGACCACCGAGCCGGCGGCCAGGCCGGCGTCGGCCATCCGCTTGGCGGCGGCCGGCATGGCCACGCCCGATGCCGCCGCGCCCGCAGCAGCCGTCGGAGCCGCTGGGACCGCTGCCGCCGCCGGGGCCGCAGGCGCAGCGGCCGGTGCAACGGCGCCGGCCTTGGCTGCGGTGTCGATCTTGGCGATCAACTGGTCGGCCGCGACCGTGGCACCGTCGCCGGCGACGATCTCGACCAGCACGCCGGCGGCGGGCGCCGGCACTTCGAGCACGACCTTGTCGGTCTCGACCTCGATGAGGATCTCATCCACGGCCACGGCCTGGCCGGGCTTCTTCTTCCACTGCAGCAGGGTGGCCTCGGCCACGGACTCGGACAGTTGCGGAACCTTGACTTCGACGATTGCCATGTTGGTCTCGTACGGCTTTCTTTACTTGGTGAGCACGAAGCCCTTGAGCTTGCCAAAGGCCTGGTCAAGCAGCGCCTTCTGCTGCTCGACATGCAGGTGCGAATAGCCCACCGCCGGCGACGCCGATGCGGCGCGTCCGGCGTAGCCGAGCTTCTGACCCTCGCCCATGTTCTCGTGGATCTGGTGCTGGATGAAGAACCAGGCGCCCTGGTTCTGCGGCTCGTCCTGGCACCAGACGACCTCGGTCAGGTTGGGGTAGCGCTTCATCTCGGCCGCGAAGGCCTTGTGCGGGAACGGGTAGAGCTGCTCGACCCGGACGACCGCGACGTCGCTGGCCTTGCGCTCCTCGCGCTTCTTCAGCAGGTCATAGACCACCTTGCCCGAACAGGCGATCAAGCGCTTGACCTTGTCGCCGTCGATCTCGTCCTTGGCCGGCCCGATGACGGTGCGGAACTCGCCCTTGGTGAATTCGGTCAGCGGCGAGCCCGCGTCCTTGGCCCGCAACAGGCTCTTGGGCGTGAGGATGACCAGCGGCTTGCGGAACTGGCGCACCATCTGCCGGCGCAGCAGGTGGAAGATCTGCGCCGCGTTGGTCGGCTGCACCACCTGCATGTTGTTGTCGGCCGCCAGCTGCATGAAGCGCTCCAGGCGAGCCGAACTGTGCTCCGGGCCCTGGCCCTCGTAGCCGTGCGGCAGCATCAGCGTCAGGCCGTTGACACGACCCCACTTCACCTCGCCCGAGGCGATGAACTGGTCGATCACGACCTGCGCGCCGTTGACGAAGTCGCCGAACTGCGCCTCCCAGATCACCAGGGTGTTCGGCTCGGCACTGGCGTAGCCGTATTCGAAGCCGAGCACCGCCTCTTCGGACAGGATCGAGTCGATGACCACGAACGGCGCCTGGTTCTCGGCCACCTGGGTCAACGGAACGTAGGTCCCGGTGTCCCACTTCTCGCGGTTCTGGTCGTGCAGCACCGCGTGCCGGTGCACGAAGGTGCCGCGGCCGCAGTCCTCGCCCGAGAGGCGAACGGCATAGCCGCTGGCCACCAGCGACGCAAACGCCAGATGCTCGCCCATGCCCCAGTCGACGTTGATCTCGCCGCGGCCCATCGCGGCGCGGTCGGCGAGCACCTTCTCGACCAGCGGGTGGGCCTTGAAGTCCTTGGGGATCGTCGTGATCCGCTCGGCCAGGCGCTTGACCTCGGCCAGCGGCAGTGCCGTGTCGGCGGCGTCGGTCCACTTGCGACCCAGGAACGGCGCCCAGTCGACCGCGTACTTGCTCTTGAAGTTGGTCAGCACCGGGTCGCTGGTGTGGCGACCTTCGTCGAGCGCCGCGCGCAGGGCCTTGAACATCGCGTCCGGGCCGTCGGCCGGCAGCACGTTCTGCGCGACCAGCTTTTCGCCGTAGAGCTTGCGCGTGCCGGGGTGCTGGCCGATCTTCTTGTACATCAGCGGCTGCGTCAGGCTCGGCGTGTCCTGCTCGTTGTGGCCGAGCTTGCGGAAACAGATGATGTCGACCACCACGTCCTTGCGGAACTGCTGGCGATAGTCCATCGCGAGCTGCGTGCACAGCACGACGGCCTCGGGGTCGTCGCCGTTCACGTGCAGCACCGGCGCCTCGATCATCTTCACGACGTCGCTGCAGTACAGCGTCGAGCGGCTGTCGCGCGGGTCGCTGGTCGTGAATCCGATCTGGTTGTTGACGACCAGGTGCACCGTGCCGCCCGTGAAGTAGCCACGGGTCTGAGCCAGTGCCAGGGTCTCCATCACGACACCCTGGCCGGCAAATGCGGCGTCGCCGTGCACCAGCACCGGCAGCACCTGGGCGCCTGTCTTGTCGCCGCGGCGGTCCATGCGCGCCTTGACCGAGCCTTCGACGACCGGGTTGACGATCTCCAGGTGGCTGGGATTGAACGCGAGGCTCAGGTGGACGGGGCCGCCCGGCGTCGAGATGTCCGAGCTGAAGCCCTGGTGGTACTTCACGTCGCCGGCGGGCAGGTTCTCGGGCGCCGTGTGTTCGAACTCGGCGAACAGGTCCTTGGGCATCTTGCCCAGGGTGTTGACGAGCACGTTCAGGCGGCCACGGTGGGCCATGCCGATGACGATCTCCTGCACGCCCTTTTCGCCGGCGCGCTGGACCAGTTCGTCCATGCTGGCGATGAAGCTTTCGCCACCTTCCAGGCTGAAGCGCTTCTGGCCGACGTACTTGGTGTGCAGGAAGCGCTCCAGGCCCTCGGCCGCGGTGAGCCTGTCGAGGATGTGCTTCTTCTCGTCGGGGCTGAAGCTCGGCTTGCTGCGGATGCTCTCGAGTCGCTCCTGCCACCACCGCTTTTCGGTCGGGTCCGTGCAGTGCATGAACTCCGCGCCGACCGTGCCGCAATAGGTCTCGCGCAACGCCCGCACGATCTCGCGCAGCGTCATGTTCTCGGCCTTGCCGAAGTACGTGTTGGCAGCCGAGAACGTGATGTCCATGTCCGATTCGGACAGGTCATAGAACCCCGGCTCGAGTTCGGGGATCTTCGGCCGCTCGGTGCGCTTGAGGGGATCCAGATCGGCCCAGCGGCTGCCCAGGAATCGATAGGCCGCGATCAGGCTCTGCACGTGCACCTGCTTGCGCGCGACCGCCAGGTCGGCCTCGCTGGCCTTCAGGGCAAAGGCGTTGGCCTTGGCGCGCTGGGCGAAGCTTTCGACGACGGGGGCGTGGGCGACGTCCCGGCTGGTCGAGCCATCGACCGCGGGCACGTGCTGGAGATTGTCGAAATAGGCGCGCCAGTTGTCGGGCACGCTGCCGGGGTTGTCGAGGTAGGCCTCGTAGAGCTCTTCGACGTATGGGGCATTGCCCCCGAACAGGTACGAGTTGGACCTGTATTGCTGCATCATCTTGCGCTCACCTTTGCCCCAGGTTTTCCGGGGCGACCGATGGGTTGATCAACCTTCCGCGACCCCGGCTGCACCGGGCTGGCGGACTAGCGACCCGCCTTGCTGAACGCACGAACCGAAAACAGACACCAGCAAGGGGACGGGAAGGACCATGGATGGAAACTCCGACCGGTGTCGACTCTAACACCGGCTTTCCTGGGGATTGCTGACAACGCACCATGAAACCGCCGCGTCGCGTCATCCTGGTGCACCCCGATGCACCTGCCAAGCCGCCGCTGGGGTCGACCTGCAACGGCTGCGGCTGGTGCTGTGCCGCCGAGCCCTGCCCGCTGGGTGTCGTGGTGAGCCGGCGCGTCAGCGGTCGCTGCGCCGCGCTGGAGTGGGACGCAAACGAACGGCGCTACGGTTGCGGGGTGCTCATGACGCCCGGCCGATGGCTGCGCGTGCTGGGCTGGCTCCCGAAGCGCTGGTCCCAGGCCCTGGTGGCGCGGTGGATCGCCGCTGGCCGCGGTTGTGACGCCGATCTGGAGTCCGGCTGACGGCAACACCCGCGACAGGGCAATCCCGGAGCGGTCAAGCGGCCGGTGTCGGCCTAGCATTGACGTTTTCGCGCCACCGGGGCTGTGTACCCGGGTAAGCCGGCGCGACACCCAGGAGCAATTCAACCATGTCACGAAACACACTGAAGTCCGCCGCACTGGCGCTGGCCCTGGCCTCCGCAGCCGCCGTCATGAGCCTGCCAGCCCACGCCCAAACCCTGCGCTGGGCGGCACAGAACGACATCCTGACGATGGATCCGCACTCGCAGAACCACGCCACGACGACCGCCATCCTGCAGCACGCCTACGAGGGCCTGGTGCGGTTCAACAAGGACTATGTGCCCGAGCCGGCCCTGGCCACGAGGTGGACCCAGGTCAGCCCGACGCTGGTGCGTTTCGAGTTGCGCCGGGGCGTGAAATTCCACGACGGCTCGCCGCTCACGGCCGACGATGTGGTCTTCAGCTTCGGCCGCATCAAGCAGCCCCAGGGCACGATGGCGATCTACGTCGCGGGCGTCAGCGAGGTCAAGAGGGTCGACGACTTCACGGTGGACTTCGTGCTCTCCGGTCCGAACCCGCTGCTGCTGCGCAACATCGTCAACTTCTTCGTCATGAGCAAGGGCTGGGCCGAAAAGAACCGCACCGCCAACACCCAGGACTTCAAGGCCAAGGAAGAGAACTTCGCCAGCCGCAACGTCAACGGCACCGGGCCCTATCGCATCGTGAGCTGGACGCCCGAGCAGCGCATCGCGATGACGGCCAATCCCGACTGGTGGGACAAGCCGACCGGCAACGTCAAGGAGGTGATCTACACCCCGATCAAGAGCGACCCGACGCGAGTCGCGGCACTGCTGTCGGGCGACGTCGACATGCTGACCGACCTGCCGACTCAGGACGTGGCGCGGCTGCGCGGTGACAGCAAGCTCAAGATCGTCGACGGTTCCGAGGTGCGCACGATCTTCCTCGCGCTGGACGTGGGCAGCCCGGAGGCCAAGGGGACCAATGTCACCGGCAAGAACCCGTTTGCCGACAAGCGCGTGCGCCAGGCCCTGTCGCTGGCCATCGACCGCACGTTGATCCAGCGCAGCACGATGCGCGGGCTGTCGGTGCCGGCCGCACTGATGGTCGCTCCCGGCGTCAATGGCCACAGCACCGAGCTCGACACGCCCGCCCCGGCGAATGCCGACGCCGCGCGCAAGCTGCTGGCCGACGCCGGCTACCCGAACGGCTTCGAGATGCGGCTGAACTGCCCGAACAACCGCTACGTCAACGACGAGGAGGTCTGCCAGAACATCGTCGCGATGTGGGCCCGGATCGGCGTCAAGGCCAGCCTCGCTGCCGAGAACTTCGCGCCCTTCATCCAGAAGATGCAGAACTTCGAGCACTCGGCCTACATGCTGGGCTGGGGCGTGGCCAACTTCGACGCGCAGTACACGCTGCAGTCCATCGTGCGCACGCGGACCACGGGCGCCGACGGCAACTTCAACTACAGCCGCGTGAGCGACGCGACGGTGGACCGCCTGGTCGACGCGATGAAGACCGAGGTCGATCAGGCCAGGCGCAACGCCATGATCCGCGAGGCCCTGCTGCGCACGCGCGACGAGTTCCTGACGATCCCGATCCACCACCAGGTCCGGCCGTGGGCGATGAAGACCGGCGTGACGACGATCCACCGCTCCGACGACCGGCCGGAAGCGCGCTACACGTCGATTCGCTGAACCGAGCCGCGAGCATGAGCGAAGACACCGGTTACGTGCCACCCAAGGTCTGGCAATGGCGCCAGGCCAACGGCGGGCGATTTGCCAACATCAACCGGCCGGTCGCCGGCGCCACCCACGACAAGGAACTGCCGGTGGGGCGCCACCCGCTGCAGCTGTATTCGCTGGCCACGCCCAACGGCGTCAAGGCCACGGTGATGCTCGAGGAGTTGCTGGCTTTGGGCCACGCCGGCGCCGAGTACGACGCCTGGCTGATCCGCATCCAGGAGGGCGACCAGTTCAGCAGCGGCTTTGTGGGCGTCAACCCCAACTCCAAGATCCCGGCGCTGCTGGACCGCAGCGGGCCGGAGCCGGTTCGCGTTTTCGAAAGCGGGTCCATCCTGCTGTACCTGGCCGAGAAGTTCTCGGCCTTCCTGCCCACGGGCGCGGCGCGCACCGAATGCCTCAACTGGCTGTTCTGGCAGATGGGCAGCGCGCCCTATCTGGGTGGCGGCTTCGGTCACTTCTACGCCTACGCGCCGCAGAAGATCGAATACGCCATCGACCGCTTTGCGATGGAGACCAAGCGCCAGATGGACGTTCTGGATCGCCGGCTGGCCGAGGCGCGTTACCTGGCCGGCGACACGTATTCGATCGCCGACATGGCGGTCTGGCCCTGGTACGGCGCACTGGCCAAGGGACAGCTGTACGAGGCCGGCGAGTTCCTGCAGGTGCACGAGTACACACACGTCGTGCGCTGGGCCGACGAGATCGCGCAGCGCCCGGCGGTGCAGCGCGGGCGCAAGGTCAACCGCACCTGGGGCGCCGACGACAGCCAACTGCCCGAGCGCCACGACGCCAGCGACCTCGACCGCCTGGCGCCGAAGTGAGCGTCGTCCTCTACGACTGCGCCCCCGCGCCCAGCCCGCGGCGGGCGCGCATGGTGCTGGCTGAAAAAGGCATCGTGCACGACACCGTGCAGGTCGACCTGCGCACGGGCGAGCAGATGGGAGAGGCCTTTCGCCGCCTGAACCCACGATGCACGGTGCCGGCGCTCAAGCTGGACGATGGCACGGTGCTGACCGACAACGCCGCCATCGCCGCCTGGGCCGAAGCCTGGAAGCCGGAGCCCGCGCTGATGGGCCGCACCGCAGCCGAAAAGGCCGAGATCGCCAGCTGGCAATGGCGTTGCGAGTTCGAGGGCCTGATGGCCATCGCCGAGGCCTTGCGCAACGGATCGCCGGCGATGGCCGGCCGCGCCCTGCCCGGCCCGGTGAACTACGAGCAGATCCCGGCGCTGGCGGAACGCGGCCGGGCCCGCGTCCTGCAGTTTTTCGTCGACCTTGACCAGCGGCTGGCCGATCGCGAATGGCTGGCCGGGGCCACATTCAGCATCGCCGACATCACGGCCGTGGTGGCGGTGGACTTCGCGCGGGTCGTCAAGGTCAAGCCGGGCGACGAGCACCCGCACCTCGTCGCCTGGCGCGGGCGCATGGCCGGTCGGCACTCGACCACGCTGTAGGCGCGGGGTGGGCGGGGTGCCGCGCGACGATCAGCGCTGGTGGCGCCGCCGCGCACGGCCTCCCACGAGGCCCACGACGCCAAGGCCGGCCAGCATCAACGCCAGCGCGCCCGGCTCGGGCACGACGCTGACCGTGCCGTCGAACGCCACTTCGCGGATCTCGATCTGCAGCGACGAGCTGATCACGTCGAGTTGCACCCGCTTGACACCGACCACGGTCGCGAAGCTGTAGACCTGCGGGGCGAACTGCGACACGGCGTTGTAGACCGGCGTCGTGGCCAGCGTGCTGCCGCCAGCATTCTCGAAACTGAGCGTGAAGCTGCGCACGCCCTGGTCCGCGATGTTGATGTCGTTCCAGAGCGAGAAGCTGTCGAGGTCGTAAGCCTGGTCGAGCGTCAGCGTGATGCGGCCCGAGACGACGCCGAAGCCCGAGGCGTAGCCGTTGTACGGCGGCGCGTCGCTGACGATGCCGTCATGGACCTGGTCGATCGAGAAGTACACGTACTGACCCAGCAGGGTGCTGGCGCTGATCTGCGTGGTCTGGATCGTGGCGCCCTGGGCGCCGGCCGAGAGCAGCAGGCACGCTGCGGTGGCGAGCTGCCAGCCAAAGTGTCGACGCGACATCCGGAACTCCTCAAGGGGTGCCGAGCCCGATTGGAATGCCTCGGGGAGCATCTGCCAACCCCCGCGTCGCGGGGCCGCTTCAGCGCGCGGCCTGCCGCGGCCGGCCTCTCAGAACCACGAGCCCCAGCCCCGCCAGCAGCAACGCCCAGGTGCCGGGCTCAGGGATCGGCGACAGCAGCTGCACGACCTTGCCGCCAAAGTCGACGATGTACAGCTCGCCGTTGGCGCCTTCGCCAAACGACGCGATGTTGCCCAGGTCGCCTGCGGCACCGTTGTCGATCAGCTCGGTCAGTTCTTCGCCAGCCTCCGGCCCTTGGCTGCCGTCGCCTGCCACGGACCAGATGCGGCCGCTGACGAAGTCCCCGAAGACATAGCGGCCGAAGAGCTCCGAGCCGGCCTCGCGCACGACGTAGCCGCCGGTGATCGAAGCACCGAAGCTTCGCTCGTAGACGAAGTTCGGGTCGGTCAGGCCCGCTGGGCGCACGCCACCGATCCCGGGCGTGTTGATGTTGCCTTCGCGCCAGCGCCAGCCGAAGTTCTGGCCGCCGCCGCTGCTGCCGGGAACGATGTTGACCTCTTCAAGCCGACCTTGGCCGACGTCGGCAATCCACAGGTCGCCGGTCTGGCGGTCGAAGCTGTTGCGCCAGGGGTTGCGCAACCCGATGTTGAAGATCTCGCCGCGGGTTCCCGCCACGCCCACGAAGGGGTTGTCGCCCGGGATCGCGTAGTTGACGTTGGGGTCGGCAAAGTCGTCACGGTTGATGTCGATCCGGAGCATCTTGCCGAGCAGGGTGTTTCGGTTCTGGCCGTTGTTCTGCGGGTCGTTGCCACCGCCGCCGTCACCCATTGCGATGAACAGGTTGTTCGCATCGCCGGGCTTGAAGCCGATCCAGCCGGCCTTGTGGTTGCCGAAATTGGGCTGGTCCACGCGCAGCACCTCGCGCCGGCTGGCCACCACCGCCGCCGAGCCGTCGGCGTTGGACAGGTAGCTGGCGATCACGCTGTCGCCATTGCCGGAATCGCTGTACTGGATGAAGAACCGACGGTAGCCGACGCTGGTCGGGTCGGCGTAGCCGGGGTCGAAGGCCAGGCCCAGCAGCCCTTGTTCGCTGCTGCGCGCCACCGGGATCGACAAGAAGGTGCTGAGGGTTCCGTCAGGCGCCGCGATGCGGATCTGGCCTTCCTTCTGCACGATGTAGACGCGGCCATCGGCCACGGGTGCCGTCGCATAGACCGGCTGCTCCAGGCCGCTGGCCACAAGCCGGGTGTCCAGCGCGTGCGCCGACCCCGCCAGCGCTGCCAACGCGAGCGCCGAGACCATGGGCAACAAGGGGCTGCGCAGTGCAGAGCGGACTGGAGTCTTGGACATCGCCATCCTTCGGATTCGGGAGGAGGCCGATGATTTGGGCAGGAGGTCCCATGAACTGTGCATGGACGTGCAAGCGGCGTTGCACGGTGTTGCAGCACCCCGCATGCACGGGGGGTGGCTCAGCGCCGGTCGTAGACGACGGCGCCGCCCTTCATCAGCAGGCGGATGTTGGCCTCGGGCTCGGCCAGCACGTCGGCATCCTGGGTCGGGTCGCCATCGACGATCAGCAGGTCGGCATAGGCACCGGGCACGAGCTGGCCGATGTGCGCCTCCTGGCGCATCAGCCGCGCGGCATCGAAGGTGGCCGACTGCAGGATCCGCAGCGGGCTCATCGCCGGCGTGCGCAGCCGGAACTCGCCATTATGGCGGTCGTGCATGTGGCCGAGCAGATCGGTGCCGAAAGCGACCGGCACGCCTTCGGCGACCGCGATCTTGACCGCCTCGATGCCCCGGGTCTGCACCATCGCCAGCTTGTCCAGCATCGCGTCGGACCAGCCCAGCCGGGCGCCTTCGTCGGCCAGCGCGGCGTAGGTCGACAGCGTCGGCACGAGCCAGGTGCCATGGCGCTTCATCTCGCGCGCGGTGGCTTCGTCGATCAGGTTGCCGTGTTCGATGCTGCGCACGCCCGCCTGCACCGCGCGGGTGACCGCACGCGGCGAATAGGCATGGGCCAGCGCGTACAGGTTGGCGGCTTCGGCCTCTTCGACCGCAGCGCGCAACTCTTCGACCGAGAACTGCGTGCCTTCGAGAGGGTCGCTGGGGCTGGAGATGCCGCCACCGGCCATGATCTTGATCTGGTTCGCGCCGTGGCGCACCTGCTCGCGCACCGCGCGCCGGACTTCGCCGACGCCGTCGGCGATCGCGCCCATCAGGCCGATGCCGGCGCAGGAACAGAACATCGGGGCGCCGCGCACGCCCATCGGCCGCATGTCGGCATGGCCGCCGGTCTGGCTGATGGGGAAGCCGGCAATGAACAGGCGCGGACCCTCGAACAGCCCCTTGGCAACGGCCGCCTGCAGGCCGAAATCAGCGCCCGCAGCGTCACGCACGCTGGTGAAGCCGCGCCTGAGCATTGCCGACATCACGGCCGCGCTCTCGGCCACCGTCAGCGATGGCGCCTGGGTCGCGAGCGCGACCAGGTTGGCGCTGCTGGCGCTGACGTGCACGTGCGCGTCGATCAGCCCCGGCAGGACGACACGGCCGCCGGCGTCCAGTCGCTCGGCAACATCGTCGACGCGGATCGGCTCCTGCGTCGTCGCGACGATGCGCTCGCCTTCGATGACGATTCGGCTGCCCGGACGCAGCGTGCCGCTGGCGGCGTCGAACAGGCAGGCGTTTTCGATCAGGCGGCGCGACATCGCGGTTCTCAGGGCGGTGCTCAGCGTTGGGGCGGGGCGGATGCAGCCGGGTCGGCCGGCGCGGCGTTGTCGCCACGCTTGTCTTCTCCGCGGGGGATCTGGGCCGTGCCGCCGACACCCACCCGCACGCCACCGGTGCCGACCGCGACCCCACCACTGACCCCACCATCGCTGCCGACCCCGACGCTGACGCCGCCACCGGGGATGGGCAAGCCGATGCTCACGCCCATCGAGGTGCAACCGCTGGCGAGCACGAGGCCGGCCGCGGCAGAAGAGGCAATGAACCCGGCGAGAGTGCGTTTCATCCTGCCAGCGTAGTCGCCCCTCAGGCCGGCGACAAGCGGGCGTTCACCCGATCCTGCGCGGCGCGCATCTCGCGCTCCAGTCGCGCGACCAGTTCGCCGGCACCGACCACCGCCTTGACCGGTGCGATGCCCTGGCCGCAGCCCCAGATGTCCTTCCAGGCCTTCTTCGCGCCGTCGCCGCCGCCAAAGCTCATCTTGCTCGGGTCGCTCTCGGGCAGGTTGTCGGGGTCCAGCCCGGCGTTGCGGACGCTGGGCTTGAGGTAGTTGCCGTGAACGCCGGTGAACAGGCTTGAGTAGACGATGTCGTCACTCGTGCCGTCGACGATGGCGTTCTTGTACGCATCGCTGGCGCGGGCCTCGTGGGTCGCGATGAAGGCCGAGCCGATGTACGCGAAGTCGGCGCCACAAGCCAGCGCCGCCAGCACGGCGTCGCCACCGGCCATCGCGCCCGACAACGCGAGCGGGCCTTCGAACCATTCGCGAATCTCGGCCACCAGCGCAAACGGGCTCTTGGTGCCGGCGTGGCCTCCGGCCCCCGCGGCGACCGCGATCAGCCCGTCGGCTCCCTTGGCGACGGCCTTCTGGGCATGGGCGTTGTTGATGATGTCGTGCAGCACCACGCCGCCCCAGGCGTGCACCGCCTGGTTGACGTCCTCACGAGCCCCCAGGCTGGTGATGACGATGGGCACCTTCCAGCGCGAACAGACCTCCATGTCGTGTTCGAGCCGGTCGTTGCTCTTGTGCACGATCTGGTTGATGGCGTACGGCGCCGCAGGCCGCTCGGGGTGGGCGCGGTCCCAGGCGGCGAGGCCTTCGGTGACCTCGTGCAGCCACTCGTCGAGCTGCGCCGCCGGGCGCGCGTTCAGTGCCGGCATCGAGCCGACGACACCGGCGCAGCACTGCGCGATCACGAGCTTGGGGTTGGAGATGATGAACAGCGGCGCGCCGATGATCGGCAGCGGTACGCGCGCAAGCGCGCCAGGCAGGGTTCGGGTCATGTTCAGAAGGCTTCCAGCGCCAGGCCGGTCACGGTGTCGGCGCCATGGACGATGCTGTCGGCCAGCGCCGGCGCGCGGTTGAGGATGTGCTCGGCATAGAACCGCGCAGTGACGACCTTGGCCTGCATGAAGGCCGCGTGGTCGCCCGCAGCCAGCCGCTGCTCGGCCGCGAGCAGGGCACGCGCCATCTGCCAGCCGGCGACGGTGGTGCCGGCGAGCATCAGGTAGGGCACGCTGCCGGCGAAGGCGGCGTTCGGGTTGGCCCGGGTCTCGCGGGCGATGAAGTCGACCGCCGCCAGAAAGGCCTGGCGCGCCGCCGTCAGATGGCGCCGCATCGACTGGGCGGCGATGCTGCCGCTGCTGGCCAGCTCGCCCTCGGTCGCCTCGATCTGCTCCGCAATGCCGCGTGCCATCGCACCCCCGTCACGCGCCGTCTTGCGCCCCACGAGGTCATTGGCCTGGATGGCCGTCGTGCCTTCGTAGATGGTCAGGATCTTGGCGTCGCGCAGGTGCTGGGCGGCCCCGGTTTCCTCGATGAAGCCCATGCCGCCATGCACCTGCACGCCGAGGCTCGCGACCTCCAGCGCCATCTCGGTCGACAGGCCCTTGATCAGGGGCACGAGGAACTCGTAGAAGGCCTGGTTCTGCTTGCGCAGTTCGGCGTCGGGATGCGCGTGAGCCGCGTCGAAGGCAGCGGCTCCGACCAGGGCCATCGCCCGGCAGGCCTCGGTGTGCGCGCGCATCGTCATCAGCATGCGCCGCACGTCCGGGTGGTGCACGATGGCCGCCGCGTGCGGCAGCGAGCCATCGACCGGTCGGCTCTGCACACGGTCGCGTGCATAGCCGACGGCCTGCTGATAGGCCCGCTCGGCCAGCGCGATGCCCTGGATGCCGACGCCGAATCGCGCCGCGTTCATCATGATGAACATGATCTCCAGGCCGCGGTTCTCGTGGCCGACCAGCTGCCCCACCGCGCCCCCACGGTCGCCGTACTGGAGCACGGCCGTCGGGCTGGCCTTGATGCCGAGCTTGTGTTCGATGCTGACGCAGTGCACGTCGTTGCGCGTGCCGTCGGCCAGCCGCTTGGGCACGAGGAACAACGAGATGCCCTTGACGCCTTCGGGTGCACCGACCACGCGAGCCAGCACCAGGTGGGCGATGTTGTCGGTGTAGTCGTGCTCGCCGAAGGTGATGTAGATCTTGGTGCCGAAGATCTTGTAGCTGCCGTCGGGCTGCGGCTCGGCGCGCGTGCGCACGGCCGCCAGGTCGCTGCCGGCCTGTGGCTCGGTCAGGTTCATCGAGCCGGTGACGCGTCCATCGATCATGGCCGGGATCCAGGTCGCCTTCTGTTCCGACGAGCCGGCGGTCAGCAGCGCCTCGATGGCACCGTCGGTCAACAGCGGACACAGCGCAAAGCTCATGTTCGCGCTCTGCACCATCTCGTTGCAGGCGGCCGCGATGAGCTTGGGCAGGCCCTGGCCGCCGAACTCGGCCGGGTGCTGCAGGCCCTGCCAACCCCCGTCGACATAGGCCTTGAACGCGGCCTTGAAGCCAGGCGTCGTGACGACGTTGCCGTCCTTCCAGTACGACGGATTCTTGTCCCCCTCGCGGTTCAGCGGGGCCACCACGGCCTCGTTGAGCTTGGCGCATTCGTCCAGCACCGCGGCGGCGGTGTCGAGGCCGGCGTCCTCGTGGCCGGGAAACTGCGCCACGGCCTCAAGGCCGGCGAGCTCCTTCATCACGAACAGCATGTCCTGCACGGGGGCGCGGTAGGTCATGGCGGTGTCTCCTGCAAAAGCGACAAGGGCGCCAGCCTCGGGCGCCCTTGCAAGGGGGTGACGTTCAGAGGCTGGCCACCAGCTCCGGCACGGCGGTGAACAGATCGGCCTCAAGGCCGTAGTCGGCAACGCTGAAGATCGGCGCCTCGGGATCCTTGTTGATCGCGACGATGACCTTGCTGTCCTTCATGCCGGCCAGATGCTGGATCGCGCCGCTGATGCCGGCCGCGATGTAGAGCTGCGGCGCGACGATCTTGCCGGTCTGCCCGACCTGCCAGTCGTTGGGCGCATAACCGGCGTCGACCGCCGCGCGGCTGGCACCCAGTGCCGCGCCGAGCTTGTCGGCCAGCGGCGTCAGCACCTCGTTGAACTTGTCGCTCGAACCCAGTGCGCGTCCGCCGCTGACGATGATCTTGGCCGCTGTCAGCTCGGGCCGGTCGAGCTTGGCGATCTCGGAGCTGAGGAAGCTCGCCCGGTCCGAAGCCGCCACGGCCGCCAGCGATTCGACCGCCGCACCGCCGCCGGTTGCCGCTGCAGGATCGAAACCCGTGGTGCGCACGGTGATCACGATCTGCTTGTCCAGCGACTTGACGGTGGCGATCGCGTTGCCGGCGTAGATCGGACGCTCGAAGGTGTCCGGCGCCACCACCTTGCTCGCGTCGGAGATCTGGCCCACGTCCAGCAGCGCGGCGACACGCGGCGCCACGTTCTTGCCACTCGCGGTGGCCGGGAACAGGATGTGGCTGTAGCCCGCGGCCACGGCCAGCACCTGCGCGGCGACGTTTTCCGCCAGGCCGTGGCCGAGGCCAGCGCCGTCGGCGTGCAGGACCTTGGCGACGCCGACGATCTGTGCGGCCGCCTGGGCCGCCGCAGCGGAACCTTCGCCCGCCACCAGCACGTGGACGTCGCCGCCGCAGGCCAGCGCGGCCGTCACGGTGTTGAGCGTTGCGCCCTTGATCGACGCGTTGTCGTGTTCGGCAATGACAAGAGCAGCCATGGTCAGATCACCTTCGCTTCATTCTTGAGCTTGGCCACCAGCGTGGCGACATCGGGCACCTTGATGCCGGCACCCCGCTTGGGCGGCTCGCTGACCTTCAGGGTCTGAACGCGTGGCGCGACGTCCACGCCCAGATCGGCGGGCTTGACGACCTCGAGCGTCTTCTTCTTGGCCTTCATGATGTTGGGCAAGGTCACGTAGCGCGGCTCGTTCAGGCGCAGGTCGGTGGTGACGATCGCCGGCAGCACGAGGCGCAGCTTCTCCAGTCCGCCGTCGACCTCACGCGTGACGGTCAGGCCCTCGGCATCGGCCTCAAGCTTGCTCGCAAACGTGGCCTGCGGCCAGCCCAGCAGGGCCGCCAGCATCTGGCCGGTCTGGTTGCAGTCGTCGTCGATGGCCTGCTTGCCCAGGATCACCAGCCCCGGCTGTTCCTTGTCGACCAGCGCCTTCAGCAGCTTGGCGACGGCCAGCGGCTGCAGTTCGGCATCGGTTTCGACCAGGATGGCGCGGTCGGCGCCGATGGCCATCGCCGTGCGCAGCGTCTCCTGGCACTGGGTGACGCCGCAGGACACCGCGACGATCTCGGTCGCGACGCCCTTTTCCTTCAGGCGGACCGCCTCTTCGACGGCGATCTCGTCGAAGGGGTTCATGCTCATCTTGACGTTGGCGATGTCCACGCCCGTGCCGTCGCTCTTGACGCGCACCTTGACGTTGTAGTCCACCACCCGCTTGACCGGGACCAGCACCTTCATGAGAGACGCGCTCCTGCGTTGAAATCGAGAGAAATCCGCCCGGCATTCTAGGAGCCGACCCTGGCCGACACGGCGCCGTCGGCGACAAAATAGAACGATCGTACTATTTTTCCGACAGTGCGGCAGCGGCGCCGCGTTCGACATCCACACGGCGCAACACGACGAGGCCGACCACGAAGAAGAGTCCCGTGCTCAGGATGGCCACGCGGTGATTGCCCGCGGTGAGCCAGGTGACCATGCCGTAGGTCACGGGACCGACGATGCCCGACAGCCGCACCGCAAAGGTCCAGAGCCCGAAGAACTCCGCCAGCCGGTCCGGTGGCGCCAGCAGCCCGGCCATCGCACGGCCAGCAGACTGGCTGGAGCCCATGCAAAGACCAGCGATCACGGCCGCGACCCAGAACAGCGCCGGCCCGGTGGCCATCCAGGCGAGCAGGGTCATCGCGATCCAGCCCCACAGCGTCAGCGACAGGCCCCGCGCGTGGCCGACGCGGTCCTGGAGGTAACCGAAGGCGAAGGCCCCCGCGGCCGACGCGACGTTGACCAGGAAGATCAGCATCATCGTGTCGGTCTGCTTGAAGCCCAGCACCTGCTCGGCGTAGATCGCCGCCAGCGCGATGACCACCGAGATGCCGGCCTGGTAGAACACCGCGCAGACGAGCAGCCAGCGGAAGTCGGCGTAACGCGCGGCCTCGTGCCAGGTGCGCTGCAGGCGGTGCAGCGAGGCCTTGAGGCCCGACTCGCGATGTGCCCCACCCGACGCCCCGGGCTGCGCCACGGCCCGCTCCTTCAACAGCGCAAAGGTCGCCAGCGCGGCCAGCAGGTAGACCACCGCCGTGATCAGCATCGTCACCGGCACGAAATGCGTCGCCTTGAGCCCCTGGCCCTGGGCCCAGATGACGTAGCCCAGCGACAGGCCCAGCGTCAACATGCCGCCGAAGTAGCCCAGGCTCCAGCCCCAGCCCGACACGCGGCCCATGGCCTCGCGCCGCGCCAGCTCGGGCAGGAAGGCGGCGATCAGCGTCTCGCCATAGGCGTAGCAGAGGTTGCTGATGACGATGGCCAGCACCGCCAGCCACAGGTCGCCCGGGCCCACCAAAGCCAGCGTCGCGGTGGCCACGACGCAGCCCAGCGTCGACAGCACCAGCAACCCCTTCTTGCGCGCCCTGGCGTCGGCGTAGGCCCCCAGCGCCGGCATCGTGAACATCACGATCAGGTTCGATGCTGCAAGCGCCAGCGTCCAGGCCAGCGTGCCCCAATCGGCCCCCTGCGCAACGACGCCGACGAAGTAGGCATTGAACACCGCCGTCAGCACGACCGTGGTGTAGCCCGAGTTCGCAAAGTCGTACATCGCCCAGCCGAGCACCTCGCGGCGGCGGACGCCAGGGTTCAGGGACGCGGTGTCGAAGATCGGCATCGTTCAGGCCAGAGGTGTCGGCGACAAACCCCGATGATGGGGCCGGCTCGATGACATCATTGACCTTGTGCCCGCGCGGGTGACGGAACAGGTAGACGTAGCGGGCTTAAAACCCGCAGCCGCAAGGCGTACGGGTTCGATTCCCGTCCCGCGCACCAGGGTCGACCTGGTAGCCACCAGTGGCTACATTGGCTCGATGCACAGCATCGGCATCAAGACGCTCAAGAACCGCCTGAGTGAATTCGTTCGGGTTGCCGCCGCGGGCGAGACCGTGCTGGTCACGGACCGTGGCCGGGTGGTGGCCGAACTGGCCGACGTGCTCGCCGATCTGGACGCCAGCCGCGCCGACCGGTGATCTATCTCGACACGTCGGTGCTGCTGGCGCGTTTGCTGGCCGAAGACCGTTCGCCTCCGAACCGCTTCTGGTCGCAGGCACTCGTATCGAGCCGACTGCTCGAGTTCGAGGTCTTCAATCGCGTCCACGCCCGCGGCGCGACAGCGTCGCATGGCGCAGACGCCCGGCGACTCGTCGATCGCGTGAATCTGCTGGACATGTCCACGGCCGTGCTGACCCGGGCGCTGCGCCCGTTTCCGCCGCCCGTGCGGACGCTCGATGCGCTGCACCTGGCCACGATGGACTTTCTGCGGGCGCAGGGTATCGAGCTCGCATTGGCGACCTACGACCCGCGCCTGGCTGTTGCCGCCGTTCAGGAGGGCTTTGCTTTGGCCGACTGCGGGGGCGCGTTCATGCCTGCGGGCAGGGCATGTGCGAGACCTGACCCTGAACCCTTGTGAGAATCGGAAGCGAACACCTGGGGGGCGAAGATGAGCAATCGACGAAGCGGTGCGTTCGGGATCCAGGACCGGCTGAGCTGGACCTGGCGGGTGTTGGCGACCAGGCTGACTGCGGTGCTGCTTCTTGCCGTCATGCACGGCATCGCCCCGGCCCAAACCGAGGACTTGACGGGCGCAGTGCGCATCGCGCAGACCCCACCTGTGCCCAACCCGCGCACGGGCACCATCGACGCCACCTTCACCGTCACCAACACCTCGCCGCACACGCTGCTCGGCCCGCTGGGTCTGGTGCTCGAATCGGCCTCACCGGCCAGCGTGGCCCTCTACAACAGCCATGGCCGCATTCGCGGCGGCGCGGACGTCGTGGAGTTGCCGCTGCCTGTCGGCACCTTGGCGCCGGGCGCATCGGTATCGGTGCCTGTGCAACTGCTGACCTACGGCCAGCCCGTGCGGAACACCGTGTTCGCCGTGCATGGCCGGCGACTGCTGCCCGCACAGTCGGCGCGGCTCGTTGTTGCAGCGGTCTTTTGGGAGGGCATCACTGGAAAGCAGAACATCTCGGTGGGCGGCGGTTGGGAGGTGCTCGTGGATGGCGCGCGCCGAGGCGTCACGAACCCTGACGGGCGTCTCGAGATGGTCGTGCCCATTGAGTCCACGGGGGTGGCGGTGCAACGTCGACCCAACAATGCCGGCGTGGAACTGCTCCCGAAGCTCGCCGCTGGATCGGTCACCTCGGTGAAGGTGATCGTCGATGAAGGCAAGAGTCCGGGCTTCGGCAGCTTGCTGCGACTGCAGGAGTCGCGGCAGGGAGTCCTGGCACGCGATGCCGCTGCAGTGACTTTGCGAGTCTTCAAGGACGAACGCGCTATCAGGCTGGCTGAGGTGAATCACGTTGATGTGTCTGACAGGCGGGACCAGTTGGACCTGAAAGGTGTGTTCTCCATCCAGCCCGATGGAAGTGTGGCCACTTCGGGTGCGGCCTTCATGAAGGCAATGGCTGGCAGGACGGGGCCGCAGGAGATCATTCTCGGGGCGACCGATCAGTCCGGCGACTTCCACTTCGACTCGGTGCATTTCCAGTTTGCCGACCACCGCCTTCGGGTTCAGTTGGTGGCGCCGCCTTCGAACCCGGGTCTGAAGCTGTCGGACCTGCGGATCACCGCCCGCATGCGCGAGGGCGACCTGCGCTTCCTGGCCGAGTCCGATTCCGACGGCGTGGTCGTGTTTCCCGACATGCCGGCCGGCGTGCTGCACTTCAGCGGCCGCACACGCGAGGGCGGACTTCAGTACAACGTCACCGGCATCGCCGAGATCGCTCGTGACACGCTGGTGCGGCTGACCCTGAGGGGCCCGGCCGACATTCAGGCCATGGTGCAGTCCACCGTCGTCGAAGCCTTGCCGGCGGAAGCGCCTCGGCGGGCTGCTGCGATCAACGATCCGACAGGACCGAAGCGATAGCAGAACGTCAGACCTCCAAAGTTCTGAAAGTCCCAGCCCGCTACGCGTACCGCGTCCCCCGCCCCTCGCGCACAAAGGCCCACAGCGCCAGGCCGTGCCGGCGCGCGCTCTCGACGGCCAGCGCGGTGGGTGCCGACGCGGTGGCCAGCAGGCCGGCGCCCAGCACCACGGTCTTGTGCACCAGCTCGACGCTGGCGCGGCTGGACAGCACGACGAAGCCCTGGCCGCGGTCCAGGCCGGCGCGCAGGACGGCGCCGATCAGCTTGTCCAGCGCGTTGTGGCGGCCCACGTCTTCACGCAGCAGCACGACGTTGCCGTCCGGCGTGCACCAGGCGGCCGCATGCAGGCCGCCGCATTGCGCGTTCAGCACCTGGCCCTGGTGCAGTTCGGCCATCGCACGTGTCAGCACGCCGGCGGTGGGCTCGATGACGGGCAGCACTCGCGGCTCGGGCCGCGGAAGCTGCTGCAGCGATTCGATGCCGCACAGGCCGCACCCGGTACGGCCGGACAGCGTGCGGCGGCGTTCGGCGGCGCGTGCGGCGGCGGACTGGGTGACACGCAGTTCGAGCGTCAGGCCCTGAGCCGCCGAGGCCTGCTCGAGGTCCAGCAGCTCGGCCGGGCCGCGGAGCCAGCCCTCGCTGACCGCGATGCCGAGTGCAAAGTCCTCCAGGTCCGCCGGGGTGGCCAGCATCACGGCCTGGCTGACGCCGTTGAGCACCAGCGCCACCGGCACCTCCTGCGCCACGGTTTCGGGTTGCGGCGGCTGGCCATCGGGCCGCGCCAGCACGGTCGCCAGCGGCGAAGGCAGCAGCGGCGGCGGTTCGTTCACAGTGCGGCGGCGCTGCGGCTCAGCCGCACCGGGATGGCCTTGCTCGCCGGCGTGCCGGCGCCGATGGCGACGTTCGCCAGCGGCACCAGCGGGTTGGTCTCGGGGTAGTAACTCGCGATGCAACCGGCCGGGATGGCGTACTCGACCAGCAGGAAGCCGCGCACGATGCGCTTGATCCCGTCATCGGCAACGGTCGCGATGTCGACCCGTTCGCCGGCCACCAGGCCGAGCCGGGCGAGGTCGGCCGCGCCCATGAAGACCACGCGCCGCTCGCCCTGAACGCCACGGTAGCGGTCGCGCGTGCCGTAGATGGTGGTGTTGTACTGGTCGTGCGAGCGGATCGTCGCGAGCGTCAGCACGGCCGCGTCGGCCGCCGTGGCATCTTCCAGTGCATGCACGGCAAACACCGCCTTGCCAGCGGCGGTGTTCCAGCGCCGCTCGCAGGCCGCGTTGGGCAGGCGGAATCCACCGGGCGCGGCGACCCGCTCGTTGAAGCGCTCGAAACCCGGGAACACCGCTTCGATCTTGTCGCGGATGCGGGCGTAGTCCTCGACCAGCCAGCGCCACGGCGTGCGGCTGTGCGGCAGCACGGCCTCGGCCAGCCGGGCCACGATCATGGGTTCGGACAACAGGTGCCCGGACGCCGGTTCGTTGCGGCCCGCCGAGAGGTGGACCATGCTCATCGAGTCCTCGACCGTGATCGCCTGCGGCCCGCTGGCCTGGCGGTCGACTTCGGTCCGGCCCAGGCAGGGCAGCACGTAGGCGGCCTCGCCGTGCACCAGGTGGCTGCGGTTGAACTTGGTGGCGACGTGGACGGTCAGCCGGCAGCGGCGCAGCGCCGCCTGCGTGGCCTCGGTGTCGGGCGTGGCGACGGCGAAGTTGCCGCCCATGGCAAAAAACACCTGGGCCTCGCCGTCGCGCATCGCCGCGATGGCCTCCACCGTGTTGAAGCCGTGCCGACGGGGTGGCTCAAATCCGAAGACGCTGCCCAGGCGGTCGAGAAACGCCGCCGTCGGGCGCTCGTCGATGCCCATCGTGCGGTCGCCTTGCACGTTGCTGTGGCCGCGCACCGGGCAGACCCCTGCGCCGGGCCGGCCCAGGTGGCCACGCAGCATCAGCAAGGCCGCCAGGGTCTCGATGGTCGCCACCGCATTGGCGTGCTGCGTCAGGCCCATGCCCCAGGCCACGATGCAGCGCTCCGAGGCCAGGTAGACATCCGCTGCAGCCTGCAGCTGGGCAAGGCTCAGGCCGCTGGACGCCTCCAGCACGGTCCAGGACGTGGCCCGCAGGTCGGCGGCAAAGGCTTCGAAGCCCACCGTGTGCTCGGCCAGGAAAGCGACATCGACGACCCGCGCACGGCCCGCGGCCTGCGCCGCGTCGTCGAGCTCGATCGTGCGCTTGCACAGCGCCTTCAGCACGGCCAGATCGCCGCCGATCCGGGGCTGGAAGTAGTGCGACGAAATCGCCGTCGCACCGAGTGTCGCCATCTCCACCGCGTCCTGCGGATCGGTGAAGCGCTCCAGCCCGCGCTCGCGCAGCGGGTTGAAGCTCATGATCCGCGCGCCGCGTTTCTTGGCCGCGCGCAGCTCGCCCAACATGCGCGGGTGGTTGCTGCCCGGGTTGTGGCCGATGCTGACGATCAGGTCGGCCTGCTCGAAGTCCTCCAGCGTCACCGTGCCCTTGCCAACGCCGATCACACGTTTCAAGGCCACGCCGCTGGGCTCGTGGCACATGTTCGAGCAGTCGGGCAGGTTGTTGGTGCCGAACTCGCGCACGAACAACTGGTACAGGAAGGCCGCCTCGTTGCTGGTGCGACCCGAGGTGTAGAACAGCGCCCGGTCGGGGCTGTCCAGCGCGCGCAGCGCGTAGGCGATGGCCGCAAAGGCCTCGTCCCAGGTGGTCTCGACGTAGCGGTCGGTGGTCGCGTCCCAACGCAGCGGATGCGTCAAGCGGCCCAGGCCTTCAAGCGCCTGGTCGGGCCAGGGCCACAGCTCGGCCAGGGTGTGCCGGCCCAGGACCTCGGGCGTTGCGCGCAGTGCCGTCGCTTCATGCGCGACCGCCTTGGCGCCGTTTTCGCAGAACTGGAAGCTGCTGCCGGCATTGCGGTCGGGCCAGGCACAGCCCGGGCAATCGAAGCCGTCGGGCTGGTTGGTCGCCAACAGGGTGCGCGCGCCCTTGACCGGGATGCCCTGCTTCTTCAGGTGCAGGCCGACGCTCTGCAGCGCGCCCCAACCGCCGGCCGCACCCGGGTACGGCGCGACGCGGGTCTCCTCTCGTGAGGCCTCAGCGTCGGTTTCAAACGGACCGTGACTCAATGCGCCTGCTCCCAGTTGGCACCGACACCGACCTCGGCCAGCAGCGGGACGTCAAGCCGGGCGACACCGGCCATCAGGCGCGGAATCGCTTCCCGGGCCCAGTCGACCTCGACTTCCGGCACCTCGAGCACCAGTTCGTCGTGCACCTGCATGATCATGCGCGTGCTGCGCCCCTCGGCGTCCAGCGCCTGCTGCACCGCCAGCATCGCGAGCTTGATCAGGTCCGCGGCCGTCCCCTGCATCGGCGCGTTGATCGCCTGGCGCTCGGCGCCGCTGCGGCGCGGACCGTTGCCGCTGTTGATCTCCGGCAGCCACAGGCGGCGTCCAAAGACGGTTTCGACATAGCCGCGCTCCTTCGCGGACACGCGCGTCTCGTCCATGTAGCGCTTGACGCCGGCAAAGCGCTGGAAGTAGCGGTCGATGTAGTCCTTGGCCGCCTTCTGCTCGATGCCCAGGTTGCTGGCCAGACCAAACGCGCCCATGCCGTAGATGAGACCGAAGTTGATGACCTTGGCGTAGCGGCGCTGCTCGCCCGAGACCTCTGCGAGCGGCACCGCGAAGACCTCGCTCGCGGTCGCGCGGTGCACATCCTGGCCCTCGGCAAAGGCGCGCAGCAACCCCGGGTCCTGGCTGATGT
This sequence comes from Rubrivivax sp., assembly GCA_021297985.1. GTDB lineage: Bacteria > Pseudomonadota > Gammaproteobacteria > Burkholderiales > Burkholderiaceae_C > Rubrivivax. The sequence continues at coordinate 25,238 of JAJTGU010000043.1, forward strand.
GGGCCATGATGCGCAGCTCGATCTGCGAGTAGTCGGCGCTCATCAGCACATGTCCGGGTGGCGCGATGAAGGCCTCCCGAACGCGGCGGCCTTCGGCGGTGCGGATGGGGATGTTCTGCAGGTTCGGGTCGTTGCTGGACAGGCGCCCCGTCACCGCAACCGCCTGAGCGTAGTGGGTGTGCACGCGGCCGGTGGCTGGGTTGACCATCAGCGGCAGCTTGTCGGTGTAGGTGCCCTTGAGCTTGGCCAGCGAGCGGTGCTCGAGGATGGTGGCCGGCAGCGGATAGTCGGCCGCGAGTTCCTGAAGGACTTCCTCATCCGTGGATGGCGCGCCGCTGGCGGTGCGCTTCTTCACCGGCAGCCCAAGCTTGCCGAACAGGATCTCGCCGATCTGCTTGGGGCTGCCCAGGTTGAAGGGCTGGCCCGCGGTGTCATAGGCGCGCTGCTCCAGCGCCAGCATGCGTTCGGCCAGCTGCTGGCTCTGGCGCGCGAGTTCGACGCTGTCGATCAGCACGCCATGGCGCTCGATGCGCGCCAGCAGCGGCGCGACCGGCATCTCGATGGTCTCGTAGACGCTCCTGAGCTTGGCGTCGGACTGGATCTGCGGCCACAGGTGGGTGTGCACGTGCAGCGTCATCTCGCTGTCCTCGCCGCTGTACTCAGCCGCTCGCTGCACGTCGACCTGCGCAAACGGGATCTGCGCCGCGCCCTTGCCGCAAACGTCTTCGTAGCTGAGGCCGCGCCGGTTCAGGTGGCGGTCGGCCAGGCTTTCCAGGCTGTGACCCTTGTGCGCCTCGAGCACGTAGCTCTGCAGCATCGTGTCGTGGGCGTAGCCTTGCACCGCGATGCCATGGTTGGCAAGCACCTGCAGGTCGTACTTGATGTTCTGGCCGACCTTGGGTCGGCGGGGATCCTCCAGCCAGGGCTTCAATGCCGCCAGCACCTCGTCGCGTGGCAACTGCTCGGGTGCGCCGGGGTAGTTGTGCATCAACGGCACATAGGCCGCACGGCCCGGTTCGACGGCAAAGCTGATGCCCACGACCTGCGCGCGCATCGCGTCGAGCGAGTCGGTCTCGGTGTCGACGGCCGCCAGTTCGGCCTCGTGCAGCACCGCGATCCAGGCGGCCAGCCGCTCGCGGTCAAGCACCGTTTCGTACTCGCGGGCCAGCGCCCTTTGCGGCGCGGGGGGTGTTCCGGCATGCAGCGCCTCGTCGTTGGCCACCACCGCCGGTGCCGGGCTGCCCGCGGCGTCCTCGAGTTCGCGCTTCCAGGATCGGAAACCATAGCGGTTGAAGAAGTCCAGCAGCCCGGCTCGGTCCACCTCGCCCAGCGCCAGGCCCTCGATGGCCGGCCAGCCGGGCACATGACCGGCGAGATCGCAGTCGGTGACCACGGTCACCAGGCGTTCGGCCTGGGGCAGCCAATCCAGGGCCTTCTTCAGGTTCTCGCCGGCGACGCCCTTGATGCGATCGGCAGCCGCCATCACGCCCGCCAACGAGCCGTGCTCGTCCAGCCACTTGGCCGCGGTCTTGGGTCCGACCTTGTCGACGCCCGGAACGTTGTCGACCGTGTCCCCGATCAATGCCAGGTAGTCGACGATGCGATCCGGCGCCACACCGAACTTGGCCTTCACGCCGGCGATGTCGAGCCGCTCGTTGCTCATGGTGTTGACCAGCGTGACCCGTTCGTCAACCAGCTGGGCGAGGTCCTTGTCCCCAGTGGAGATCACCACGTCCAGCCCCATCGCTGCTGCGCTGCGGGCCAGCGTCCCGATGGCGTCGTCGGCCTCGATGCGCGGAACCTCCAGCACCGGCCAGCCGAGCAGGCGCACGACTTCATGGATCGGGGCGATCTGTTCGCGCAGGGCATCGGGCATCGGCGCGCGGTTGGCCTTGTACTCGGCGTACCAGTCGTCGCGGAAAGTCGGCCCACTGGCATCGAAGACACAGGCCGCCAGGCGGGCCGGGTACTGATCGCGCAGACGCTTCATCATCGCCACCATGCCGTGGATGGCACCGGTGGGGACCCCGTTCGGGCCGCGCAGGTCGGGCATCGCGTGGTAGGCGCGGTAGAGATAGCTGGAGCCATCGACCAGCAGCAAGCCGGGTCCGGCCAGGCCCGCGGTGGAGGGGGTGTCGGTCATGGGGGGACATTGTCGCGCCGCCTAGAATCTGGCCCATCCATGCGTCCAGTCCCTGCCCGTTTCCTCCGCTGTGCCACCGTGTGCCTGCTGCCCGCCCTGGTTGGCGCGCCCGCACTGGCCCAAAACGCCCCAGCCCCCGCGGCCGCCGCATCGGCTCCGGCCGACCGGCGCGTGATCGAGGACGACAACGTGCGCATCGAGGAGCTTCGTGTGCGGGGCCAGAACCGCAGCGTGACGGTGCGGCCCAAGGGTGCGGACGGCAAGCCTTCGGGCCGGCCCTACGAGATCCTGGTCGCGCCAGGGGGCCGCGACGGCGCCCAGGAGCGTGGTGCTGCCGGCCAGAGCGCCTGGTCGGTCCTCAAGTTCTAGTCGTCGTCCCCTTCCCTTCAGGATCCGGCGCGCCGATGGCCGTGTACACCGAAGTCGGCCTCGCCGACGCCCAATCGCTGCTGCACGACCGCCTCGGGCTCGGCGACGTGACCGACCTGCAGGGCATCCGCTCGGGCATCGAGAACACCAACTACTACGCCAATACTGAACGCGGCCAGTGGGTGCTGACCTTGTTCGAGCGACTCGCCCACGATCAGCTGCCGTACTACCTGCGCCTGATGGAGCACCTGGCCCATCGGGGCATCCCGGTCCCCGCGCCGCAGCCCGACGCCCGCGGCGAACTCGTCCACAGCCTGTGCGGCAAGCCCGCCGCCGTGGTGACGCGCTTGCCCGGCAGCCATCGCCTGGCCCCGGGGGTCGACCATGCCCGGCAGGTCGGCGCGATGCTCGCGCGCATGCACGTGGCCAGCTCGGACTTCGCGCTCCACCAGCCGCACCTGCGCGGCCTGGACTGGTGGATCGAGACGGTGCCGGTGGTCCTGCCGCATCTGGACGGCGAACGCGCCCGTCTGCTTGAAACCGAACTCGCGTACCAGCGCTCGACGCTGGGATCGGACAGTGGGCTGGCGCTGCCGCGCGGGGCGATCCATGCCGACCTGTTCCGCGACAACGCGATGTTCGACGACACCGCCGGCGAGGACCGCCTGTGCGGGTTCTTCGACTTCTACTTCGCCGGCACCGAGACGCTGCTGTTCGACGTCGCCACCTGCCTGAACGACTGGTGCTGCGACATGGCCACGGGTGCCCTGGATCCGGCCCGAGCCAACGCCTTCATGACCGCCTACACCGCGGTCCGGCCCCTTGCGGCCGTGGAGCACGAGCTCTTCAACGCGCAACTGCGCGCTGCAGCGTTCCGGTTCTGGCTGTCGCGGCTGTGGGACTGGCACCTGCCCCGCAGCGCGGCCTTGCTGACCCCCAAGGACCCGGGCCACTTCGAGCGGGTGCTTCGATCGCGGATCGACGCACCCTGGTCCCCCGGACCGACGCCTTTCCCGGCCTGAGCGCCACCCCGGACCTGTTCCCCTCCCGCCCATGCCTCTCTTGCTGAAGCCCGTTCCACCCTCGCGCGGCCCGCGCTGGATCGGCGACGCCTGGCGGCTGTGGCGCAAGAAGCCGCTTGCGTTCACGGCGATGTTCGGCGTCTTCCTGTTTGCGGCCACGGTGGTGGGCTTCGTGCCGCTGGTCGGCGAACTGGTCCAGATGGCCGCGTTGCCGATGCTGAGCCTGGGTTTCATGGTCGCAAGCCAGTCGGCGCTGCTCGACGGGCCGGTGCACCCGCGCCAATACATCCAGCCCCTGCAGGGCGACCCGGTGCGCCGCCGCTCCCTGCTTGTCGTGTGCATCAGCTTTGGCGTGCTGGCCGTGGCGATCCTGCTGCTGTGCAACGCGATCAGCGACAACGCGCTGGCCCGGCTGCAGGTGCTGATGGCGCAGGGCAGTGCGGCGCAGCCCAGGATCGACGCCCTGATGGAAGAGCCCGGCGTGCGCAACGCGGTGCTGGTGGGCATGGTTCTGGTGGTGTTGTTGTCGATCCCCTACTGGCACGCGGCCGCCCTGGTGCACTGGGGGGGTCAACGGCCGGCCCAGGCGCTGTTTTCGAGCACGCTGGCGATCTGGCGCAGCAAGGGTGCCTTCCTGCTGTTCGGGCTGGCCTGGCTGGGCCTGGTGCTGCTGTTCAGCCTCGTCGCCGGCATGGTCCTGGGCCTGCTCGGGCTTGGCGCGGTGGCCAACGCCGTGGCCGTCGCTGCGGTGCTGATGTTCTCGACGCTGTTCTACGTCGCCCAGTTGTTCACCTTCAACGACAGCTTCGGCGGCGCGATCACCGGCACCGACAGCCTCAGCGACGAGCCGCCGCCGACGACAGCAACCTGACCAGGCGCCACATCCGCAGCAATTTCTGCACGCTCAGCCAGGCCACCAGCAGCTGGGCCAGGAACGCCAGCACGCTGGCGCCGAGCATCGCCAGCACAAAGGCCAGGATCGTCGCCACGTCTTCGGCCAGGTCGAACACCACCAGGCCCAACAGCGCGCGGCCCTGCAGATTCAACGCCGCATCGTCGCCGTCGCCGGCCTTTCGGACTCCCGCCCGGCGCCCGAACGCCCGCGCGGCAAACCAGCACAGGCCCGCGGCATAGGCGGCGATGAACAGGAGGTCGACCGCCGTCGCTGCGATCGGATGTCGAAAGCGCCTGAACTCATCGGCCCAGTCGGCGTTCAGCCAGGCGCCGATGCTGGACAGATCGGCCGGCCGGCCTTCGAGCCAGGTCCAGTTCAGCCAACCCGTGAGCTGCCAGGCCTGGAATTCCAGGTTCTTGGACAGGTAGTGCGGGATCTGGGTCGCGGCAACAGACAGGTCGCGCCACCACGAGCCGGTGTCCGGGAAGCCCGCATGCAACTGGCCCATCACCACCGAGAGCAGCGCCGCCGCCAGCAGGCACTTCCAGGCCCAGCCCGGGGCCTTTGCGTCGGCCCAGGCACCAGGCAGCGGTGCCGAATTCGGTGGCGCGCTCGCGTGGGCCTCGGCCACCAGTTCGAAGGTCTCGCCGTTGTCCATCACCACCCGGGTCGTGTCACGCACGGCCATGCCCGTCAAGGCATAGACGGGGGTCATCTGAAGCTGGCTGTGCAAGGCGGGCTCGGGGCCGGGCACCGGCCGCAACTCCAGCGCCGACAGGGCCTGGACGACCTCGGCTTCGCTGGCCAGGGGCAGGCCGTGGTGGTCCAGCTTCAGGCCCATCTGCACGGCCTGCCCCACGAGCCAGGCCAATGCTGTGTCCGAGCAGGCACTCATCCCGCGCGCGTAGCCACCGCCGACGTCGCAATGGGCCCCGGGGAACCACAGCTGGACCAGTGACCCGGTGTGGCCCAGGCGGTTCTCGAACGGTCCGTTCTGCCCGGCATACAGCCGGGGCAGGAACTGCAGGCGGTGTTCATCCAGCGCCAGCGCCTGCCGGATGTGCAGGAAGTGCTTGCCTTCGGGCTTGGGCAACTGCGTGAAGCGCAGTCCGAAAGGACCCAGCCCGACCGCAGCCACCGTGTCCCAGACGCCGATGAAGTGGATCTCGACCTTGCGCAGCGCCGGCCTCGCGAACAGGTGGCGCGCCTGCTGCACGATGCGGTCCCAGACCTGCTCGGGCGTGCTGCCGTCGTCAGCGGCGTCGGGCTTGGCCGAGAAGTAGATGTGCAGCAACGTCGGCACCATGTTGGCGTGCTGCGGCTCCAGGATGCCGAAGCGGTTGACGATGCCGGCCAGGCTGCGCGCCGTGAACGCACCACGCGAGAAGCCGAAGATCCAGAGCTGGTCGCCCTCACGCCAGTGGTGCATCAGGAACAGGTAGCAGTCGGCGATGTTTTCGTACACGCCGCGGCCGAAGGCCAGGCCCGACAGGCGATCGACGTGGCGCTTGATCTGGTCGACCCGGGTCGCGCCGGGCAGTTCGCCCGGGTTGCCGACGCCAGGGTCGTAGAAGACCAGGCGCTGCTCGTCGTCGCGCGGGTCAGCTGCCAGCAGTTCGGCGAGCTTGACGACATTGGTGTCGTCCAACCGGCCGGTGAGGTTGTTGTTGGTGCCATCGGCGAGGACGACGATCTGCCGGCCGGCCGACACCTCAGAGGCGGAGCGGCTCATGCGGCGCGGGCCTGGGTCAGCGTGTCGGCATCGGGCAGGTCCGCCGCCAGCAGCGCCCCGGCGTCCAGGATGCCCGCGCCGAAGCCGCCATCGACGACCCAGCCCGGCGGCTTGCGCGCGGTCTGCCGGGCCAGCGTGCGGAAGGCCTCGATGCGCTGCCAGGGCTCCGGGTACTTCGCCGCGATCTCGGCTCCGCGATGCACCAGCCACAGCGCCGCGGTGCCGGTGGTCAGCGCCGTGGCGTAGGACGTGCCGTCACCGCCGCCGGCATAGCCGGCCGGTGCCGTGCCCTTGACCTGCGCGCGCCGGATCTGGTCGGACGGCGCACTGAAGGCCACCTCGGGACCGAAGGCGCTGCCGCTCCAGGGCCTGTCCTGCGGGGTGACACCGGCGACCGCGATCGCACGCGGAAAGCACGCCGGCGCGACCACGTTGTTGACGATGTTGCCAGCCGCGCACACGAGGATAGTTCCGGCCTCGTAGCAGCGGTTGACCGCCTGGCGCAGCGGCTTCGTGGCCATGAACGCCGGCATGCCCAGGCTGACATTGATGACCGCCGCGCCTTGCGCCAGCAGGTGGTCGACGGCCTGCAGGAATTCGTTCTGCGCGTGCGGGATCAGCACGATGTCGGTGATGCGCACCGGCACCAGCGGGAGACGCGGCGCCGCGCCATGGAACGGCCCGCCCGCA
>JAJTGU010000024.1 GCA_021297985.1 Rubrivivax sp.
CTGCTCGAGCGCCTGGGCTGGCGCCGCGGCAAGGCCGAGGCCCCGCTCACCGACGAGCAGAAGATCCGCGGCGCCATCGTCACCGACGTGGTACTCAGCCTGGAGATCCTGGTCATCTCGCTCACCGTCGCGACGCAGGCGCCGTTTGCCCAGAAGCTGGCGGTGCTGGTGGCGATGAGCGCGATCATGACGATCGGCATCTACGGCCTCGTTGCCGCACTGGTGCGCATGGACGATGTCGGCCTGGCCATGGCACGCTCGCCTGACCCTGGGCGCCAGGCCCTGGGCCGCCGCATCGTCATGGCGGCGCCCAGGATCCTCGCCGCGCTGGGCCCGATCGGCATGGTCGCGATGCTGGCGGTGGCCGGGGGCATCTTCACCCACATGGCGCACCTGAGCTACCCGCATTGGACGCTCGGCTTCGTGGCCGACACGCTGGTGGGTGCGCTGATCGGGCTCGTGCTGGCCGGCGTGGCGGAGCTGTGGGCTTCACGCGGCGGCTCGGGGGCCTGAGCGCAGCCGTCAGGGTCGAAGACGGCCGCAGGCGGCAGGCGCCTTGGCGGGATCACCGGCGACGGGCTGCCACGGTGGTTACCGGTCCGGGCAGGTCTGTCCAAAGCGCCTTCGAGAACAGCACAGGTGGCAACCTGCAGTGACTGCGCAACGCGTTGAACGACATGCTCCGGGCAAGGCGGCAGGGGCACAATCCGGAGAGGCGGTGACATTTCGTGTCGCTCAAGGCGAAGCGAGGTTTCGCACGACGTGTTCAGATACCTGATTCAGAGAGGCTTTGTGTTTCGGTGAAACTCGCCACCTGGAACGTCAACTCACTCGCGGTGCGCCTGCCGCAAGTGCTGGATTGGCTGGCTGCCAACCCCGTGGACTGCCTGGTGCTGCAGGAGACCAAGCTCACCGACGACAAGTTTCCGCAGGCAGAGATCGAAGCCGCAGGCTACAACGTGGCCTTCCATGGGCAGAAGACCTACAACGGTGTCGCCCTGTTGAGCCGCGGCGCACCGGCTCAGGACGTGGTGAAGAACATTCCGGGCTTTGACGACGACATGGCCCGCGTGATCACCGGCACCGTGGCCTGCGCAGGAGGCGGCATACGCGTCATCGGCGGCTACTTCCCCAACGGCCAGGCGCCCGACAGCGACAAGTTCGTCTACAAGATGCGCTGGCTCGACGCGCTTCGGGCCTGGGTGGCCGACGAATTGCAGCGCCATCCGAGGCTGGTGCTGATGGGAGACTTCAACATCGCGCCCGAAGACCGCGACGTGCACGACCCGGTGTTGCTGGCCGGCACCATCCACCTGACACCCGAGGAGCGCGCCCACTTCCAGGGTCTGATCGATCTGGGCCTGTTCGACGCGTTCAGGTTGTTCGACCAACCCGCCAAGCTGTTTTCGTGGTGGGACTACCGCATGCTGGCTTTCCGAAAGAACCAGGGCATGCGCATCGACCACATCCTGGTCAGCCAGGCGCTGAAGCGCCATGTCGAGGCCTGCCACATCGACAAGCTGCCGCGAAAGAACGAACGGCCCAGCGACCACGCACCGGTGGTCCTGACGCTCGCGGAATGATTCGACCGGGAGCCGGTCGCCGCTACTTGACGAACTCGACGATCGCGCTGCGCATCGCCTGCGAAAGCGAGACGAAGCGCAGGCCGATCCGGAAACCGTCGTCGCTGTTTGACAGCACGCTGCCCATCACGGTCACCAACGAGGAGATCTCGGTGTAGCCCTGCGAACGACGCGGAAGCGCAAACGCGATCCGGAACTGGGTCCCGACCCTTGGATTCGCCGCGGCCGATATCGCCATGCCGGACTCGCTGATGTCGAGGCTGCGGAATTCGAACGTCTGCTCGCCGATCAGCACCGTCACGGCGACCCGCAACGGGCGCCGGTCGTGCTCACGCCGATTGAGGCCCTCGGACTGGGGGACGGGTCTGAAAGGATCTGACATCTGGGAGCAGATTCTCGCCCGACGCGGGCCGACCGGTTCAGCCCTTGAGCCCCAGGTCCTGGATCTTCCGGGTGATGGTGTTGCGGCCGATGCCCAACTTGTGCGCCGCCTCGATGCGCCGGCCGCGGGTGATGTCCAGCGCGGTTTCGATCATCCGGCCCTCGAACAACTGGGTCAGGTGGTCCCAGACCGCGGTCTCGTCGGCCTGCATGCGCTGACGAAGATCACGCTCCAGGTCGTCGAGCCAGGCCGCAGGCGTGGATGACCCTGCGGGTGCGAAGGCGGGTGCCACATCGGCCACCGACGCCACACTGCTCGGGGCAGCGCCAGGGCTTTCGCCGGCCACCGGGCCGGAAACGGACGCCGTGCCCTGCTGCACCTCCGGCGGCAGGTCCTTGACCTCGATCGACTGTGCCGGCGCCATCACGGTGAGCCAATGGCAGATGTTCTCGAGCTGGCGAACGTTGCCCGGGAAGTCGAAAGCGGCCAGGCGCACCAAGGCGGCGTCGCCGAGGCGCTTGGCATCGACGCCAAGCTCCTTGGCGCTCTTGGCCATGAAGAACCGCGCCAGCATCGGCACGTCGTCCCGGCGCTCGCGCAGGGCCGGCAGGCGCAACCGGATCACGTTGAGCCGGTGGTACAGGTCCTCGCGAAAGACACCCTGGCGAACCCGTGCCTCGAGCTCCTGGTGGGTGGCCGCAATGACACGGACATTGGCCTTCAGCGGCTGGTGGCCACCGACCCGGTAGAACTGGCCATCGGCGAGCACCCGCAGAAGGCGCGTCTGCAGGTCGAACGGCATGTCGCCGATCTCGTCGAGGAACAAGGTGCCGCCGTCGGCCTGCTCGAAGCGTCCGCGGCGCATCGTCTGCGCCCCCGTGAAGGCACCCCGCTCGTGACCGAAGAGCTCGCTCTCCAGCAGGTCCTTCGGGATCGCCGCGGTGTTGATGGCAACGAAGGCACCGCCAGCGCGAGGGCTGTGCTTGTGCAGCGCGCGGGCCACCAGCTCCTTGCCGGTGCCGGATTCGCCGGTCACGAGGACGGTGACCTGACTCTGGCTCAGCCGCCCGATGGCGCGGAACACGTCCTGCATCGCACTGGCCTGACCGAGCATCTCGGGCATCTCGGCACTCGCGGACTCGGCGACCTCTTCGCGCAGGCTCTCTTCGATGGCACGCCGGATCAGCTCGACCGCCTTGGTCACATCGAAGGGCTTGGGCAGATACTCGAAGGCCCCGCCTTGAAATGCCGCCACGGCACTGTCGAGGTCGGAGAACGCGGTCATGATGATGACCGGCAGGCCGGGATGGCGCGCCTTCACCTCGGCCAGCAGATCCAGGCCACTGCCGCCGGGCATCCGGATGTCGCTGACCAGGACCTGCGGCGCATCGTCGATCAGCGCCTTGATGACTTCGCGCGGGCTCGCGAAGCTGCGCACTGCAATCTGCTCGCGGGCCAGTGCCTTCTCGAGCACGAAGCGGATCGAGGGGTCGTCGTCGGCGATCCAGATCGGCTTCATGCGCGCTCGCGGTGGACCTTGCCCGTCAAGGCAAGGGGATCAGCACCTTGAACACGGTACGCCCCGGCACGCTGTCGCATTCGATCGTTCCCTGATGTTGTTGCACATGACTCAGCGCCAACGTCAGCCCGAGGCCGCTACCGCCCTCACGTCCAGACACCAGGGGCTGGAAGATGCGGTCACGCAGGTCCTCGGCCACGCCGGGGCCGTTGTCCTCGATATGCAATTCCAGTGCCAGGCGATAGCGGGTCCGACCGAGGGTGACCTGTCGCGCGATGCGCGTGCGCAGCACCAGCTGCGCGTCGCCGCGGGCGATGCGTTCCGAGTAGCGCGAATCAGGCCCCGACCCAGCCAGCGCCTGCGTCGCGTTGTGGGCGATGTTGAGCACGGCCTGGATCAGCTGCTCGCGGTCGCCTCGGAAATCGGGGATCGAGGTGTCGTAGTCGCGCAGCACCGTCAGGCCGCGCGGGTACTCGGCCACGACGAGTGCACGCACCCGCTCGCAGACCTCATGGATATTGACGTCGGCGACCACGGCGACGCGGCGATGCGGCGCGAGCAGGCGATCCACCAGCGCTTGCAGGCGATCAGCCTCGTGGATGATGACCTGCGTGTACTCAAGCAGGGCCTTGTCCGGAAGCTCCATCGCCAGCAGCTGGGCCGCGCCACGCAGGCCGCCGAGCGGATTCTTGATCTCGTGCGCGAGGTTGCGCACGAGTTCCTTGTTCGCCTGCGCCAGGCCTTGATGGCGCTCCTCGCGGTCCAGCCGGGTCTGCTGCTCGATCTCGATCATCTCCACCAGCATCCAGCCGGCGCGGTCGGTCTGACTCACGATCACGTGCACGGGCAACTCGCCCTGGCCACTGCCACCCCGATGAAGCGTGGCATCGAATCGACTGGTCGAGACCTGGTTGGTGGCCACCGCGTCCAGTGTGGAGCGCAGCGGCGAGGGGTCGGTCACCCAGTCGAACACGCTGCTGCGTTGCAGGACCCGGCGCGACACCCCGAGCGTGTTCTCGAGCGCCGAATTGGCCTGATGGCATGCTCCTTGAGCGTCGACCAGGGCGACCATGGTCGCGAGCTGGTCGAAAGCCTCGAAGCCCGGCAGCGCGACGTCAGGCCAGGGCCAGCGGGGATTTGCTGGCACGGGATCGGCGGTCGGGTTCAGGGGCTGGCCAGCTTGGCGATCTCGCGCCGGATCGCCGCGATGTCGGCCTCCTTGCGCTGGACCGCGGCGCGCATCTCGGCCACCCGGTCGAGATAGCGCTGGAAGTTGCGCTCGTCGCCGCGCCGTTCGGGCTCGCCGTTGTTGAACTCGCGCTGCAGCACTGCAAGCGCATCTTCCTCGCGCCGGAGTTCCTCGCCCAGGATCCGGTGGGCGTCGCTGTCCCGGGCGCGCTGGGCGGCGGGGTCGATCCGGTTGGCAGGGTCACTGGCTGGCCGCGCACTGCCGCCGGCCGCTGCGGGACGAGGCGCCGGCCGGGGCGCCGCGACCACGGTCACCAAAGCGCCCTCGATCGTGCGACACCCGCGGTCACGCGCTTCGTTCGGCGTCAGTTGATCGGTGTACAGCACCGGGGGTCCCGGGCAGCGGTAGACCGGCTTGGTGTCCTGCGCGCGCGCCAACGGCAAGGTCAGCGGCAGCAGCAGGACCGCGATCACGCAGGACAACACGGGACGCACCATGGGGCGGCATTGTGGCGCAGCCGAGGCACCATGAAAAACAGGCCCGCTTGGGGCCTGTCCGGGTGACTCAGCGTGCGCCAGCGGGCGTCACAGCGAGTAGTACATGTCGAACTCGAGCGGATGCGTGGTCATGCGGAAGCGCGTGACCTCCTGCATCTTCAGGTCGATGTAGGCGTCGATGTAGCTGTCGGTGAAGACACCGCCCTTGGTCAGGAAGGCCCGATCCTTGTCCAGGTAGTCGAGCGCCTGGTCCAGGCTGTGGCAGACGGTCGGGATCTTCGCGTCCTCTTCCGGCGGCAGGTGGTACAGGTCCTTGGTCGCGGCCTCGCCCGGGTGGATCTTGTTCTCGACGCCGTCAAGGCCGGCCATCAGCATCGCGCTGAAACCCAGGTACGGGTTGCACAGGGGGTCGGGGAAGCGCGCCTCGATGCGCCGGCCCTTGGGGTTGGCGACATACGGGATGCGGATCGATGCCGAGCGGTTGCGCGAGCTGTAGGCCAGCTTGACCGGAGCCTCGAAGCCCGGAACCAGACGCTTGTAGCTGTTGGTGCCCGGGTTGGTGATCGCGTTCAGCGCACGGGCATGCTTGATGATGCCGCCGATGTAGAACAGCGCGAACTCCGACAGCCCGGCATAGCCGTCACCGGCGAACAGGTTCTTGCCGTCCTTCCAGACGCTCTGGTGGACGTGCATCCCGCTGCCGTTGTCGCCGACGATCGGCTTGGGCATGAAGGTCGCCGTCTTGCCGTAGGCGTGTGCGACGTTGTGGATGATGTACTTCTGCAACTGCAGCCAGTCGGCGCGCTGCACCAGGGTGCTGAACTTGGTGCCGATCTCGTTCTGGCCGGGCGCGGCGACTTCGTGGTGGTGGACCTCGACCGGGATGCCGCACTGCTCGAGCAGCAGGCACATCTCAGAGCGCATGTCCTGGAAGCTGTCCACCGGAGGGACCGGGAAGTAGCCGCCCTTCAAGGCCGGGCGGTGACCCATGTTGCCACCCTCGAACGTGGCGCCCGTGCTCCAGGGCGCCTCTTCGGAGCTGACCTTGACGAAGCAGCCCGACATGTCGACGTTCCACTGCACCTGGTCGAAGATGAAGAACTCGGGCTCGGGTCCGAAAAACGCCGCGTCGCCGATGCCGCTGCTCTTGAGGTAAGCCTCGGCCCGACGGGCCAGCGAACGCGGGTCGCGCTCGTAGGGCTTGCCGTCACTGGGCTCGAGCACGTCGCAGGTCAGGATCAGGGTCGGCTCTTCGAAGAACGGGTCGATGTTGGCCGTGTTCGGGTCCGGCATCAGCAGCATGTCCGAGGCTTCGATGCCCTTCCAGCCGGCGATCGACGAGCCGTCGAAGGCGTGGCCGGCGCTGAACTTGTCCTCGTCGAAGTGGGAGACCGGCACGCTGACGTGCTGCTCCTTGCCGCGGGTATCGGTAAATCGGAAGTCAACGAACTTGACCTCGTTCTCCGACACCATCTTCATCACGTCGGCAACGGTTTTTGCCATCGAAAAATCTCCCGGCGAGGCGCCATGGTTGGGTTGTATGAGAGGTGTGCTCCGGGCGACGACGCGTGCCGACGCGGCCGCCAGGGCGCACCCCAATCTAGCAGAAAGCATGCCCACGCCCTGCCGCGGGGCGGGGCCTGCCCTCGGCGAGACTGCGCCGCCCAATGCCCCAGACAGAAGCCGGTACGCACCTTGACGGTGCGCACCAGAGTCGATCAACGCACCGTTTCAGGGCCGAGCTGGGCACCCCGAGCGATCAGGCCGGCGCGCAGTTGAGCAAAAGCCGCGGCGAGCGACGCACTGTCTGCGCCCTTGACGCCCAAGTCGATGTGGCGTCCGTACTGCGGGTGGTCCACGCTCGGCAGGCTGTAGACCTTGACGCCGGGGTGCTGTGCCTCCACGGCCTCCATCAGCGGCGTCAGCGTCGCTTCCATGGCGCCGAAGACGATGACGCCACGTTCCTGCTGGCGCTGGCTGCCGTGCAGGGAGGCGTAGCGGCCATCGAGCAGGCTCTCGATCATCGGCCAGGCCATGACCGGGAAGCCGGGTACGAAGTGCACGTCGGCGACCGAGAAGCCCGGGATCTTGTTGTACGGGTTGGGGATGATGGCCGCGCCTGCCGGGAACACACCCATGTTCAGGCGGTGGATGTTGTCCGGCCGGTCGGGATCGAAGCTTTCGCCCTTTCCGCGCGCGACGTCGGCCATGCGCTCCTGGATCAGCGCCTTGGCCTCCGGGTGAAGGACAAGATCGACCCCGAGCGCCGCGGCGGCGCATTGCCGGGTGTGGTCGTCGGGCGTCGCGCCGATGCCGCCGCACGAGAACACCAGGTTCCCGCTGGCGAACGCGTCCTTCAGCGCCGCCACGATCTGCGGTCGGTCGTCGCCGACGTAGCGCGCCCAGTTCAGCACAAGTCCACGCGCGGAAAGCAGCTCGATGACCTTGGCAAGGTGCTTGTCCTGGCGTTTGCCCGAGAGGATCTCGTCGCCGATGATGATGAGGCCGATGTTCATGTCGAGAGGCTAACGTCTGCCGCGGGCGTGGCCGCGAGGGCGAACTGGCGCTCCAGCATCAGCACCTCCAGCAGGTAGTGGGCGAACCACAGCGCCGCAAATGCGAACACCAGCGTGTACAGCCACACCGTCGCCAGAAGCAGCACTGGCGCGAAGATCAGCGTCGCGGCGCTCGCGACCCAGAGCAGGGAAGGCAGTGCGCCTGTCGCGCCGCTGATCAAGCCCATGCCGAGCAGGCGCCAGCGGTGATGCTTCATCAGCCGGTGACGTTCGTCGGCGCTGGCGTGCTGGACGAGCACGTCGTAGGCCAGGACGCGGGCCGTCAGCCAGCCCCAGACCAGTGGCGGCAACACCAGCACCAGGGGCGGCACAAACCACAGCGGCACGCTGGCCACCAACGCCACCAGCGCAATCGCACTGTGACCCAGCGACCAGGCCATGCCTTGCCAGAAGGTCTCGCGGCCTTGTGGCACCAGTTGCGGGAAGCGCCGCAACGCGACCAGGCGCACCAACCCCGGCAGCATCAACCAGGTCACGAGAAGCAGCGTTGCCAAGACGATGGCCGGCACCGCCAGCACGATGACCAGCAGCGGTGCGAGCAGGCTGCGGAATTGCGGCGCGCCAATGCTGTCGAGCCAGCGCAGCAGCACCGCGGTCAGGCCCCAGTGGTCGATCCAGTGACGCAAGCCCGCGACGGCATCCTCCCAGAAGAACCAGCCCAGCACACCGACCAGGCCGCCCGCCACCAGCAGTGGCGCCAGCGACCAGGCGATGGTGCGCGGGTGCAGGCAGTAGGCAGCGGCGCGCCACCAGGCATCGGCCACGCGCAGCATCAGCGTGACTCGCCGGGCTGCACCAGCCGACGCAGCCCCAGCCACTGTTGGGCCCAGAAGCCTTTGCCGTAGTCGCGACCACCGGCCTCGGGCAACTGGTCCCGAATGCCGGTGGGCTCGATCGCGACGTCGAAGCGCGCGGTGCCGAACATCAGATCCCAGACCGGGAACAGCACTGCGAAGTTGTGGCCACCGAGGCTGCCCGCGCCGCGCGACTCGTGACCGATGCCGATGGCATGGTGCAGGCGGTGAAACCGCGGGCTCACCAGCAGGCGCCCGATGACCGGACCGAACGACAGGCGCACATTGGCATGCGACAGGCTCTCCAGCAACTGCGTCGCGGCGACAACGGCCACGAACTGCCCCGGCGCGATGCCGATGGCCAGCGCCACCAGCACCAGCATGCTGTCGCGGATCAGGTCGTCGAGCAGGTGGTTGCGGTTGTCGGACCAGCAGGTCATCTGGCGCTGGCTGTGGTGCAGCGCGTGCAGCGCCCACCACCAGCGCCAGGCGTGCTGGCCGCGGTGCAGCCCGTAGTCCACAAAGTCGAAGACCAGCAGGTACAGCACAAAGCTCACCAGCGCCAGGTCACTGACACCGGGCCAGACCTGGTCCAGCGACCAGGCCGGCACGCCGGCCAGTCGGGCTTCGGCCACCAGTGCGTCCCACAACGGATCGACGCTGAAGAACAGCGCGACACGAAACACGCCCAGGCGATGGATCAGCGTGTAGACGATGTCGGTGCGGATGGCGGCCCGATCGCTCACGGCCTCGACGGGCCGCCAGCGCTCCAGCGCATGGAACAAGGTCACCATCACCGCCAGCTGCAACAGGCCGACGAGCAGCCAACCGGTGGCGCGGTAGCCGTCCTCGAGGAGGTTCGCCAGCCCGATGGCATACATCAAGGGCTGCACCAGGCCCTCGAACAGTGCCTGCTGGGCGCTGCCGAACCAGTCAATGGGGTTGGCGCTCATCGCGGCTCAGGACCCGGGGGCCAGGCGCCGGGCGGCCGCACCCAGGGCGGGGTGCTCGCGAAGCGTCGCAAAGCACATCCCGCGTTGGTGCAGGCCGACGATCAGCGGCTCCAGCACCGCCGGCGCCCAAGGATCGCGGCGCGACCAGATGCCCAGATGCGCCAACAGGATGTCGCCAGCCTTCACGTCGCGCAGTGCCTGAGCCAGCAACTGGGCGTTCGGATGGCGTTCGCTGGACAGTTCGTCGCCCAGGAAGCCCGCTGGCGTCCACGGCACATGGGTCCAGCCGCAGGCGGCGGCCGCCTTCAGCAGAGCAGGTGAGGTCTTGCCGCCCGGTGCGCGGAAGATCGCCGCCATGGCCTGCCCGGTCAGGGCCGCGAAGCGCTCGGCTGGCCTGCGAAGCTCGGCGCAGTACGCATTCGCGTCGATCACCCGCTCGCGTCCGGCCGCAGCGCCTTGCGTCGGCTTGAACCGAAAGCGCTCGCCGCCATCGACGTCGGCCCGCCAGACATCGTGGTCCCAGGTGTGCGAGCCGAAGGCATGTCCTTCGGCGGCACGCGCCTTCCACCACGGCGCCCACTGGTCATCCAGGCTGGTTCCACCGGTTTGCGTCCGTTCGTTGGCGAGAAAGAACGTCGCCTTGACGCCATGCCGGTTCAGCACCTCGGCGACATGCGGTGCGATGGCCATGTGCCCGGTGTCGAAAGTCAGGTAGACCGGCTTGTCGCAGGCCGCCGCCGGCACCGCCGCCGCCGCCGCCAGGACCAGCAGCGCGCGGCGGAGATCAGATCCGCGGCGCATGGTCCAGCGTCCACACGCCATGGGGAGACCGGCCCACCGGCACCTGCAGGCGCATCGCGCCGGTACTGGTGTCGATCACGGACAGGCGCCGCGCCCAGCGCGAGCTCACCAGCAGCGTCTTGCCGTCGGCCAGCAGCTCCATGCAGTCCGGCCCGCCCGGGCACGGGAACGTGCCCGTCGCTTCAAGCGTTTGCACATCGATGCGGCTGATGCTGTTGGCAACCCGGTTGCTGACGAACACATGCCGCTTGTCGCCCTGGGCACGGAAGGCGTGCGCGCCGTCGGCGGTGACGATGCGCTTGATGCGTTTCGGGGTCGCGCCCGACACGTCCCAGGCCTCGACCACCTTGTCGGCGGTCAGTGCGACGAGCAGGGTCTTGTCGTCGGCACTCAGGTACAGGTCAGCCGGCATCTTGCCGGTGCCGACCTTCCAGCGCGGGGCCTGGGTCGCGAAATCGATCGCCAGCAGCTCGTTGCTGTCCTGCAAGCTGGCGTAGACCACCGTGCTGCGGCTGTCGATCACGAGGTGGCTGGGCGTCTTGGACGCCGACAGGCGTTTGACCCGCCTGAACGGCATTGCCGGGTCGCCAGGCTGCCAGTGATAGAGGTCGACATGGTTGAGCAGGTTCGCGGCGGTGACGAACCACTTCATGTCCGGCGAAAAGCGCAGGTGGTAGGGATCGACGATGTTCGGTACCGTGCGCAGCACCGCGGCCGTGGCCGGGTCGAGCAAGGTGATGCTGTTGCTGGCCGCGTTGGCGACGAGCAGGGTCTTTTCGTCCGGGCTCAGGTACAGGTGGTGCGGCTCCTTGCCGGTGGGGATGCGCCTGGACTCCTGCCAGGTCGCCGGGTCGATGACGCTGACGTCCGCGTCCAGGCTGTTGAGCACGAAGATCGGCCTCGGGCCGGCAGCTGCGCCCACCCGGCGGGTGCTCAGCCCCAACGCACCCGCCGATGCTGCCGCGGCCAGCGCGTGCAGCGCGTCTCGACGGTTGAGACTCTGCATCAACGGTCCCGGTTGCCGCCCAGGATGTCCCCGATCAGGCTTCCGGCCGAACCCAGGCCGCCGAGCGAGCTCTCCTCGGATCGCCCGCCCATCTGCGGCGCGGCGGCGAAGACACGGCTCGCCAGCCGGCTGAACGGCAGGCTCTGCAGCCACACCGTGCCCGGGCCGGTGAGCTTGGCGAAGAACAGGCCCTCGCCGCCGAACAGCGCGGTCTTGATCTTGCCGACGTACTGGATCTCGAAGTTGACGCTTGGCGTGTAGGCGACGACGCAGCCGGTGTCGACCATCAGGCTCTGTCCCGGTTGCAGATCGCGCTTGAGGATGGTGCCGCCGGCGTGGCAGAAGGCCAGGCCGTCACCTTCGAGCTTCTGCATGATGAAGCCCTCACCGCCGAAGAAGCCCACCGAGAGCTTCTGCTGGAACGCGATGCCCAGCGAAACCCCGCGTGCCGCGCAGAGGAAGGCGTCGCGCTGGCAGATCATCATGCCGCCGAGCTGGCGCAGATTCAGCGGGATGATCTTGCCCGGGTAGGGCGCGGCGAAAGCGACCTTCTGCTTGGTGCTGTGCTGGTTGGTGTAGACGGTGGTGAACAGCGACTCGCCGGTGACGAGCCGCTTGCCGGCCCCGAGCAGCTTGCCGAAGAAGCCCCCCTGCTGCGCACTGCCGTCGCCGAACACGGTGTCCATGCCGATGCCGGAGTCCATGTACATCAGGCTGCCGGCCTCGCCGACCGCGGCCTCGCCGGGGTCGAGCTCGACCTCGACAAACTGCATCTCGTCGCCCTTGATCTCGTAGTCGACAACGTCCATCGCCATGATCGTTTCCCTCGGTGGTGGCGCCGCGCCTGCGCGGCCGATGGCGAGATGCTATCGAAGGCCGTGAGAATCCCGGGCCATGCCGACCTCGCTTGCCTTGTCTGCCGCCGCGGTGGCTTCCGGTGCGGCGCTCGGTGCCCTGGCCCGCTGGGCCCTGGGCCTGGGCCTGAACCATCTGTGGCCGCAGATGCCGCTGGGCACCTTGGCGGCCAACCTGATCGGCGGCTACGCCGTGGGCGTCGCGTTGGGGGTGTTCGCGCAGCAGGCCGCACTGGCCCCGGAGTGGCGGCTGTTTGTCATCACGGGGGTACTCGGGGGTCTGACGACGTTTTCGACGTTCTCGGGTGAAGTCGTCACGTCGCTGCAAGCGGGCCACCCGGGCTGGGCGCTGGCCATTGCCGCCAGCCACCTGGTGGGCTCGCTGCTGTTGACGGCAGCCGGGCTGGCGACGGTGGGTGCGTGGCGGGGTTGAGGCAGGTATCTCCGAGCTAGATTTCTGTCTTGACAGAAATTTCTGACGCGGTAGAGTCGATTCCATGGCCTCGGACCTCCCCCCTCCCGCACCGGGCGACGGCAGCGGCGACGTGCCTGCAGCGCCCCGCCTGCCAGCCGTGACCGAGCGCTTTGTGCTGCACTGGGGCGAGATGGGCTCGCGCTGGGGCGTCAACCGCACGATGTCGCAGATCCACGCGCTGCTGTACGTCACAGGCCGGCCGATGAACGCCGACGAGCTGTGCGAGCAGCTCGGAGTGGCGCGCAGCAACGTCAGCACCTCGCTGCGCGAACTGCAGAGCTGGGGTCTGGCGCGGGTCGTGCACCTGCTGGGCGACCGGCGCGACCACTTCGAGACCTCGGGCGATGTCTGGGAGCTGCTGCGCATCGTCGTGCGCGGACGCAAGTCGCGCGAGTTCGAGCCCACGGTGCAGGTCCTGCGCGAGTTGCTCGCTCACCCCGAGATGGCGCGCGAAAGCGCCGTGACGCGACAACGGGTCGGCGAGACCCTGGTGCTGATGCAGACGCTGTCGGCCTGGGTCGACGAGATGCTGAAGCTGCCGCCCGAGACGCTGGTCAAGATCATGAAGCTCGGCGCCCGCATCCAGGGCCTGATCCGCGGCAAACCCAAGAGTTGACGCCCGGGCCGTGGAGCTGCGCCCCGGGCGCAGTCCTACGGTCCGGGTGGCCTACGTCCGTATGTTTCTCTCATGACAGAAATTACCGAAGCAAAGGAATCAACATGACCGCACTCAACGCCCTTGTGGAACGCGAGACCCTGCTGACCGTCTACTTCGACGGTGGCTGCCGGCTGTGCATGGCCGAGATCCGGCAGATCGCGGCGCTCGACACCGCCGGCGACATCGGCTTTGTCGATTGCGCCGCACCCGGCTTCGACACCGCCGTGCCGCGGCCCGAGCTGGCCGGCCGCTCGCTGCGCGACGAAGGCATCCAGCAGGACGCGCTGCTGACGGCGCTGCACGTGCACGACGTGCTCGGGGGCTGGCACCGCGGCGTCGATGCCATCGCGCTGCTTTACGGCAGCGTCGGCGCACGGGGCCTGGCCCGCGTCTGGTCTCACCCCTGGAGCCGGCCGCTGATGAGCCGCGTCTACCCCTGGGTGGTGCGCCACCGGATGACGCTGTCGGCGCTGGGCGCCCACCGGCTGCTGCCCCACTTGCTGCGCCTGTTGGCGCCGAAGGTGCCGCGGCAAGCCCTGCCGCATTGCGACGGCAGCTGCCGCATCGAAACCCCGGCGCTGCGCTGAAAGCGGCCTCTGGACCCTGGAATCTGCACCCGAACCCGAATGACGGAGACCTCGATGAGCCTCGAACTGTTTGCGATGTCCCTGCTGCTGACCGCCGTTACGGTCGGCGCGGCCCTGTTCTACCTGCGTGGCACCACGCGCCGGGTCCTGCTGGCGATGTGCCAGCGCGACGAAGCGGCCGATTTCTGGCTGCGCTCGGCCGACGTGCTGGCGCTGGCCGGCTCGGCGGTGCTGGTGCTGGCCTTCGGCGGCATGCAGGCGGACAGTGGCTGGGTGCAGCAGATCCGCCTGGTACTGGGCCTGGCGATGGCCGGTGTCTTCGTCACCGTGGTCCTGGTCGCCCGCATCATCTGGCGCGCGGTGCCGCGGGTCGGCTGACCAGGCGCCGACTGGCTGCCTGTACGCCGTACGCCCGACCCCAAGGGCCTCCCTAGAATCCCGGGCTTTTCCGGAGCCGAAGCTTGAAGACCCCTGCGCACCTGCTGGCCGAACACGGCCCGCGCGAATCGATGGAGTACGACGTGGTCGTCGTGGGCGCCGGTCCGGCCGGACTGGCGGCGGCGATCCGGCTCAAGCAGGTCGACTCGGCACTGTCGGTCGTCGTGCTCGAAAAGGGCTCGGAGCCGGGTGCGCACATCCTGTCCGGCGCGGTGATGGACCCGCGGGCGATGAATGAGTTGTTCCCCGACTGGAAGGACCGCGGCGCGCCGCTGAACCAGCCCGTCACGGGCGACGAGGTGCTGTTCCTGTCCGAAACCGGCGCGCAGCAGCCACCGCAGTGGCTGATTCCGGATTGCCTGCACAACGACGGCAACTTCGTCATCAGCCTGGGTGCAGTCACCAAATGGCTGGCCGAGCAGGCCGAGGCGCTGGGCGTCGAGATCTTCCCGGGGTTCAGCGCGGCCGAAGTCCTGTACGGTGACGCGGGCGAGGTTCGGGGCGTGGCCACCGGGCACCAGGGCGTGGCCAAGGACGGCACGGCGCACGGCGGGTTCCAGCTGGGCATGGAGTTGCTGGGCAAATACACCCTCTTTGCCGAAGGCGCGCGTGGCCACCTCGGCAAGGCGCTGATCGCGCAGTACGCACTCGACGCCGGACGCGACCCGCAGAGCTACGCCATCGGCGTGAAGGAACTGTGGGAGATCCCGGCCGACAGGGCCCGGCCCGGCCTGGTGGTCCACACCGCCGGCTGGCCGATGGACGAGCAGACCTACGGCGGCGGCTTCCTCTACCACCTGGAGGGCAACCGCATCACGCTCGGCCTCGTCACCGGACTGGACTACCAGAACCCCTGGCTGAGCCCTTTCGAGGAAATGCAGCGCTGGAAGACGCACCCGGCGATCCGCGCCCACCTCGAGGGTGGCAAGCGCATCGGCTACGGCGCGCGGGCCATCACCGCAGGTGGGCTGCTGTCGCTGCCCAAGCTCGTGTTCCCCGGCGGTGCGCTGATCGGCTGCGATGCCGGCACGCTGAACGCGGCCCGCATCAAGGGCAGCCACGCCGCGATCAAGACCGGCATGCTCGCCGCCGAAGCCGCCGCCGCGGCACTGAAGGCCGGACGCGCTGCCGACGAGCTGTCGGCCTACCCCGAGGCCTTTGCCAAGAGCTGGCTGCACGAAGAACTGGACCGCAGCCGCAACTTCAAGCAGTGGTTCAAGCAGGGCTTCACGGTCGGCACGCTGATGACCGGCGTCGAGCAGTGGCTGCTGCCGCGCCTGGGCGTCAAGCGCCCGCCGTGGACCGTGCACCGCAGCGCGCCCGACCACGTGCGCATGCATGCGGCCAGTCAGGCCGAAAAGATCGTCTACCCCAAGCCCGACGGCGTGCTGACCTTCGACCGCCTGTCGTCGGTGTTCATCAGCAACACCAACCACGAGGAAAACCAGCCCGCGCACCTGACGCTGAAGGACGCATCGGTGCCGGTGGCGGTGAACCTGGCCCACTACGCCGGGCCGGAGAGCCGCTACTGCCCGGCCGGGGTCTATGAGTTCGTGCAGAAGGACGGCGCCGACCAGCTCGTCATCAACGCCCAGAACTGCGTGCACTGCAAGACCTGCGACATCAAGGACCCGACCCAGAACATCGTCTGGGTCACGCCGGAAGGCGGCGGCGGGCCGAACTACGCCGGGATGTAGCCCCCAATCCAGGCGACACGTCCCCTTCGGACAGGGGAAGCGCGGCAGGCGGACAGGCCCTTCAATGCGGCCATCCCATCCGGAGCCTGCAATGCGCATCCTGCCCCTCGTCCCCGCCCTTCGCCGCCCATTGGCCGCGACCGCACTCGGCCTGACGCTGGCCACCTCGGCGTCCGCCGCGTCGCTGCTGATCGACAGCTTCGACGCGCCGTCGTCGCCGACGACAAGCGTGTTGTTTGCGGTCGGCGATCGCAGCTTCAACGACTTCACGGCCAGCGTGCCGGGTGGGGTGCGGGGCATCTACCACCACAACTACACCAACCCGCTGAACAGCGTCGCCGCGCTGTCGGTGGGCAACGGCAACCTCAGCGTCAGCACCGGGGTCGGTGCCCGCACCGAAGTCCTCGTGAGCTGGGGCGCCTTCACCCGTCCGATCGGCGACCCCGGCGTCGGCGGCCCGCTGCTGGGGCTGGACGTCCGGCCTTACGACGCCTTCCAGCTCGACTTCAGCGGCGTGTCGCTGGCGTCGAACATCAACATCGTGTTCTACACCTCGGTCCCTCTGGACCCGGCCAACCCGCTGTACTACTCCACCGCGTCGGTGAATGCCGCGCCGACGGTGCCGGGGGGCCCGATGCAGGTGGCGCTGCCCTTCACCGACAACCCGACCTTCAACTTCGGCCACGTCGACGGCATCGTGCTGGTGATGGACCGCGCCAACGGCGCAACCAACCTGAGCTGGACCCTGGACAGCTTCTCGCTCGTCACGGCCGTGCCGGAACCGAGCCCGGCGGCCCTGCTTGTGGCGGGGCTGGGGGCCTTGCTCTGGCTGTCCAGACGCCGCCCAGCCTGATGGCGCTGGTCGATCCCTGCGGCTCGGCGCTCACCAGTTCGGCTTGCGCTTGTCGATGAAGGCCTGCACGCCTTCGAGCGCGCTGCCCTCCATCATGTTGCAGGCCATGGTCGACGTGGCGTCGGCGTAGGCGGCTTCGATGCCGGCTTCGAGCTGTCGGTAGAACAAGGCCTTGCCCATGGCCAGCGCCTCGCGCGGCTTGCCGACGATGCGTCCGGCCAGCGCGGCGACTTCGGCGTCCAGCGCCTCGGGTGCGACGACCCGGTTGATCAGGCCCTTGGCCAGCGCTTGTTCGGCAGTGATGAAGTCGCCCGTGACCAGCATCTCGAACGCCGCCTTGCGCGACAGGTTGCGCGACAAGGCCACGCTCGGCGTTGAGCAGAAGAGCCCCAGGTTGACGCCGCTGACGGCAAAGCGCGAGTCGCTCGCCGCCACCGCCAGGTCGCACATCGCCACCAGCTGGCAGCCCGCCGCGGTCGCCGTGCCGTGCACCCTTGCGATCACCGGTTGCGGCAGGCGCTGGATCGTCATCATCATGCGTCCGCACTGGGCAAACAGGCGCTCGTAGTAGCCCAGGCCCGGCTCGGCGCGCATCTCCTTCAGGTCGTGCCCGGCACAAAACGCCTTGCCCGCGGCCGCGATCACGACCACCCGCGACTGCTCATCGCGCGCGACGCCGTCGAGCGCCGTCTGCAGCGCCTCCAGCATGCCTTCGGACAGCGCGTTGTAGGCCTGCGGCCGGTTCAGCGTCAGCGTGACGACGCCGCTGGCGTCACGATGGTTCAGGACAAGGGCATCGGTCTCGGAATGGCTCATGGCGGTCTCCTGGCGGTCTGCTTCCGGTGGCCGTGGATCATGCAACAGCGGCGGCGGCCAGAGCCTGGTCGATGTCCCACAGGATGTCGTCGATGTGTTCCAGGCCAACCGACAGGCGCACCATCTCCGGCCGCACGCCGGCGGCGAGTTGCTGCTCGGCGTTCAACTGCCGGTGCGTGGTCGATGCGGGGTGGCTGACCAGGGTGCGCGTGTCGCCGATGTTGACGAGGTGGCTCATGATCTGTGCCGCTTCGATGAAGCGCACGCCCGCGGACTCGCCACCGTTCAAGCCAAACGCCAGCAGGCCCGACGCGCCACGCATCTGCCGCATCAGCAGCGCGTGCTGCGGGTGCCCGGGCAGGCCCGGGTAGTTGACCCACGCAACCTGCGGCTTTGCCTGCAGGTACCGCGCGACGGCCAGGGCGTTGTCGCAATGCCGGGCCATGCGCAGCGGCAGGGTCTCGATGCCCTGCAGCACCTGCCAGGCCGCCATCGGCGCCAGCGCGGCGCCGTGCACGCGCAGGCCTTCCATGCGGCAGCGCATCGTGAAGCCGAAGTCGCCGAAGGTCTCGTAGAAGCGTACGCCGTGGTAGCCGGGCGAGGGTTCGGTCATGCCGGGGAACTTGCCGTTGTCCCACGGAAAGCGTCCGGACTCGACGACCACGCCGGCCAGCGTCGTGCCGTGGCCGCCCAGGTACTTGGTCGCGCTGTGCACGACGATGTCGGCCCCGTGTTCGATGGGGTTGCACAGCAGCGGGCTGGGCACCGTGTTGTCGACGATCAGCGGCACGCCGTGGGCATGTGCGACCTCGGCCACCGCGGCGATGTCCAGCACCACCAGGCTCGGGTTGCCCAGCGACTCGGCAAACACCGCGCGCGTGTTCGGCCGCATCGCAGCCGCAAAGGCCTCGGGCCGCGTCGCATCGACAAACGTCGTCTCGATGCCGAACTTGGCCAGGTTCACCGCCAGCATCGTCACCGTTCCGCCATACAGCGCCCCGGCTGCGACGACGTGGTCGCCAGCCTGCAGCAGCGTCGTCAGCACCAGCGACTCGGCCGCCATGCCGCTGGCACAGGCCACCGCGGCGCGCCCCTGCTCGAGCGCCGCGACCCGCTCCTCCAGCGCCGCCACCGTCGGGTTGGACAGCCGCGAGTACACGTTGCCGAAGGTCTGCAGATTGAACAACGCCGCCGCATGCTCGGCGCTGTCGAAGACGAAGCTCGTCGTCTGGTAGATCGGCAGCGCCCGCGCACCCGTCGCGGCATCGGGGATCTGGCCGGCGTGGATGGCCAGGGTGTCGGGGTGGAAGCGGTGGTCGCCGCGGTGGCGTCGTTCGCTCATGCGCGGTCTCCAGCACCCTGTCGCCGAGCCGAGAGCACTCCGGTGTTCACGCCCACGAAGTTGAGCCCGCCGAACAGCCGGGCGTGTTCGATCTTGACGCAGCGGTCCATCACCACGTCCAGCCCGGCGGCACTGGCGGCGTCGGCGGCGGCTTGGTGGACGACGCCGAGTTGCAGCCACAGGCACTTCGCGCCGATGGCGATGGCGCTCTCGACGATGGGCGGCACGTCTTCGGACTTGCGGAAGACGTCGACCATGTCGACGGCCTGCGGGATGTCCTCGAGCCGGGCGTACACCGTCTCGCCAAGGATCTGGCCACCCGCCAGGCGCGGGTTGACCGGCACGATGCGCCAGCCTTGGTGCTGCATGTACTTGGCGGCAAAGAAGCTCGGCCGGTGCCATTGGTCCGACAGGCCGACCACGGCGATCGTGCGGCAGCGCTGCAGGCAGCGGCGCAGGTCGGCGGCGGTGTCGAGCATGGGCATGGCAGCATTGTGCGCAGGCCGCCCCACCGGGCGGACCGGGAGATCCGAGCATGAGCCACGTCCTGCACCGCCATCTGCGCCAGACCTATCCGCTGGCCGTCGGAGGCGACGGCGCCTATCTGGTCGACAGCAGCGGCAAGCGCTACCTCGACGGATCGGGCGGCGCCGCGGTCTCCTGCCTGGGCCACGGCCACCCGGCCGTGGTGGCCGCGGTGCAGCAGCAGGTCGCGCGGCTGGCCTATGCCCACACCTCGTTCTTCAGCAGCGAGCCGGCCGAAGCCCTGGCCGATGAATTGGTGACGCAGGCACCCGCCGGGCTGGAATCGGTGTACTTCGTCAGCGGCGGCAGCGAGGCCGTCGAGGCGGCGCTGAAGCTCGCCGTGCAATACCACGCCGAATGCGGCCGGCCGGACAAGAACCGCGTCGTCGCGCGCTGGCAGAGCTACCACGGCAACACGCTGGGCGCGCTGTCGGCCGGCGGCAACCGCTGGCGGCGCGGGCAGTTTCCGTCGCTGCTGCTGGAGCAGATCGCCCACATCCCCGAGTGTTACGCCTACCGCGGGCAACGCCATGACGAGTCGGCCGAACAGTACGGCGCACGCATGGCGCAGGCGCTGGAAGACGAGATCCTGCGCCAGGGGCCGGATCGCGTCGCGGCCTTCGTGGCCGAGCCGGTGGTCGGAGCCACGCTGGGCGCGGTGCCAGCGGTCGCGGGTTACTTCAGCCGCATCCGCGAGATCTGCAACCGCCACGGTGTGCTCCTGATCCTGGACGAGGTGATGTGCGGCATGGGTCGCACCGGCACGCTCTACGCCTGCGAGCAGGAAGGCGTGGTGCCGGACCTGCTGGTCATCGCCAAGGGCCTGGGCGCGGGCTACCAGCCCATCGGCGCGCTGCTGGTGCAACAGCGCATCGTCGACGCGCTGCGCGACGGCAGCGGCTTTTTTCAACACGGCCACACCTACCTGGGTCATCCGGTCGCCTGTGCGGCAGCACTTGCGGTGCAGCGCGTGATCCGCGAGGAAGGCCTGCTGGCGCAGGTCAGAAGCCTGGGCGAGACGCTTGCACAGCTGCTTGCAGAGCGCCTGGGCGACCACCCGAACGTCGGCGATCTGCGTGGCCGGGGTCTGTTCCGCGGCATCGAGCTGGTGGCCGACCGTGCCAGCAAGGTGCCACTGCCGGCCGAGTGGCGCACCCACGCCCGGCTCAAGGCGGCGGCGTTCGAGCGTGGCCTGCTGTGCTATCCCATGGGCGGCACCGTCGACGGCAGGCAGGGCGATCACGTATTGCTTGCGCCACCATTCGTTTGCAGCATCGGGCAGATGCACGAGCTGGTCGACAAGCTCGCAGCTGCGCTTGACTCCGTTCTGCCGCGCTGAGCATGTTTCCCGCCCCAACTCCCCACTCCACCGGAAGGATCCTGTCCATGCGCCTTGCCCTGACCCTGGCCGCCGCCCTCGTGGCCGGCAGCTTTGCCGCTCCAGCCGCGTTTGCCCAGCAGCGCTTCATGACCATCGGCACCGGTGGCGTCACGGGCGTGTACTACGCCGCCGGGGGTGCCATCTGCCGTCTGGTCAACAAGGACCGCGCCAAACACGGCATCCGCTGCTCGGTCGAGTCGACTGGCGGTTCGGTCTTCAACGTCAACACGCTGAAGGCCGGCGAACTCGATCTCGGCTTTGCGCAGAGCGACGTGCAGTTCAACGCCGCCCGTGGCGTGGCGCAGTTCAAGGATGCCGGCGCTTACGGCGATCTGCGCGCGGTGTTCAGCGTGCACCCGGAGCCCTTCACCGTCGTGGTGCGCAAGGAATCCGGCATCAGGACATTTGCCGACACCAAGGGCAAGCGCTTCAACGTCGGCAACCCGGGCTCGGGGACCCGGGCCGCGATGGAGGAACTGCTGACCGCGCTGGGCTGGAAGATGTCGGACTTTTCGTTGGCCGCGGAACTGAAGGCCGATGAACACGGGCCGGCCCTGTGCGACGGCAAGATCGACGGCTTCTTCTTCGCCGTCGGCCACCCGAGCGCCAACATCCAGGACCCGACAACGAGCTGCGGCGCGCAGATCGTGCCCCTGACCGGCCCGGCCATCGACAAGCTGGTGGCCGACAAGCCCTACTTCGCCAAGGCCACCATCCCGGGCGGCCTGTACCCCAACAACCCGCAGCCGCGCGACACCTACGGAGTGCTTGCCACCGTGGTCGCGTCGTCCAAGACCTCGCCGGAGACGGTCTACACCGTCGTCAAGGCGGTGTTCGACAACTTCGACGAGTTCAAGCGCCTGCACCCGGCCCTGGCCAACCTGACCCCCGAGGCGATGGTCAGGAACGGGCTCACGGCCCCGCTGCACGAAGGTGCGGCTCGCTACTACAAGGAAAAGGGCTGGATCAAGTAAGGCGGCGCCGCTGACTGCGCGGCACCATGGCCACCGACATCGACAAGGCCCCCGAGGCCCTTCAGCAACTCGTCGCCAACGCCGACACCGGTGGGCGCAAGCCTCAAGGTGCAGCCAAGGCGCTGATCGCCACCGTCGCGCTGGCGTGGGCGCTGTTCCAGCTCTGGTACGCCAGCCCGCTGCCGTTCGCGCTGGGCTTCGGAGTCCTCAACGACACCGAGGCCCGGGCACTGCATCTGGGCTTTGCGCTGTTCCTCGCGTTCGCCGCCTGGCCGGCGTTCAAGCGTTCGCCACGCAGCCGCGTCCCGGCCATCGATTGGGTCCTGGCGCTGGCCGGCGCCTTTGCGGGCGCCTACCTGCTGCTCTTCTACAAGGAGATCGCCTCCCGGCCCGGCCAGCCTTCGACGATGGACGTCGTGGTCGCCTGCACCGGCCTGGTCCTGTTGCTTGAAGCGACCCGGCGCAGCGTCGGCTGGCCGATGGCCGCGCTGGCGGCGGTGTTCATCGGCTACGCGATGGCCGGCCCCTGGATGCCCGACGTGCTGGCCCACAAGGGCGCGAGCCTCAACCGGCTGCTGTCGCACCTCTGGCTCACGACCGAAGGCGTCTACGGCATCGCACTCGGCGTGTCGACCGGCGCGATCTTCGTCTACGTCCTGTTCGGCACGCTGCTGGACCGTGCCGGCGGCGGCAACTACATGATGCAGGTCAGCTTTGCGGCGCTCGGCCACCTGCGGGGCGGGCCGGCCAAGGTGGCCGTGGTGTCGAGCGCGCTGAACGGCATGATCAGCGGCAGCTCGGTCAGCAACGTGGTCTCGGGCGGCATCTTCACGATCCCGCTGATGAAGAAGGCCGGCTACGGCGGCGTCAAGGCCGGCGCGATCGAGACCATGAGCTCGGTCAACGGCCAGATCATGCCGCCGGTGATGGGCGCGGCCGCGTTCCTGATGGTCGAGTACGTGGGCATCCCGTACTCCGAGATCGTGCGGCACGCGATCCTGCCCGCGACACTGTCCTACATCGGGCTGCTCTACATCGTCCACCTCGAGGCCCTGAAGCTGGGCATGCAGCCGATGGTCGAGCGTGCACATCGCCCGCTGGCCGACAAGGCCGTTCGGTTCGGGCTGGGCCTGTCGGGCAGCGTCCTGGTGGTTGCACTGGTCTACTACGCCCTGGTCGGTGTGAAGGCCCTGCTCGGCCCGGCCGCGCCGTTTGGGGTCGCGGCTCTGCTGCTGGGCCTGTATGCCATCAGCCTGCGCGAGGCGGCGCGTTGCCCCGACCTGCCTCAGGACATCGACATCGAAAGACCCCAGGCCCTCGACACCTGGCCCACGGTGCGCGCGGGGCTGCACTTCCTGATGCCCATTGGCACCTTGATCTGGTGCCTGATGGTCGAGGAGATGTCGCCGTCGCTGGCCGCGTTCTGGGCCATCGTCGTGCTGGTGGTGCTGATGGTGACCCAGCGACCGATGATCCTGCTGCTGCGACGCCAGGCCATCGGCGATGCCTGGCAGCGCGGTGCCGATGACGTCCTGGGCGGGCTGCTGGATGGCTCGCGCAACATGATCGGCATCGGCGTCGCCACCGCAACCGCCGGCATCATCGTCGGTGGCATCACGCTCACCGGCCTGGGCCTGCGGATGACGGACTTCGTCGAGTTCGTCAGCCAGGGCAATGTCATCGCGATGCTGCTGTTCATCGCCTTTGTCTGCCTGGTGCTCGGCCTCGGCGTGCCCACCACGGCCAACTACGTGCTCGTGGCGACGCTGATGGCGCCGGTGGTGGTCGAGCTCGGCGCCCAGAGCGGGCTGGTCATCCCGCTGATCGCGGTGCACCTGTTCGTCTTCTATTACGGGATCATGGGCGACATCACGCCACCCGTCGGGCTGGCGACCTTCGCCGCCGCGGCGATCAGCGGCGAAGACGCCATCAAGACCGGCATCCAGGGCTCGGTCTACGCACTGCGCACCGTGATCCTGCCGTTCATCTGGATCTTCAACCCGATGCTGTTGCTGATCGACGTGCAGGGCATCCCGGAGGTGGTGCTGGTGGTCGGCGCGTGCACGCTGGCGACTCTGCTGTTCGCGGCCTTGACCATGGGCTGGCTGCGCGTGCGCTGCAAGCCCTGGGAACTCGCCGTGCTGGCCGTTGCGGTGGCCCTGCTGTTCCGGCCGGACTGGTTCATGGACCGCATCGCGCCCGAGTACCAGGAAGTGCCGGCGGCACAGTTGCAACAGATCGCGCGCGACGCCAAGAGCGGCGAGCGCCTGGTGCTTCAGATCTCCGGCACCACGATCGAGGGCGACGATGTCACCAAGACCGTGGCGCTGACCCTGGGCGACCGGCCGGCCGACGGCGTCACGGCCGATGGCCGAAAGCGCCTGGCCGACGTCGGGCTGACCACGATGGGCCTGGGCGAGCAGCTGCAGGTCGGCGGCGTCAAGTTCGGCAGCCGGGCGCAGAAGGCCGGCTTCGAGCAAGGCTGGGACATCCGCGCCGTGATGCGTCCCAGTGGCCGGGTCAGCGAACACTGGTTCTACCTGCCTGCCGTGCTGCTGGCAGCACTGGTGTGGTGGAACCAGGGCCGGCGCATGGCGGGCATGGCCCACCTGTCCCGCTCGGCGGGCTGACCTCGGTACACCCCGCGCCGTGCCGCGTATCGCCCTGGTCCATGCCCTGGCGGCCTCGGTCGCTCCGATCGAGGCCGAGCTGTCGCGCCTCTGGCCCGAGGCCCGGCGCATGAACCTGCTCGACGACAGCCTCGCTGGGGACCTTGCAGCCGGCGGTCAGCTCGACGCCGCGATGACCGAGCGCTTCCTCGCGCTGGCCGCCTACGCCCGAGGAACCGGTGCCGATGCCTTGCTGTTCACCTGCTCGGCCTTCGGCCCCTGCATCGGCGCCGTGAAGGCCGCGCACCCCGGCTGGCCCGTGCTGGCTCCCAACGAGGCCATGGTCGACGAAGCGCTCGCCGCCGCGCAGGCCGGTGGTTGTGCGATCGGGCTGGTCGCCAGCTTCGCGCCGACGCTGGCGTCGATGCCGGCGGAGTTTTCAGCCGTTGACGCCGGCGTGTCGCTGCACACGGCCCTGGCCGACGGCGCACTCGCTGCCTTGCAGGCCGGCGACCCCGCGAGACACGATGCCGCCGTCGTGGCCGCCGCTCGACGCCTGGTGCAGGACCATGGCTGCGGCGTGGTCGCGCTCGCGCAGTTCAGCCTGGCGCGGGCGGCCGGCTCGGTGCGCGACGCACTCGGGCCCGGTGTCGCCGTGTTCACCACACCCACCTCGGCCGCGAATCGCCTGCGCGTCCGGGTGGCGATGTCAAACGGCTGAGGGCTGCCGCTGCAGTCACGCTGCTACACTGGTCCGCAGTCAGGAGAGAGTGGCCGCCGCGCTCGGTTTCGACCGCAGCAGCGCCACCGCCGAAGGCGAAGCGAACAGCAAACGCTCAGGCAAAAGGACTGGCTCGACCCACACCTCACTGGAGAGAGGCCGCTGCCGGCAGTTTTGCGCAGTGGCCCACCGAAGGGGCAAGGTCTGCGCGACGTGGCTGCACCAGGGCCACGGGTGGCGCGGGCCGAATCTCTCAGGTAAAGCGGACAGCGGGGGCCACCCCCGGGCCATCGGCCCGGGACGAGTTGCCCTCGCCAATCAGGCCCTGACGCCAATGTCCACTGCCGACGCCACTTTGCTCCAGACTCCGCTGCACGCGCTGCATCTCCGCCTGGGCGCCCGCATGGTGCCTTTTGCCGGCTACAGCATGCCGGTGCAGTACAGCGCCGGCGTGATCGCCGAGCACCAGCAGTGCCGCAACGCCGCGGCGCTGTTCGACGTCTCGCACATGGGCCAGATCCGACTCGTTGGCGACGACTCCGCCGCAGCACTCGAAACCCTGGTCCCGATGGACCTGATCGGCCTGGGCGAAGGCAAGCAGCGTTATGCCTTCTTCACGAACACCAGCGGCGGCCTGCTCGACGACCTGATGGCCTGCAAGTCCGGGGCAGCGGCCAAGGCGGCCGGCTTCGGCGACCTGTTCCTGGTCGTCAATGCCGGATGCAAGCAAGCCGACCTGAAGCACCTGGTCACCCACATCGGGCACCGCTGCACGGTGGTCGCGATGCCCGAGCGCGCCCTGCTGGCGCTGCAGGGCCCGCAGGCCGTTGCGGCGCTGGCACGGCTGAACCCGGCGGTCGCCGGATTGGTGTTCATGACCGGCGGCGTGTTCGACCTCGCCGGCAGCGTCTGCCACGTCACGCGGTCGGGCTACACCGGCGAGGACGGCTTCGAGATCTCGGTCGCGGCCGAGCACGCGGTGACACTCGCCGAAGCCCTGCTGGCCCAGCCCGAGGTCAAGCCGGCCGGACTGGGGGCACGCGACACGCTGCGCCTTGAAGCCGGACTTTGCCTGTACGGCCACGACATCTCGGACGCCACCAGCCCGGTCGAGGCCGGCCTGACCTGGGCGATCCAGAAGGTCCGGCGCCCCGGCGGCGCGCGCGAAGGCGGCTACCCCGGCGCTGCGACGATCGGCAGCCAGTTGACGTCCGGTGCGCCCAGCAAGCGCGTTGGCCTGCAAGGCCTCGAGCGAGTGCCTGTGCGCGAAGGTGCAGCGCTGTTCGACGCCCACGGGCACAAGCTCGGCACCGTCACCAGCGGCACGCTGGCGCCGACCGTGAACCAGCCGATCGCCATGGCTTACCTCGGCCCCGAGCATGCCGTCGCGCACCACGAGGTGTTTGCCGAGGTGCGAGGCAAACGCGTGCCGATGCGCGTCGTGAACATGCCGTTCGCCCCCCACCGCTACCACCGCGGCTGAAGGCCGCTGCCGTACGCCCACCCGCCCCACGAACCCAAGGAGAGAGCCGATGACGACGATGTACACGCCTGACCACGAGTGGATCAACATCGAGGACCACGAGGCCGCGGTCGTCGGCATCACGCACCACGCGCAGGACGCGCTGGGCGACGTGGTCTTCGTCGAGCTGCCCGAGGTCGGCCGCACGTACAAGCGCGGTGACGTCGCCGGCGTCGTCGAGTCGGTCAAGGCCGCAGCCGATCTGTACATGCCGGTCGAAGGCGAGGTCGTCGAGGTCAACACCGCATTGAAGGACGACCCCTCGCTCGTGAACAAGGACCCGCTGGGCAACGGCTGGTTCTTCAAGGTCCACGTCACGCACATGGAGCACTTCGACGAGCTGATGGACCCGCCGGCCTACGACAAGCTGCTGAAGTCGCTCTGACGCGGCGTTTCCCTCCCCAACCCCACATCCTGACTACGCCGGGCATGCCCCGGAGGCCCTCGCCATGCTGATGCACGCCCATCCCCCGCTCTCGGACCTTGAGCACGACCGCGCCTTCCAGGCCCGCCACATCGGCCCCTGGGCCGACGACGAGACCGCGATGCTTTCGACGATCGCCCCGGGCGAGCCCAACTTCACGCGCCGGGCGCTGATCGAGGCCATCGTCCCGCGCTCGATCGCGCGCAGCCAGGCGATGCAGCTGCCGCCGCCGGTTGGCGAGGCGGCGGCGCTGGCCGAGCTGAAGGCCATCGCCGGCCGCAATCGCGTCCTGCGAAGCTTCATCGGCCAGGGCTATCACGGCACGCATGTGCCAGGCGTCATTCAGCGCAACATCCTCGAGAACCCGGCCTGGTACACCGCCTACACGCCCTACCAGGCCGAGATCAGCCAGGGCCGCATGGAGGCGCTGGTCAACTTCCAGACCATGCTCTGCGACCTGACCGGCATGGCCATCGCCAATGCCAGCATGCTCGACGAGGCCACCGCCGCAGCCGAGGCCATGACGCTGGCCAGGCGCAGCGTCAAGAGCAAGAGCAACACCGTCATCGTCGCCGGCGACTGCCACCCGCAGACCATCGAGGTCATCCAGACCCGCGCGGCGCCGTTGGGAATCGACGTGAAGGTCGGATTCGCGCCCGGGCTGATGAAGGAGCACGACTACTTCTGCGTCATCGCGCAGTACCCCAGCACCAGCGGCCTGATCCACGACCTCAAGGCCCACATCGACGAGGCCCACACCCGACAGGCCGCCTTCGTGGTCGCGGCCGACCTGCTGGCACTGACGCTGCTCGTGCCACCCGGCGAGCTGGGGGCCGACATCGTCGTCGGCAACACGCAGCGCTTCGGCGTGCCGATGGGCAGCGGCGGCCCGCACGCCGCCTACCTGGCCTGCCGCGACGAGTTCAAGCGCTCGATGCCGGGCCGGCTGGTCGGCGTCAGCGTCGACAGCCAGGGCAACCCGGCGTACCGGCTGGCGCTGCAGACGCGCGAGCAGCACATCCGGCGCGAGAAGGCCACGTCCAACATCTGCACCGCGCAGGTGCTGCTGGCGGTGATGGCCAGCATGTACGCCGTCTACCACGGCCCGGCGGGCTTGAAGCGCATCGCGCAGCGCGTGGCCAGCTACACCGCGATCCTGGCCCGCGGGCTGCAGGACATGGGCCTGACGGTCGTCACGCCGGCCGCCTTCGACACGATCACGGTGCAACTGGCCGACGCGGCAGCGGCCGACGCGGTGATGCAGCGGGCGCTTGACGACGGGGCCAACCTGCGCCGCCTGTCGCCCACGCATGTCAGCGTGGCGCTGGACGAAACGACGACCCGCGACGACCTGCTGGCGCTGTGGCGCTGGCTGGCCGGTCCTGGCGCCACGTTGCCGGGCTTCGAGGCCTTTGAGAAAGGCATTGCGCCGCTGATCCCCGAGGCGCTGCGCCGCACGACGCCTTTCCTGACCCACCCGGTGTTCAACAGCCACCACAGCGAAACCGAGATGCTGCGCTACATCCGCAGCCTGTCGGACAAGGACCTGGCACTGGACCGGACGATGATCCCGCTGGGCTCGTGCACGATGAAGCTCAACGCCACAGCCGAGATGATCCCGGTCACCTGGCCCGAGTTCGCGCAGATGCATCCGTTTGCGCCGCGCGACCAGCAGGCCGGCACCTGGGCCATGCACGACCAGCTGTGCCAGTGGCTCTGCCAGGCCACGGGCTATGCTGGCGTGAGCCTGCAGCCCAACGCCGGCAGCCAGGGCGAATACGCCGGGCTGCTGGTCATCGAGGCCTGGCAGAAGGCCCGCGGCCAGGGCCACCGCAAGGTCTGCCTGATCCCCGAAAGCGCCCATGGCACCAACCCGGCCAGCGCACAGATGGTCGGCATGAGCGTGGTCGTCGTGAAGTGCGACACCGCCGGCAACGTCGACATGGATGACCTGCGCGCCAAGTGCGAGGCCCACACCCACGACCTCGCCGCGGTGATGATCACCTACCCCAGCACGCATGGCGTGTTCGAGGTCCGCGTCAAGGAACTCTGCGAGATCGTGCATGCGCACGGGGGCCGGGTGTACGTGGACGGCGCCAACATGAACGCGCTGGTCGGCGTGGCGGCCCCAGGGGAGTTCGGCGGTGACGTGAGCCACCTGAACCTGCACAAGACCTTCTGCATCCCGCACGGTGGCGGCGGGCCGGGTGTCGGCCCGGTGGCGGTGGTCGAGGACCTCGTGCCCTTCCTGCCCGCGCACCGCACGGGCGGGCTGGGCGGCGAGCACAGCGTGGGCGCGGTGAGCGCCGCGCCACTGGGCAACGCGGCGGTGCTGCCGATCAGCTGGATGTACTGCCGCATGATGGGCGCCGAAGGCCTGCGCGACGCGACCGAGGTCGCCATCCTGTCGGCCAACTACGTCGCGGCGCGGCTGAATCAGCACTTCCCGGTGCTGTACTCCGGTGGCGATGCACGGCTCGTGGCCGGCGGCGTGGCGCACGAGTGCATCGTCGACATCCGCCCGCTGGCCAAGGCCACCGGCGTCGGTGCCGAAGACGTCGCCAAGCGGCTGATCGACTACGGCTTCCATGCGCCGACGCTGAGCTTCCCGGTCGCCGGCACCCTGATGATCGAGCCGACCGAGAGCGAGCCCAAGGTCGAGCTCGACCGCTTCTGCGACGCGATGATCGCGATCCGCGGCGAGATCGCGCGCATCGAGGCTGGCGAATGGCCGCAGGACGACAACCCGCTGAAGA
The DNA here is from genome assembly GCA_021297985.1 of Rubrivivax sp. GTDB lineage: Bacteria > Pseudomonadota > Gammaproteobacteria > Burkholderiales > Burkholderiaceae_C > Rubrivivax. Next base: position 29,933 of record JAJTGU010000024.1, read on the forward strand.
ACGCACCCCACACGGCAGCCAGCCTGCTCAGCGGCGACTGGAGCCATCCGTACAGCCGCGAGCAGGCCGCCTATCCGGTGGCCAGCCTGAAGCGCCAGAAGTACTGGTCTCCGGTCGGTCGCGTCGACAACGTCTACGGTGATCGCAACCTGTTCTGCAGTTGCGTGCCGTTGAGCGAGTACGCCGAGTGACAGCCAAGGACTGGGGCGACGGAATCCCGGCCCGCTGTCACTCCGCAGCATCGGTGTCATGAGCCAATCCACTGTGTCCGAAGGTGGACGCGTTGTCATCCCGGCCGAGTTGCGGGCAAAGCTCGGCATTGCCGTCGGCGACGTGATGGACTGGCAGCTCGACGGCGATCGCCTGGTGCTGCAATCGCGGCGGGCCGGCATCCGGCGCGCGCAGGCCCTGATGACCAGGTACAAGAATCACGGGCAAAGCGTCGTTGACGAGCTGATTGCCGAGCGTCGGCGCGAAGCCGCCCGCGAGTAGCGGCCGGGGAAGGTCTTCGACGGCTCGGCCATCGTTGCCTTGCTCGAGCCGGAACCCGGGGCCGACGCGGTGGCGTTGCTCGCAGCGCAGTTGCGACCGCCCACCCGCAAACTGGGCCTGTCCCTGGGCGACCGCTGCTGCCTCGCTCTCGGACATGTGCAGAAGGCTCAGGTCGTCACCGCCGACCGCCCGTGGCTGAAGCTCAAGGGCTTCGACATCCTCGCGATTCGCTGACGGACCGGATCTCCCGATCCGGCGCGGGTCCAGGCGCCGCGCCGCCATGCTTCGGCTCGATTTCGGCCCCGCCCCCCGATCCCGCTGCCGCCGACGACGGCGCTTCCCGCTGTGCTGGCACGCCTGCCGGGACGCTACGCCTGATCGAGACTCGGCTGGCGCTGCGCCCGAGGCGTGGCCCGGCCGCGGCAGCGCGCGGCGCGGCGCGCATGGGGCCAGCGGGCTCGTCTGGCGGCCGCCAGGCCCGCCGCCGGCCGCGAGGCGGCGGC